>CAMOCC010000084.1 GCA_946610035.1 uncultured Verrucomicrobiota bacterium
TTCTCAAGCACCAGCTTTCAAAGATCGACGTCCGCGCCTCATCGGGCGAACGAGTGCATAGTATATCACTTTTACCCCCACGAGCGCAAGGGGGTAAATGAAGATTTTTTAAATATTTTTATAACTCGCAGAAAAGTCCGCTTTTCGCCCGTTTTCCTCAATATATCTTCCGCCGTTTCTCCAGCATTCCAACCAATCCGCACCCCTCGCACTCGGGATGCACCCTCAGGCACCACTCCCGATGCACCTGAATCAGTCCCTGAACGAGCCTGTCGTTCCCCGAATACATAGCGGGATTGTGGTCCCTGCCCATCATCCTGAACGCCGTCACCCTCACCGGCTCCGACAGATCCTCCGGCGGAAGCCACTCGGGGACGCACGGAGTGCGCCCCTCGGCAATGGCGAACGGAACGATGACATTGGCGATGACTGCCGCCGCCCTGCCGCGCCCCATCACATGCTCAGCCGAAAGGAACTCCACCATTCTCCTCAGCGCCCTTGGCGAGAAATCGTCCGTATCCGTGATGCATCCCACATTCCGCGTCCCGAACAGCCGCGCAGCGGCGGCAAGGCGGACCTCGGGGAAATTCCGCGGACGCAGCCCCGCCCTGTTCCAATCCATGAATGAGGACGCCGTCAGCAACGCCGCCTCGGCGTTGTCCGGTTCGGCAACAAGCGCCGCGTATGGCACTATCTCCGCTATGCGCCGGAACGCGGACGAATTGCGCTTGTATCCAAGCGCGTTCATGACTTCCTCGTAGAGCACCTGATTTCTTTCGTGCGGACGAAGTGCGAGGATCCGAGAAATCCGTTCAGATTTGACGGCGATGCGGTGCCCGCCGGCGGTGGACAGCACCTCCCGCGCGAGGTCGGGGTCCGACTTCAGCCTCGCATAGCAGGGACGCTCGTTCGCCGGCAGTCTGGCGAAGGGATATGCGGACAGGTCGATCTGCTCGGGCGTGAACCCCGGATTCGCCGTCATGAAGCGTCCGAGCCATATCGTCACCGCCCCTGAAGGCAGCGTCGACGGATCCGGACCGCATCCCCATGTGACGTGGACCACCACGTTCTTGTAGGCGGGGTCCACGCCGTGTCCGTGAAGGTCCCAGTCCGACGGACTCAGATGTATCTCGACATCCCCCTTGAGTCGCCTCCTCTCCGGACCGACCTCTACGACTGCGTCCAGAAAATCCGGCCCTGCCTCAAGGCTCCACTTTCCGGGATCGACAACGCGGACAGCCTCCCCGCGCCTGGTGAACAGGTCGCGGGGACGGATGTCGCGGTCGTACCAGACCGCCTGGACATGGCGCTCGGAGATGGTCTCCCCGCGCTCGTATCGTGCGCGGCAAGGCATTACGCGGCCTTCCTCGCCTTGGCCTTCGCGGGGTCCACGGGCGTCTCCTTGATCTGTGCGATCATGGCGGACGCCACGTCCGGGTGCTCCTTGAGATAGGCTATCGCACCCAACGTGCCCTGGGCGAGCTGCTCCTTCCCATAGCTTAGCCAGCTGCCGCGCTTCTCGACGATGCCGCGTGCAAGCGCCGCGTCGAGGATCGCCCCCTCGTGCGATATGCCGCACTCGTAGAGGATGTCGAACTCCGCCTCGGTGAATGGCGCCGCGACCTTGTTCTTCACGACCTTGACCCTTGTGCGGTTCCCGACGACCTCCCCGCCAGCGTTCTTTATCGCCCCTATCCTCTGCACCTGCAGCCTGCACGTGGCGTAGAACTTGAGCGCCTTCCCGCCGGGCGTCGTCTCGGGGTTCCCGAACATGACGCCGATCTTCTCGCGGACCTGGTTCGTGAATATGCACAGCGTCTTCGTCTGCGCAATCGCCGCTGTGAGCTTGCGCATCGCCTGCGACATGAGGCGAGCCTGCAGCCCGACATGGCTGTCGCCCATCGCCCCGTCTATCTCCGCCTGCGGCGTGAGCGCTGCGACCGAGTCGACGACCACGACGTCGAACGCCCCCGATTTCACCAGCTCCTCGCAGATGCTCAACGCCTCCTCGCCGCTCGAAGGCTGGGAGACGACGAGGTTGTCGAGGTCCACCCCTATCTTCCGCGCGTACGCGGGGTCGAGCGCGTGCTCGGCGTCGATGAAGGCCGCCGTCCCGCCGCTCTGCTGCGCATTGGCTACGACGTGGAGCGCAAGCGTCGTCTTGCCGGACGATTCATGTCCGTAAAGCTCGACTATGCGCCCCTTCGGAAGCCCCCCGACGCCAAGCGCCATGTCCAGCGAAATCGCGCCCGTTGACACGACTTCAACGTCCTTCCTCGCCTCGTCGCCGAGGCGGATGACGGACATCTCGCCGAATTCCTTTCTTATCGAGGCGAGCACCTCCTCCAGCGCCGACCCCATCTTCCTGAGTATGTTGTTTGACATTTCCCCGTTCCTTTCTGTGTGTGTGTCTAGTTCATGTTCCAACGTTCATTCCCTGCGCCTAGTCCTCCCAGTTCACGAAGCGCTCCGACTCCGGGAACAGGCGGACATGGCGTATGTGGTCCACTTCGGACGGCGCCCCGTCCTCGGGCGTCCCGTACACCTCGATGACGTCGAAGCGGTAGGCGCCGTCCCAGTGGTTCGCCGCCAGCCAGGCCCTGCAACCGCGCCTGATGAGGTCGCGCTTGCGGCGGTCGACGCTCCTCATGCGGCGCTGGCGGTCCGTTCGGACCGCGTGCTGCTTCACCTCGACGAAGACGAGGATGTCCAGCCTCCTGTCGTAGGCGACGATGTCGATCTCGATCCTGCGGTCGGCACGGCAGGGGCGGACGTTCCGTTCGATTACAACGAGCCCTTCGACCCGCAGCTGTTCGACGGCAACGTCCTCGCCCCACCTGCCGTGGACGACCCCGATGTTCTCCTTCCTGTCAGGCGACACGGACATTGCGCATCTCCTTGACGCCCTGCCTGTACGCAGTCGTGTCGTGTTCGATCACCATCGGCACCCCGAAGCAGATGACGCCCAGCGAGTCCTCGATCGCCGCGGCAAGTCCGAGCGCCTCGTGGGGCGAGAAGAGGAAGTGCGTGCGGGTGTCCTGCTGGATGCCGTTCACGTTCATTGTCCTGAACGCCTCCATCGTATAGCACTGCGACGGTTCGACGTTGTGGCGCAGGAGTATGCGCGTCGTCGCACGCGGCGAGCGGTGGTACAGCCCCTTCCCGTCTTCAATGGACTCGCACTCCCCGCGGAAGACCTGGAGCATCTTCGTCAGGTCGTTGAAGTCGAGCTTGATGAACACGGCGTTCTCCCAGTCGAAGCGCGCGTACGTCGGGTTCGGGCCGCTCCTGTCGCCCACCGTGAGCTGGTTCGCCATCGTGACGAAGATTGAGCCGTCGGTGGTGTCGTGCGCCGGGTGCAGCTCGAACTTTATGGCGCATCCCGTCCCCTTCCCGTTCGCCTTGTAGAGGGCGAACTTGGGACGGAACCTCCGCGCCTGCGCCGCGCCTTCAGCCTGCGCGGACTGCGCCGCCATGTTGGTTGTCGTTTCGTTCATCGTTTCTTTCCTTTCTTTTGTTTTGTTTTTTCCGCCCCGCATCGGCGGCGCGCGCCGCCCTGTGCGGGACAAAGCCGCATTCCACTTCGGATCCGCTACAGCCAGAACCCTCCGTCCTCCCTGTCCAGCTCCCGGAACGCCGCCGCCGCAAAGACGTGCTCCTCGTCGACGGCGTCGGAGCCTTTCAGGTCCGCGATTGTCCGGGACACCCTTAGGACCCTGTCGTACGCCCGCGCCGACAGGCTGAGGCTTTCGATCGTATGCCGCACCCTCTTGACAGCGGCGTCGGTGAGCTTGCATGCGTCCTTCAAGTACCTGCCCGGAAGGTCCGCATTCGTTATGACGCCGTCCAGTCCCTTGTAGCGCTCGGCCTGTATCTCGCGCGCCCTGACGACGCGCTCGCGAATCACCGCGCTCGGAACCCCGGACTTCATCGATTCGAGTTCGTCCGGCTTGACCGCGTACACGCCGACCTGGAGGTCGATCCTGTCGAGAAGCGGACCCGAGACCTTGCTCTGGTACTTCACGATCTGGGCCTGGTTGCACCTGCATTCGTGCGAGTCGCCGGAGTGATGGTACCCGCATGGACATGGGTTCATCGCGGCGATTAGCATGAACCTTGACGGATAGTCGCATGCCGCCGCCGCGCGCGAAACGCCCACGTGTCCGTCCTCGAGCGGCTGCCTCAGCACCTCCAGCGCGGCGCGCGGGAACTCGGCGAATTCGTCGAGGAACAGCACGCCCCTGTGGGCAAGCGAGACCTCGCCTGGCATCGGGTGCGTGCCGCCGCCGAGGAGTCCGATGGAGCTGACAGTGTGGTGCGGTGCGCGGAACGGACGCCTGGTTACGAACGTCCCCGCCCCCTTCTCGCGCCCGGCGACCGAGTGTATGCGGGATACTTCAAGCGCCTCCTCGACGGACATCGGCGGGAGGATGGACGGGACCCTGCGCGCGAGCATCGTCTTCCCGGAACCGGGCGAGCCTATGAGCAGCACGTTGTGTCCCCCGGCTACGGCTATTTCAAGCGCTTCCTTCGCCGTCTGCTGGCCCTTCACGTCCGCGAAGTCCTCCCCGCCGTTCTTGTCCCTCGCGACAAGGTCCGCAAGATCGGTGTATCTCGGCTCGATGCGGATTTCGCCCGAGAGGTACTGCGCGGCCTCCCTCAGCGTATTGACGGGGATTACGTCTATCCCTTCTACGACGCTCGCCTCCTCGACGTTCTCCTCGGGGACGAGAACGGCGCGCTTCCCTATGCGGCGCATCTCCATGACGATGGGGAGTATGCCCCGCACGCGCCTCACGCGACCGGACAGCGACAGCTCGCCGACGAGGCCGTATTCGTCCAGCGCCTCGGTCGCGAGCCGTGCCGTGGCCTTGAGGAGGCATATCGCGATGGGGAGGTCGTATATCGGCCCCTCCTTCCTCACATCGGCGGGGGCGAGGTTCACGGTCACCGCGAACTCCTCCTTAGTCTTGTATCCCGAGTTCTTGAGCGCGGTCGAAACGCGATCCTTGGCCTCCTTGACCGCGGTGTCCGGAAGACCCACGATCGCGAAGGAGCTGGTCGACTTCGCCGCGTATACCTCGATTTCTATCGTCGAGGCGTCAACGCCGTTTATAGAACCTGAATAACATCTTGCTATCATTTCATCTCTTTCCGTCCGGTTGTGCCAGACGAAAGAGATTATGCCAAAATTTTCGAAAAGAAAACTTAAGATTTTCTTAAGATTGTCTTAAGATTTCTTAAGACTTCTCCCCCGAAAACGCGCCAAAAAGGCGTTTTCACCCAATATTTACAGGGGTCCGGCGCATTTCCACAAATCCCGGGAAATTACCTTAAAAAAATGTGGCTGGGGACGTGGAGGAGGTCGGCTTTGAGGAGGAAGTCGGAGCCGAGCTGGTCGAGAGGGGGCCTCGCGAGGAGAAGAGGGGCGACGGGGAAGTTCGTCGGACCTAGCGTCAGAAGGCCGGGAAGGCCCGGATGGAAGGCGAGCGGGGCGCGCCCGTTCACGTCCGAGGCGGCGAGGCTGGAGGCTGACTCCGCGAGCGGCCACGAGTTCGTCCCCGCGAGGAACGTGTAGGTCGAGCCCGAGTCGAGGAGCATCGCGCGCTTCGTGCCGTCCGGCAGCGTCGCAAGCAGGTTGTAGCGGCCGGACGAGTCAAGCCGCGAAGGGACGCGCACGAAGCCGGGCGGCACCTCGGACGGCTCGTCCACGAAGACGAGCTCGGACCGCGCTAGCGAGAGGATGAACCTCTGCGGACGCAGCACGTCCATCCCGAGTATCCCGTCCACGTTCCGCCCCACCGACGCGTCGAGGTGCGAGAGGTCGAGCGCCATCACGCCCTCCACCGCGATGTCGCGTCCGCCAATGGAGAGCGTCTTCGCCGGAAGGAACCTGGGCTTGGCGAACGCATTGGACTCGCCGACCATCACCGGTTCGATCAGCTTCACCCCGGGAAAGGCGTTTGTAACGAACCCGAGGTCGAACGTCGTGTGCGACGCCCCGGTGTCGAATATCAGCGTCGCCCGCCGCCCGTCCAGCACCGCGTCCACGAGCGGCATGTGGTTCCCCTCCACCACCGTCACCGGCACGGTCGTGGAAGCGAATGCCGAAGCGAATGTAAAATGTAAAATGTAAAATGTAAAATATAGGAGGAGCCTTTTCATGCCTTCCACTCCGTTCGGGCAAGGATGTGGTCGCGGGCGTCGGGCGAGTGGACGCGGTGGTAGAGCGCGCCGCCGGCGGCGGCCGTGTCGACGCGCACCTCGTCGCCCGCAAGCGTCTCGCTGCGGAAGACGACCTCCATCGACGTGCACGTCGCCGGATGGTCGCACTCCAGCATCCACTCGATGTAGTGGACGTTGTTCACGTGTCCGTTCAGGTCGATGTGGCTCCTCTGCGCGCGGAACGAGAGCGGCGCGGCGGACGGCGCATCGCAGGGGAACTTAAGTCGCGGCGTGAACGGGTCCGCCCCGAGGACGGGCGCGAGCGACGGGTCCAGGCATCCGAAGACGGCCTCCGGAATCGGCACGATCTTGCGCGTCGCAAGGTCGATGAGCATCCACTCCGACGTAGCGGCGCCGAGGCGGCGTCCGTCGGACGCCTTCAGCTCGAAGTCCCTCCACGCGACGATCTTGCGTCCGCCACGCGGGAAGGTCTCCACCGTCACGACGTCCTCCCACCTCGGGTACTCTTCCATCTTCACGAGAAGGCGCGTGAGCACCCACGAGATGTTGGACCCCGCCGCGTCGAAGTTCGTCTTCGAGAAGCCCAGCGACTCCGCATTGACGCTCGCCGCCTCCTGCAGGTAGTTGCAGACGGTCGGGAGCGTCGCGCGCCCGTCGGGTCCGCACTCGTAGGTGCGGACCCTGAACTCGTACGCGCCCTTCGTCATTTGAGCATCAGCTCCGCGACGAGCTTCGAGAACTTCGCGCCGTCCGCCACTGGCGAGCCTTCGGCGATGAGCGCCGAGTCGTAGAGGAGCGTCACCGCGTCCGCCTGCGCGTCGCCCGTGAGCGATGCGACCTTCTTGACGAGCGGGTGCCCCGCATTGAGCTCGAGGATGCGCTTCTCGTCCGGGACGTCCTGCTTCATGGCGCGCATCATGCGGACCATCGACGGGGACATCGCATACTCCTTGGCGACGAGGCAGCACGGGGAGTCCGTCAGGCGCGTGGAGACGCGCACGTCGGCGACCTCCTTCTCGAGCTGCTTCTTCACCGTGTCGATGAAGCCCTTCAGCTCGCCTGCGGCCTTCTCGTTCGCCTCCTTCTCGGCCTTCTGCTCGGCCTCGCTGCCGAACTGGACGTCGCCCTTCGCGATGTCGACGAGCCTCTTGCCGTCGAACTCGCGGAAGGACTCCGTGAGGTACTCGTCCACGGGATCGCAGAAGAGGAGCACGTCGCATCCGTGCTTGCGGGCCTTCTCGAGCTGCGGCGCGCGGCGGGCGTCGTCCTCGCGCTCGGCGACGATGTAGTAGATGTCCTTCTGGTCGGGCGCCATGTCCTTCACGTAGTCCTCGAGGAAGACGCGCTTGCCGGCGTCGGTGCGGGCGGTCGGGTACTTGAGGAGCTTCTTGATGCGGTCCGCATGCTCCCAGTCGACGTGGACGCCCTCCTTGAGGACGGTGCCGAACGCGCCGAAGAACTCGTCGTACCTCTCGCCCTTCTTCTTCAGGTCCTCGAGGACGGAGAGGACCTTCGAGGTGACTGCGGACTTTATCTTCGCGATGACGGCGTCGTCCTGGAGCATCTCGCGGGAGACGTTGAGCGGCAGGTCGGACGAGTCGACGACGCCCTTCACGAAGCGGAGCCACGTGGGGAGGAGCATTTCGATGTCGTCGCCGATGAAGACGTTCCTGACGTAGAGCGAGAGCCCGCGCTTCTGCTGGGGCATGAAGAGCTCCATCGAGGGCTTCTTCGGGATGAAGAGGAGCGCCTTGAACTCGACCGCGCCCTCTCCGGAGAACGGGATCGTCTCGAAGGGTCCGTCGTAGTCGTGTGTTAGGTGCTTGTAGAATTCGGCGTACTCATCGTCCTTGACGTCCTTCCTGTTGCGCTTCCAGAGCGCCACCATGGTGTTCATGGGCTTCGCCTCGCGCTCCTCGCGGCGCTTCCTGTCCTCGTCCTTCTCGTCCGCCGGAACGTCGACGGTGCGGAAGCGGATCGGGTAGGCGATGAAGTCGGAGTACTTCTTCACGAGGTCGGAGACGCGCCAGTAGTCGAGGTACTCCTTCTGGTCCTCGCGCATGTGGAGCATGATGGAGGTTCCGTAGTCCGCGCGCTCGGCGTCGGAAATCGTGTAGCCGCCCGTCATGTCGGACTCCCACTGGAACGCGGCGGAAGTGCCGCGCTTCTTCGTGACGACGCGCACCTTGTCCGCGACCATGAACGCGGCGTAGAAGCCGACGCCGAACTGCCCGATAAGCTCGGGGAGCGCTTCGCCGCCCTTCTCCTTGAGGGCCTTGCGGAACGCCTTTGTTCCGGAGCTGGCGATGGTGCCGAGGTTGTTTTCGAGGTCGTCGGCGTCCATGCCGATGCCGTTGTCTGTGATCATCATCGTGCCTGACGTCTTGTCCACGGCGACTTCGATGGACCATTCGGGGTTGTCGGCGGCGAGGTCCTTCTGGGTGAGGGAGAGGTACTTGGCGCGGTCGATCGCGTCCGACGCGTTGGACACGAGTTCGCGCAGGAATATCTCCTTCTTCGAATACAGCGAGTTCACCACGAGATCAAGCATCTCTGCGATCTCGGCCTTGAATTGATTAGTCTTCTTTTCCATAGTGGAGTATATTATACCACAAATTGGCTGACAGGGACGCGCCTACCTCGAAAGGCGGTGGGTGCGGGAGTTCTTCACGCCCTTCGGCTCGCCGAGCGAGTCAGCGAGTTTCGCGAAGGCTTCCCAGTCCTGTCCCCCGGCCTTGCCCGTCCAGAACTTCTGCGACAGCGTCTGCATCGCCGGGTAGATGCGGTCCCAGTTGTCCGCCTCGCTGTAGGGCGAGCCGTCCTTCTTCCTTCCGAGCATGTCGTTCCAGAGCGCGAACTTGCCGCCGGCGAGCTGATCGAGCCTATCCTCGGGAACCGTGTAGCCTCCGATCCTGTTCGGCTCCCAGTTGTTGAAGAGGCTCCGGCAGTCGAGGTAGTCGTAGTAGTATCCCGCGAACGGGACGAGGTAGACGAGTCCGTCCGGGACCGAGACGATGGAATAGCCCGCCTCAAGCGCCTCGGCGGGCTGGTAGTACGGATTGTGCCAGATGTCCATCGTGACGTCCTTGTCGGCCAAGACTGGCGTTGTGCCCTTCGCGTGGGTGAGCGCGCCCCAGGCGCACGGCTTGTAGCCGAACCCGCGCACCATCTTGAGCATCTTGTCCGTGAAGTAGCGGAACTTCTCCGCCTCCTTCTTGTTGTACTCGTCGGTGCCGACATGCACGTAGGGTCCGATGAACGTCGGCTCGCCGCCGGTCATGTACTCCGCGAAGAGCGGCTTGAGCCATTCAACGATCTCGTCCGTCTTGTCGAGGTCGAAGTGGTCCTCGCCGTACTTCCTCGACGCGAACTCGGGCTTGAAGCGCGTGAACGCGAGCGAGTGCGCGGGGACGTCGATCTCGGGGACCACCGTGACGCCGATGCCCCTGCAGTAGAGCATGAACTCGCGGAACTCCCTCTTCGTGTACGAGCCGTCCTTCGCCGTCAGGCCGGGGTATGTCTCAGATTCAAGCCGGAACGCCGCCTGCTTCTTCGACCAGTCCGCATTCGGGTTCTTCTCGATCTCGTTGTCGTTGAGGTGGATGTGGAGCGTGTTCATCTTGTAGTACGACATCGTGTTGGCGAGGTCGCGCAGGAAGTCCATCGAGTGGTACATCCGCCCGACGTCCATCACGAACCCGCGCACGCGGTACTTCGGCTTGTCGACGAGGATGCCGCATGGCGTCGCGGGGCCCGCCGCCTTGAGCTGCTTCAGCGTCCGGTCGGCCCAGACGAGTCCGAGCGGACCATCCGCCTTGATCTCGATCGCGTCCTTCGTGAACGCGATCGTGTACGCCTCGGACGGATTGTCGGCGAACGCGCGGCTTGCGAGCGTGCCCGGATCGTTCAAGAGGCGAACCTTCGCCGTATCGAAGTTGCAGACGCCGTCCGACGGCGTGAACGACGTGGGCTGGGGGATGACGGGCAGTAGCGCCGCGAGGAGCAGTGATGCTGTCATGGTTCAAGCTTCCTTCCTCTTCAGCGTACTCAGCGTCAGTCCAGTGAGGTCCTTGCCCTTCTCGCCGATGATGAACGAGGCGACGAGGGAGACGAACA
>CAMOCC010000085.1 GCA_946610035.1 uncultured Verrucomicrobiota bacterium
CAAAACCCCACGGGGACTGTCTCCCAATTGCGGTTGGGACTTCCTTGTTGCGTCGCGGAGCGACGCAACCCCCTACAGCAGTGACTTGTGTCAACCAGGCGTCACAGGGGGTTCCGTCGCGCGAAGCGGCCGCAAGGGCACGCGCGAGAGCCAAAACGCTCGGAGTTCGATTACAAACCGGAAGTGGATTTTCACTTAACGCAAAATGAAAATTGCCACTTCACCCTTTGTTTACTGGGGTGTGGCCGTTTTCATGCCAGAAAAAGTGGGGAACCTCCACCGGGATTTTGAAAATGCTTCATTGCAAGTTACATTTTATGTACAGTCAAAATTGCGACTTTTACATTTTACGTCATAACATGGCGCTAAAATGAGACATAAGGGCGTATGGCATGGAATGTGCTTAAATAGTTAAGTATTTATCACTAATAAATGAGTCACAACACAAACGAAAGAGACAAACAATGAGCAAGTACGTTGAGTCCGTCCTTAAGGACGTGAAGGCGAAGAATGCCAACGAGCCTGAGTTCATCCAGGCCGTCGACGAAGTCCTCATGACCCTCGATCCTGTTCTCGAGGCCAATCCGCAGTACGAGGCGAATGCGATTCTTGAGCGCATGGTCGAGCCCGAGCGCGTGATCATGTTCCGCGTTCCGTGGGTGGACGACAAGGGCATTGTCCGCGTCAACCGCGGCTACCGCATCCAGATGAACAGCGCAATCGGTCCGTACAAGGGCGGTCTCCGCTTCGACCCGACGGTGAACCTCGGCGTCCTCAAGTTCCTCGCCTTCGAGCAGGTCTTCAAGAACTCGCTCACCACCCTTCCCATGGGCGGCGGCAAGGGCGGCTCGGACTTCAACCCGAAGCAGAGCCCCCACACCCCCGGCCAGCGCTGCTCCGACGCGGAGGTCATGCGCTTCTGCCAGAGCTTCATGACGGAGCTCTTCCGCCACATCGGGCCCGACACGGACGTTCCGGCTGGCGACATGAACGTCGGCGGACGCGAGATCGGCTACATGTTCGGTCAGTACAAGCGCCTCGCCAACGAGTGGACAGGCGTCCTCACGGGCAAGGGCCTCTCCTTCGGCGGCTCGCTGATCCGCCCCGAGGCGACGGGCTACGGCGACGTCTACTTCGCGCAGAACATGCTCGCGAAGAGGGGCGAAACACTCGAAGGCAAGAAGTGCGTCATCTCCGGATCGGGCAACGTCGCGTCCTTCGCGGCCCAGAAGCTCATCCGCCTCGGCGCGAAGGTCCTTACGCTCTCCGACCGCTCCGGCTCGATTCTCGTCAAGGACGGCATCAACGAGGACCTGCTCAACGAGGTCATGAACCTCAAGAACGTCAAGCGCGGCGAGCTCTCCGAGATCAAGTCCGCCGGCGTCCAGTTCTTCCCGAAGGTGAACAGCTGGCAGATCACGGACGCGATCGACTGCGCGTTCCCGTGCGCCCGCCAGAACGAGCTCAACGGCGAGGATGCAGCGTACCTCCTCAAGCACGGCTGCAAGCTCGTCGGCGAAGGCGCTAACATGCCCTCCACCCCCGACGCCATCGAGCAGTTCGTCGGCGCGAAGATCATGTACTCGCCCGGCAAGGCCTCAAACGCCGGCGGCGTCGCGACCTCGGGTCTCGAGATGTCCCAGAACTCCGAGCGCCTCAGCTGGTCGGCCGAGGAAGTCGACACGAAGCTCAAGGGCATCATGAAGGCCATCCACGACAACGCGTGGGAGGCGGCAGCCAAGTACGGCCACGAGGGCAACTACGTGGTCGGAGCGAACATCGCCGGCTTCACGAAGGTCGCAGACGCGATGGTCGCCCAGGGCGTCTGCTAACGCGCACGGCGCATCACGATGCAAAAAAGGGGCGGACCGATCGGTCCGCCCTTCCTTTTTTTCGCCTGGGGTTACTTCCCTGTCCTACAGCTCCGTATGCCCGGCCTCCAGCTCGATCTCCCGTCCGCCGTAGACGAACACCCCCGAGACAGGCGTGTCGACATATCCCTTCACGTCATCGCCGTCGAAGGCAAGGTCGACTTTGATCCATCCGTCGGGATGCGGATGGGACGCCTTGAGGCTCTTCAGTCCGCCCGGACACGGCGCGATGCGGACCCTGCGGAAGAACGGCGCATCGGACCTGATTCCGGCGAGGCCCGTCTGCATGAACCATATCGGATGCGCGCCCCATGCATGGCAGTCGCTCCGGGACTCCTTCTGTCCGTTCTTACCGCTGTCCGGTGCCTCCTGCGTAGTCGTGAGCCCCTTCGCAATATAGTCGCGCCAAAGGCCGAGCCTCTTGAGGAAGAGGTCGCCGCGCCCGAACTTGAAGTACGTCTCGAAAAGATAGTAGGAGAAGTAGACGGTGCAGCGCGCAAGGTCGCCATCCTCCACAAGGTGGCGAAACGCCGTCTCCGCCTTATCCGCCGACAGCACATCCCCGAGAAGCGCAAGGCACTGCGCATGCTCGGAAAACGAGGTGTGTTTGGGGTCGTCCGCGAGGAGTCCGCGATTCCCGTCCCAGAACTTCTTCACAATCTGCTTCTTGAGCCGTGCGGACTTCTCCTCCCAGTACTTCGCCTGAAGCTCGTTTCCGAGCGCGCGCTCGGTCGTCGCGGCGCTCTTCATGGCGAGCACCCAGAAGAGGTTGAGTTCCGAGACGAGCCCCTCGCCATCAAGCGTGCCGGGGACGTTTCCGAGCCTCCAGCCCTCCGCCCAGTCCATGAAATTCCAGCCCGGGAGGTTGACGAGGAGTCCTTCTTTGTTCTCGTAGCACTCGATTCCCGCCATCGACTTCCTCAAACCCGGCAACCGCGCCCTCAGCCATGCCCGGTCCGCATGGTTCATCGCATAGTCCCCGAACATGCAGAGGTAGCATAGCGTGTAGCTCGCGCCCTCCTGGAGCCCGCGCGTCGGCCAGTTGAACGGACACATCCCGTCGTCGCGCGTGCCGAGATCGAAGAGTTCGATCGCGCGCTTGATCATCCTCTCGTCGCGACTCATCGCCGAGAGGACGTTCAGCTGCACACGCGTGTCGCCAGGATACATCTGCTGCTCGTAGAACGGACAGTCGAAGAGCATCTCGTGGCAGCACATCTGCATCGTCCGCGCGCAAATCCTGCGGATGTCGGCGAGCGACGCATCCTCCGGCGAGGCGAACTCGCTCTCGAGCTCCAGCGGGTAGCGGGATTCGAGCAGCGCAATCTCCTCGATGGTCAGCGGCTCGTCGCCGGTCTCTATGTCGATGCGGCACCACCTGCCGCAGCGGAACCACGGAGATGTGAAGAGTGCGTCTTCGCGTCCGTCGCAGACGAATGTGTCGCCGAAGCCCTGCAGGTACCTTCCGACGATTTCACTGCGGTCGCCCTTCCGCTTCGTCCGTCCGTCGCGCGGCGATTCCGTGAAGGACAGCGAGACGCGCGCGCCCTTTCCCTTCGAGCAGATCAGGAACGGGTAGACGCACTGGTATCGCGCCATATCCCACGCCGCCTGGATGCGCGTATGCGCGGGGATGACGACACCCGTCCCGAGTTCATCGGGGTCGATTTGCCTGTTCAACTCACCGACAAGCGGATCCTTCGTCTCCTCCTCCGTGTAGACGTGATTGCCGCGCCAGGAGGCGTCTCGGGTCACGGCGCGAACTGTTCCACAGGGCGGGACGCCGGAACTGCCATCCATCATCTGGTCCGGAATCTGCGACGGAAAGAGCATCCAGCCGTCTGTGCGTGTACCGT
The DNA here is from genome assembly GCA_946610035.1 of uncultured Verrucomicrobiota bacterium. Taxonomy (GTDB): domain Bacteria; phylum Verrucomicrobiota; class Kiritimatiellia; order RFP12; family UBA1067; genus UBA1067. The sequence goes on from CAMOCC010000085.1 coordinate 3,728, forward strand.
ATATCATGGGGCCATTCCGTCCCGCGCCACCGCGCACGACAGCTGCGGGCTTGAAGCCCGCAGCCGGGATGTCTTCAACCCGGCCAGGCCAGGACCCGGCGATGGTGAACTGCGAACCAGTCCCCCACGCTCCGTCATCTTTGCCGGACGGCTTGACGTTTGTCTGGCGCGCGACCGTCCACTTCGCCTTGCCGGTCGTGAGCTTCGCGTCGTAGGCGCCGCCCGCCTTGAGGATGAATCCGCCGCGACAGGAAAGCTGCGCGAGGGGTCCGTGGTCGCCCGTCTTCCAGACGAAGGCGGACATCGTGTGCTTACCGGGCTTGAGGCAGGAAATATAGGTATTGTACTGCCAGTTCTCCACCGTCGAGCGGTTCGGGCCCATCGATTCGAGGATGCCATCCAGATAGAGCATGTACCGTTCGTCCGCGGAGACGTCGAGGACAAGCGTGCCGTCCGCCTCCGTCGACTCGAAGTCGCAGCGGAAGGCCATGAACTTCACATCGCCGCCCTTGACGAGCCCGTCGTCGCCGGGCATCCATATCCAGGAGGCGTCGTCGATGGGCTGGAGTTTCAGGATGTTCGTATTGCCGCGCGTCGGACGCTCGTCGCGATAGGCGCGGCGCACCGGAGACCAGGACATCTTCCTTTCGCTTTCGGACGACCGGGACAGGACGGCGTCCATCGCCGCGCGCTTGAGCTCGTCCGCCCGCGCCGCGTCCAGCTTTTCGGGACGATATGCGCACTCCGTCACATCCACATCGAAGAGCTTTGCCGTCCACACAAGCGCCTGGAGGTATTCGCCCTGCACCTTGTTGAAGTGGAAGTCGGGGGCGGTGAAGAGCTTGTTGCGGTCGGGACAGAACTCCGCCGCCGTCCCCGTCGGAATCACGTCGAAGCCGTACTTGCCGGCGAATTCCGCGTAGGCGTCGCGCAGCCGAGCATACATGTCCACCTGGTCGAATCCGAACTGCTTCAGGCGACCGTCCCACGGCGGATAGCTCCACGTCTCCTGGACGACGATACGCGCCTGCGGGGCGAGCTCGCGGATCTTCGCGACGAGGTCGTCGCCCCATGGATGGTAGGACTCCTTGTTCCAGCTCAGGTGGCTCGCCTGCTGGATCGTGACGACGTCCCACCTGTCCCCCACGAGCATTGCGGGGATGTTGGACTTCATCTCGGAGCGGAGCCTGCCTGTGCGCCCGTCGGTCCACTCGTCCTTCGTCAGCGACGCGGCGAACGGCACTGCGGACTGGTCCTCGAGCGACGCATAGCTCCATGTCGTCTTGTAGGGGCGGAACATGGCGTTCGTCGAGGCGACTGCCATGTTCGAGCAGTGGCGCTCCAGGGAGCAGCCGCCGATGTAGAGCGACACCATGTCCAGCGGGCACCCCATGTCCTTCGCGACGGAAGGCGTGTGGGTGAGACAGCAAATCGAGAAGCTGTTCCCGATCATCAGGACCTTGAGGGGCTTCGGTGACTCCGTCGTGCCGTCCGAGCCGAAGGCGTTGGACACCGCGACGAAAACTGCAATCGCAACCGACAATAGTTTGATTTTCATGTCCGGTATTATACCATAAAAATCGACATTGTGCGGCGCCACTTTACGGCGAAAAGCCTAACCCATCAGGGGTATTGCTCAATAGTCGAGCTGGCTGCCGCCGATGGTCTCGCGGAGGATCGAGTCCCCCGGGACCTTCGTCGGATCCGTCGCATGGACGAGTTCCAGGAGCCTCTTCAGCGCCTCGGCGCGCCACTCGTCCGGCTCCTTGAAAAGGACGCGCTCGACGAGTCCGCAGACGTAGGGCTTCAGGACTGCGAGTTCATACAGGAGGGCGGAGTCGAATTCGATGTCCGCATTGGGACGGAACGGGTCTATCCACTTCTCCTCGCCTGCGAGTACCTTCGGCCAGAGCCTGAACGTCTCCACCGGGTCCATCTTGCGGAACTGGTTGTCCCTCACGATGCGCCTGACGAGGCGCGCGGCGGAGGGCGGCAGGCGGGTCGTCGCGAAGACCTCGAGCTGCGTCTTCGGCTCGATGAAGATGCGGAACTGCCCCGATCCGTCGAGACGCTCGACAAGCTTCGGGTTGAGGGCGTGCAGCCCCTCGAGGATCACGATGCCGTTCTCGGGGACGGACGTCACATCCGGGTCGTCGAACCCGTCGTGCTTGACGAAGTTGAACTTGCGCGCATGGATGTGCTTCCCTTCTATGAGAGCCTCTATGTCGGATGCGAGGCGTACCGTGTCCACGGCCTCTATCGTCTCGTAGTCCGGCTCTCCGTTCTCGTCGCGCGGGTTTCGCGCGTCGCCCACGAAGTAGTCGTCCGTCGACAGGTGTACGGACTCGACATCGTTCACGGCGAGCTGGGTGGAGAGGCGCTTCGCGGTCGTCGTCTTCCCGGCGGAGGAGCCGCCGGCGAGGAGGACGAGGCGAATGTCGCCGCGGTCCGTTATAGTGTCCGCTATCTTCGACAGCTCCTTGCACTGCCGCGCCTCGCAGACGCGGATGAATTCGTCGATCCCCCCGGAGTCGACGATTGCGTTCAGTTCGTCTATGCTCATTTCACGTTGCTCCCGGTCCAGCCGAGTTTCCGGCTCATCACCTCGTATGGATTGTATCCGTCAAGCTCCACCAGCTTGGCGGTGACGGACGCCCTGCGGATCTCAGCGGACTCGTCCACGCCGACCTCGAAGACGGGCTCGCCGTCGGCGTACACGCCGACCGGCTCCGCGGCCCCGCCCGGACGGCGGCGGAGCGTCACGGTGAAGCGCACGGTGTCGCGCGCCACCACCGGCCTCGCGGCGAGCGCGTGCGGATTCAGGGGCGTCAGTACGAGCGCGGGGACGTCCGGCATGAGGACCGGCCCGCCCGCCGAAAGCGAGTACGCCGTCGAGCCCGTGGGGGACGCGACCACCAGCCCGTCCGCCATGTAGCGCGTCACCGCGCGTCCGTCGGACTCCACGTCCAGGACCGCCGCGCGTCCCGAGAGCCCTCCCCTGAAGGCGATCTCGTTGAGGGCCACGGCGTACTTGCCGCCGCCGGAGACGACGAGCATGGTCCGCTCCGACACGGAATAGCGCCCTCGCGCAAGCATTCTGAGCGCCTTCACGAAGGCGCGCTCGCCGACGCTTGCGAGGTAGCCGAGTCCGCCCAGATTCAGCCCCAGCAGCGGAATCCCGGGGAACTCGTGCGCAGCCCTGAGCATGGTGCCGTCGCCGCCCAGGACGACTACGACGTCTGCCCGGGAGGGCGAAGAGACATTCATCCCCAGCCCGACAGCGACCTTGGCGAGCTCGCGCTTCGACTCGCGCGCGCCCGCCTTCGTCCCGTTCGCATAGAAAGCGACAGTCAAGCGCCAACTCCTTTCATCGACATTTCAACAAGCGTATTATACCACAATTTCGCAAAACAGCCACTCGCCTATGAATCGGAGGCGGGGGATCTGGGGGCGCGGATGACACCGAGGGCGACGAGGTCGGCCTCTTTCCACGTTCCGTTGACGGACACCTCAAGGAGGCCCAGGTCGCGCTGGAGGGCGAGCTCCTGGTTCTTGTAGTCGATCATCGCCGCGTACAGCGAGTTCTTCGCCGAGACAAGGGAATCCTGCGCCTCGAGCATGACCGTCATGTCCGCCCGCCCCGCCTGGAGGAGTATCTCCTGGTTGCGCACGCGGCGTTCGGCCAGGTTCATGGCCATGAACTGGATCCGTAGGTTGTCCTTCGTCTGGTTCATGGACCTCATGTCGCCCCTTATCGTGCTCTTGAGCTCGTCCTCGGCCTGCTGGTAGCTCCTCACCGCCGCCTCGACCGCGATGAGCGCGTTCCTGTAGGCGTTGCGCTCCGAACGGCGCTCGATCGGGAGGTCCACTGTCAGCACCGGGTTCGCCGTCCAGTCGCGCGGGTGCACCTTGCCGTGCCTCTCCCCGTTGCGCCGCATCCCGGGGTCCGCAAGGTCCGCGAAGTTCGCCGCCCTCGCGCCCACCGTCACCTCCGCCCGCAGGGAGTCCTCCGCTATGAGGAGCCGCCTCTGCGCATCCTCCAGCTCGTCGCGGCTCGTCGCGAAGTCAAGCCTGTTCGAGAAGGCTATCGCTATCGCCGCGTCTGTCCTCGCCTTGAGGTCGCCGCCGTCCACCGAGTCCGGCGGATCGAGCACGATCTTCTCGCCGTCAGCCCCCTCGCCGTCGCCCATGTCGTATTCTGACGGCGCAAGTTCGGCGAAGCGCCCCACGTATCGCTCCAGCTCCACGAGGTCACCCTCCCTCGGCTCGATGCGCGCGTCGGGCGGGAGGCCCAGCGTCATCTTGAAGGAGTCCTTCGTCGACTCGTAGCTCTGGCATGAGGCGATCCAGCTCGCCTTCGAGGAGAGTTCGCTCTGGTGGGCCTGCTCGAAGTCGGACTGCGACATGCGGCTCGCCTCCGCCATGCGGTAGGAGCGGCGGGTGGAGCGGATGACGCGCCGGAACGCCTCGTCCTGGTTCTCCTGGCGGCGCTTGGCGAGGACGAGCGCGAGGTACGCGGACTCTATCCTGCAGATGAACTGGCGCTTGTACTGCTCGAAGGCCCTCACCTCGTAGATGAACGACCTCTGCGCCTGCGTCAGAGACTCCGTGTTGACGAGCTCGCCCGCACCGCGCATGAGCGGAATCGAGATGCTGAGGTCCGCGGAGGACCCCCACGCCGTCTTCGTGTTGCCGGTCAGCATGCCGGCGAGGTTGGCCATTATGGACCCGGTGACGCGAACGCCGTTCCTGAACTTGCGCGAGACGCCAAGCGACGCGCTCTCCTGGTGGCTCACCGAGTGGTTGTGGATCGCGTCCTCCTCCTGCGGATCGCGTTGTATGGACATGTTGGCGTCCAGCTCTCCCGAGAAGATGCTCCTGAACGCGTCGTCCTCAAGGTCCATGTCGAGGGCGGCCTTGAAGAGCGTCTCCTTCCGCGAGCGGTATTCGGGGCTGTTGAACGCGGCGATGCGCACCGAGTCCACAAGGCCGATCTCTATCGCGTTCGTCCCGCCCTTCCACACCGATATGGACGGGTCGTCCCCGCCGGGCATCAGGCGCTCGTCCGCCCGCCAGTATCGGTTCGTGGGGATGTCGCGTATGCCGAAGCTCGCGGGGTCGTTGGCGTACAGGCGCTGGTCGAGCATCAGCCTGCGGCGCAGGGTGTCCGCCGGAGTTTCGATGTCGAACTTCTCCGTGCGCCCCGACACCTCCATCTGCGCGGCGTCGAGGTACGCGCGCGAGGTCGCGTCCGCCTCCTCGCGGTAGTCCTGCGGACTCCTGCATCCGGTGACGGACAGCAATGCGACGGCGGCGGCGAAAGTGCATCGCCCCAAACGCCCGCCCCGAACAACTGTCGTTTTTTGCATCATTTCTAACATTATACCAAAACAACGACCTCGCCGCAATGCTCGACGAAGCATCCGCTTGTCCCGATTTTTTCGGGATAATTTATCCCGGATTTTCACGAACCCCCTGAAAACATTGGGCGAAAAATATTTTCAGGGCGGCCGCGACGATGCCGGGACTTTTTTTCCGGCGAGGTCCAAAGTGCGGGAAATGCGCGTTTTCGGCGTCCTTTCGTGCATCGCCGCCGGACTGCGGCCGCAGCGTCTCCCCGCGCTCCCGTATGTGCCTCATGCCGTCCATGCCGCGGTCTTCCACGATCCACCCCTCCCCGCCCGTCTGCGCCATGACCGCCCCGATCGCCTCGTCGAGAAGCTCGTCGTGCGACTTCCTGCCGCGGCCGAGCTTCACGTTCACGGGCAGCGCCTCAGGGTAGTCCCTCCCGACGAGCGACACGCAGACGAAGTCGTGCCCCATGCGTATCTCGCCCGTCGAGCCGTCGCGGCCCATCGCCATTCCCTCCATGCCCTTCCCCCCGAAGACCTTGCTGATGTCCGAGAAGAGAGTCGCCAGGGCGACCCATTCGGGCTTGCTCCTCTCGCCGAAGACCCCCTTGAAATCCTCGCAGGTGACACCAATCGATTTTTTTAGTATATTATCCATCGCGGCACTCCCTTGTTTTGGTTTGCACTGCCAATGATAGCAGAAAAAACGGAGGAGATGCCGCACTTTTTTGCACGGCCCACGCGGCCCGGAGCGGCGGGGCGTTTCGGCGACGTTGAAGCCGAGCCACACGCACCAGGAAACGGAGACGCGCGCACTCCGGCGAGGCTTCACCGAGCGCGCGCGTAGGTTCTACAACATGAAAAGGCGCTCACGGCGCGCGCGTTCGCCCGAAACGCCCCGCCGCGCAGGGCCGCAACGCGCAGAAAACCGCAGAATACGCCCATTATTCGCACTTATAAAAAAATCGGGATAAGCGTGGGATCATTCAGACACCCAGGGACTGTCCCCCTCCGCTACGGGGACAGTCCCCATCCCCTTCAGGGACAGTCCACCACATAAAAGGGGACAGTCCCGTGGGGTGGAAGTGCGACGAGCGTGTGAAGGAACGGGTGATTTGACGTGGGAATGACGGTTTGGCGGAGTGTCGGGGCAAAGGCTCCG
>CAMOCC010000086.1 GCA_946610035.1 uncultured Verrucomicrobiota bacterium
TCCGCATTGACGCCGAGGCGTTTTCGGCGCGCTGGGGACAGCGCGCCCTACCGTACCTGCCCGACGGCGTTTCCGTGACGCAGAGCGGCGCGCGCTGGACGCTGCCAAAGGCCGGGAAGGTGCAGATGGCGAAAGACGGAACTGTCGACGCGGCGAAGCTCGGCGGGAATCCCGCCGCGCTGAAGCTGACGTACAAGGCGAAGGACGGCTCGTTCAAAGGCTCGTTCAAGGCGTACTCGCTCGTTAACGGCAAGCCGAAGGCCGTGACGGTCAACGTCGCTGGCGTCGTGGTTGGCGGCGTTGGATACGGCACGGCCACCATCAAGAAGGTAGTCTCGGTACCGATTTCGATTGAATAGCCAGCGACGGACTACCTCCACGTCATTTCTTGTTCCGCCGCGGAGGGACGGAACCCCCTAGATGGCGGCAGCATTGCGTGCAATAACCGCCGACACGGCGCTCCGCCTCGGGCAGTACTTCAAGATGGAGCCGCAGTTCTGGCTGAACATTCAGTCGAACTACGATCTCGGCGTAGCCTCCGGCGGCGTGTGGTCGAAGATCAAAAGCTTATTCCCGAATTTGTGCCCGACCGTGCCGCCGCAGTCCTTTGACGGCGGTGTGCTTGATTGGCAGAGGGGATGCGTGGTAAAGAAAAGAGGGACGAGGTTGATATACTGCCGAATGATTCGACAGAAGAATCAATAGCGTTTGTTGCAATAGTGTGGTGCTTATTGCATTAAGTTGTATGGGTTATTGCAATAAGGCGACTGGAAATGCTATAATATCGGTGTTTCAAGGAGGATTGCAATGGGCAGAAGTCTGAAAAAGGCCATACAGGAGCAGAAACTTGAACTTGAGCGTCTTCAGGCAGAGAAGATGCTTGAGCGAGCGCCTATGGGAAAGGTTGAAGTCAACAGTCCGTTGGCACAGGCGGTCATCGGCATGAGGCGATCCGGGAAATCCGTTGTCTGCCGAAAGGCAATGATGGATTCGTCTGTCGCGTACGGATACGTTGACTTCGACGACGAAGTGCTTGCCAAGATAGACGCATCTGAGCTGGACGACGTTCTTCAGTCGGTTTACGAAGTATATGGCAATGTCGATCATTTCCTTTTTGACGAGATACAGAACGTCGAGGGGTGGCATCTTTTTGTGAACAGGCTGCTGCGGGCCGGTAAGCATGTCGTGATAACCGGCTCGAACGCCCGCCTCCTCACAGGTGACCTTGCGACGCATCTGACGGGGCGACACGTCCCCATATCTGTGTTCCCGTTTTCGTACGCGGAGTACTGCGCGTGGAACGGCGGCGACTCGGAGTCGGCGTGGAAGAAATACTTTTTCAACGGCGGACTCCCCGAGACGTTCGCCCTTTCCGACCAAAGAGGGTATGTGTCCGCATTGTACAATTCCATTCTGTCCAGGGACATCCTCGGCCGTCGCAAGGTGAGGAACGCGCAGCGGTTCATTGACGCGGCATACGTGCTGATGCAGCAGTTTTCGCGGGAGGTGTCGTATGACGGACTGGCGCGGAAGGCCGGAATCTCGAGCGCGCACACAATGCAGACCTACATGGGATACCTTGTCGAATCGTACCTCGTCTCGCTCGTCCGCCGATATTCGACGAAGCCGGCGGAGCGCATACGCAACGAGAAACTGTATGTGTCGGACCCGGCGTTCATCTCGTACTTCACCGGCGTGCTCGGCTCGGACGAGGAGCTTGGCTGGCGGCTTGAGAACATCGTATATCTCGAGCTCCTGAGACGGAGGGCGGACGACGACGCGGAGATATACTATTACAAGGACCAGACGAGCGACATCGACTTCTGCTGCGTGAGGCATGGAAAGATTGTCCAGTTCGTCCAGGTCGCATACACCATAGACGGCGTAAAGACGCGGAAGCGCGAGGTTGATCCGCTGATCTTTGTCGCGAAGAAGACAGGTTGCAATGACCTGCTGCTGATAACCGACCACGACCACGATACAATTTCGGAAGACGGCATTTCAATCAAAGTAGTGACAGCCCGGGAATGGCTTCTTGGGCAATTGGGCAAAGGAGCATGAAATGGGACTTGTGAAAACTAAAGGAGAACAGTTTTATGAATGAAGTTGGGATTTCAGATGAACGTGATGTGGAGGGCGCAAGTCCGCCACTGGAGGACTCTGTTGCATTAATTCGGCGCTATATGCAGATTCAACAGGAAATCGCCGCTTTGAGCCAGCATAGTGCTACGTGAATGAGAGAGGTTAACGCTAAAGTCGTGTTTGTCGACCTGGAGGTAGGCGTCCAGGATCATCGTATACACGATATCGGCGCCGTATGCGCGGACGGTGCGACGTTCCATTCAGGCGATATTTCTGCGTTCAGGCGGTTTCTCGGAGATGCATCTGTGCTTTGCGGACACAACATCGTCCACCACGACATGCATTTTCTCGCCCCTGCCTTAGGAGACCGACGTTTCACTCTGGTCGACACGCTCTACTGGTCTCCGCTTCTCTTTCCAGAGCGTCCGTACCATGCGCTGCTGAAGGACGACAAGCTGCTCCAGGACGAGCTGAACAACCCCGTAAGCGACGCGAAGAAGGCGATGCGGCTCTATGGGGACGAGGTGGCGGCTTTCCTCGCGCTTGATCCGTATGTGCGCGGGATCTACGCGAGCCTGCTCTGCGGCATTCCGGAGTTCGAAGGATTCCTGTCGCTGAATTCCGTCCCCGGTCTTGCGACAACAGTCGAGGATGCGATAGCTCGTAAGTTCGGCAAAAGGATATGCAGCCATGCCAACGTTGGCGCGATAGTCCGCAAATATCCCGTGGAACTTGCCTACGCGCTCGCGATTATCGGGACGACTGGTTCGGACTCGATCACTCCGCCGTGGGTGGCGAATAAGTACCCGAGAGTCGAAAGCGTCGTCAACTATCTTTGCAATACGCCGTGTGCCGATGGCTGTCCGCACTGCAGGGACCGGCTAGACGTGCGCAAGGGATTGAAGCGATTGTTCGGCTTTGACGCCTTCAGGACGTATGGGGGCGAGCCTCTGCAGGAGAACGCTGCGCGTGCTGCGGTCGAAGGCAAGTCGCTCATAGCCGTGTTTCCGACAGGCGGCGGGAAATCAATCACGTTTCAGCTTCCCGCTCTGATGTCCGGCGAGCTTGTGCACGGACTCACCGTCGTGATATCTCCGCTGCAGTCGCTGATGAAGGATCAGGTCGATAATCTTGAGTCTAGGGGCTTGTCGTCTGCGGTGACGGTGAACGGGCTCCTTAATCCGATTGAGCGCGCGGATGCGTTCCGCCGCGTCGCGGACGGGTCGGCGAATCTTCTCTACATATCGCCGGAGCAGCTGCGGTCGAAGACTGTCGAGAGCATTCTCCTGCGCCGGAACGTCGTCCGCTTCGTGATAGACGAGGCGCACTGCTTCTCGGCGTGGGGTCATGACTTCCGCGTGGACTATCTCTACATCGGCGACTTCCTCCGGAGGTTCCAGGAGGCGAAGTCGCTGGCGAAGCCGATACCCGTCTCCTGTTTCACGGCCACGGCAAAGCAGAAGGTTGTCAGCGACATCTGCGACTATTTCCGCGGCAAGACAGGAGTTGAGCTCGTCGTGTATGCGTCGAACGCAACGCGCGAGAACCTGCACTATTCCGTCCTCCATGAAGAGACGGATGCCGACAAGTACAATGCGCTGCGGACGCTCATCGAGCAAAAGGACTGTCCGACGATTGTGTACGTGTCGCGCACAAAGCGGACGCATGATCTATCGCAGAAGCTGACGGCCGACGGGTTCCCGGCGCTTCCTTTCAACGGAAAGATGGAGCCCGACGAGAAGATCGCCAACCAGGAAGCCTTCATCCAGAATGATATCAAGATCATCGTGGCCACGTCTGCTTTTGGCATGGGCGTGGACAAGAAGGACGTACGCCTCGTCGTTCACTACGACATCTCCGATTCGCTCGAGAACTATGTGCAGGAGGCTGGGCGCGCTGGGCGTGATCCTTCGCTCAGGGCCGAGTGCTACGTGCTTTACTGCGACGACGACCTCGACAAGCATTTCATAATGCTGAACCAGACGAAGCTCAGCATAAGCGACATCCAGATGATCTGGAGGGCGATAAAGAGGATGTCGCCGAGCGGACGCAAGTTCTGCACGTCGGCACTGGAGCTTGCTCGCGCAGCGGGATGGGACGATTCCGTCGCGGACATAGAGACGAGGGTGCGCACGGCCATCGCCGCGCTTGAGGAGGCCGGATATGTCGAACGCGAGCAGAACATGCCGAGGGTCTACGCAACGGGCATTCTGGCCTCCGGCATGGCCGAGGCGTCCAGGCGGATAGACGATTCCAGTCGGCTGGACGAAAGACAGAAGGAAATGGCCAAGCGCGTCATGAAGTCCTTGATTTCGGCCAGGAGCGTTTCCAATGCGGGCAATGCGGACTCCGAATCTCGCGTAGACTACATTGCGGATCTTCTAGGGCTTGACAAGAAGGATGTCGTTGGCGTGATAGACCTGATGCGCCAGGATGGACTCCTTGCCGACACGCAGGACATGTCGGCGACGATATTCAGGGATGACACCGCGAGGAAGTCCACGAATGTCCTTGAGCGTTTCGCGAGGGCTGAACGGCTTCTTGTCGGCCGGTTGTCCAAGATCGAAGGAGATCTCAACCTTAAGGAACTCAACGATGAACTTTCCGGCGGCGCAGGGTATGCGAACGGCGTAAAGAACATGCGCACCGTCATTCGCTTCTGGTCGTCGCAAGGCTGGGTGAAGAAAATCGAGCGGCATGACAGCGACTATGTGCGCATTGATCCGTGCATGTCGGTCGACAAACTCGCCGAACGATTCGACAGAAGAATGACGATCGCCAAGTTTGCGGTCGAAAGCCTTTACCGAAAGGCGCTTAGGATGCAGTCGGAGGAGGGCCGGACGCAGGGTGCCGAATGCGCAGTGGAGTTCTCTCTTGTCGGGATGCTTAAGGAATTCAACGAGGCGCCCAAGCTCGACTTCGGCGACAGGCAGGCGAGCCTCGGAGAGGTGTCGGAGGCGCTGCTCTACCTGTCGCGCATCGGTGCGATGAAGCTTGAAGGTGGTTTTCTCGTCATTTACAACGGAATGTGCCTGCGGCGCAAGGTCGTGGACAACAAGCGTCTGTTCAGAAAGGACGACTACCGCACGCTTGACGCCTACTACCAGCTGAAAGTACAGCAAATACACATTGTCGGCGAATTTGCCAACATGATGGTCCGTGATTACGGTGCGGCGCTCAAGTTTGTGAATGACTATTTTCAGATGGAGTACACCTCGTTCATTGCGAAGTATTTTGGCGGGGACAGGGCCAAGGCCATCCAGAGCAGCATCACGGCTTCAAAGAGGAAAAAACTCTTCGGATCGCTTTCCGATACGCAGCGACGCATCATCTACGACGACAGTTCAGGCGTCATTGCGGTTGCCGCGGGGCCTGGAAGCGGAAAGACGCTGGTACTGGTCCACAAGCTTGCTTCGTTGCTTTTGCTCGAGGACGTAAAGGCAGAGGGACTGCTTATGCTCACGTTCTCCAGGGCTGCGGCGACAGTGTTCAAGAAGAGGCTTTTGGAGCTTGTCGGCTCTGCTGCGAACTTTGTGCAGATCAAGACATTCCATTCCTATTGTTTCGATCTTGTCGGCAAGGTCGGGAGTTTGGAGTTTTCGGATACCGTCGTAAAGACTGCGGTTTCCATGATCGAGAACGGCGAGGTGGAGCCGAGCCGCATCGCAAAGAGCGTGCTTGTCATTGACGAGGCGCAGGACATGGATTCGGACGCCGCGTTTCTCGTCAAGGCGCTTAGGACGGCGAACGAGAGCATGCGCGTGATCGCAGTCGGTGATGACGACCAGAACATCTTTGGGTTTAGGGGATCTGATTCGCGCCACATGCGGGACCTGTCTCAGGAACCAGGCGCGAAGCTGTACGAGATGGTGGAGAACTTCAGAAGCGCGGCGTTGATCGTGGCATTCGCCAACGTGTTTGCACGGACTATTTCGGGCCGGATGAAGTTTGCGCCGCTGCGTCCTTCGCCTGGTGCCGAGGAGGGAAGCGTGCGCCTTGTCGCGCATGCGGTTCCGGATTTCGAATCCGCGGTTGTGGAGGATTGGGTAAAAGAAAGTCCATCCGGCACTTCCTGCATAATGACATGGACCAACGAAGAGGCTCTTCGTGTGTTTAGCCTACTTGCACAGAAGGGCGTCAAGGCGCGGCTAGTCCAGTCCAACGACGACTTTAAGCTCGGAGATCTCGCTGAACTTCGGTATTTCCGCAGAATCGCGTTTTCAGATAATGGTGCGAGCGTCATATCCGCGAAACGATGGGATGAGGCGCGGCGCAAACTGTGCGAGTCATATGCGGACAGTGCCTGCCTCGAGGACTGTCTCGCGCTGCTTGACGATTTTGCCGCAACATCACCGACCAGGTACAAGAGCGATCTGGAAGAATTCCTCTGGGAGTCACGTATGGAGGATTTTGGACGGACGGAGCTGGGGTCGGTCGTGGTCTCGACGATACACAAGTCGAAGGGACGGGAATACGACTCCGTGTACATGATGCTGAACAGGATCGGACAGCTCACAGATGAAAGGCGGCGTGCAATCTACGTAGGGATTACACGCGCGAAGAAGTCTCTTCGCGTACACTATTCCGACGCAAGCCTGTTTGCGGGCGCTACGGCAGAAGGCGTAGTCAGTGTCCGTGATGACAGGCTCCCCGCGCAGCCGGAGAACGTAATTGTCAACCTCACGCACAAGGATGTCGTGCTGGACTACTTCTTGGACAAAAAGTCGATTATCTGCGAATTGAGGTCGGGTGCGAGGCTTGAAGTGGATGGAGTGTACCTCGTTTCAGAAGCAAGGGGCTTTAAGCGGCGCGTAGCAAAATTCTCCGAGGCATTTACAAGGAAGTTGGAATCGCTTTCCGCAAAGGGATATGCGCCGCGCTTTGCAAAGGTCCGTTATGTGGTTGCGTGGAAAAAGGAGGGCCGTGACGATGAGTCTGCGGTTATCCTGCCGGATCTCTATCTGTCGCGATAGAGGCAGTGGTTTCTGCGCCGGATGTTTTGCGCATTGCCAGCATCCTGTCGCAGCATTCTCCACTGCTCGTCACGTCACATATTGCAATAAGTGTCGGCGCAAGGAGGTGCGGCGTCTCGCCGCGCCATTATGGCGGAGCTGGAAGCTCCACCTTGGGAGAGGACGCTGCTGGAAGCCGCGTCTCCAGGTAATCGATCACCCGGTCACATGTTAACGCGGCTGGAAGCCGCGTCTCCAATGTTTCTGATGATCCTCTGCGCACTCTGCGACCCTGCGTCTCTGCGTTAAAATCTCAACACTCCCACGGCATTCCCTTTTTCGCGCATTTCGCGGTGAATCCTCCGCGGCGGATTTGCCGCGCGTTGATGGTATACGGGAAGAAGGGAATTTGGTATAATGTCACGAGAAAGGAAAACTGACATGACGACAAAATGCAGGCATTGCGGTTCGTCGAGCTACGGGCACGGCTGTTCATACGGCCCGGACAGGATTCACGAGCATCGCGACGACGAGAAGCACTGCGAATGGTGCGGTTCGTCGAGCTACGGTCACGGGTGCGCGTATGGACCGAACCGGGTGCACCGACACGGTCCAGGTGCGAACAAGTGCATTTGGTGCGGCTCGACGTTCAACGGCTCGGGATGCCCCTACTCCCCGACGCGCCGCCATGAGAAGTGATCGCTCCGCTCTCAGAAGCGGAACTACACCATGATTATGCCGGCATGGTGACAGACCTGCGGGGACCCTGCGAAACTGGCGCGAGGTGTCTGACACTCCGCGCCAGTCCGCGGCGGATTTGCCGAGCGGCGTGGTATACGGGAAGAAGGGAATTTGGTATAATGTCGGAATGAGACCGATGCTGCCATTCTTAGTTGTCTTCGCCGCGCATGCCGCTTTCGCGGACAGCGCGCCCTCATTTACGCCGGGCCTTCTGCCCAATCCGCCCGGCAAGGAAATCCGTGTGCGCGAGCTTGAGTCCGCGCGCCGCGCGTCGCTTCTGCGTTCCACGGCGGAGACGTTGCCCGCGTACTGGAATTCAGCGAGCAACGGCTGGGTGACGCCCGTCAAAGACCAAGGCGGTCTCGGCAACTGCTGGGCGTTCGCCGCGCTTGCGACGATCGAGACGCAGCTCCTCAAGTCCGGGCGGGGCGAATACGACTTTTCCGAGAAGAACCTGGCCAAGCTCTGCGGGATGGAGTCCGGCTACTACGGCAATGGCGGCTATTCGTTCACGCCGACCGGCTATCTGCTTCGCTGGAGCGGTCCCGTCGCCGAGGAGAGGGATCCGTATGTCGGCACAACAAACGAGTGGCCCACCGCCAACAGCCCGGCGCTGACAAGCGAATTCCATGTGCAGGACGTCGTGTGGATTCCCGCGCTCGACGGAACCGAGGAGAGCCGCGCGGTGCTCAAGCGCGCCATCATGGATTATGGCGCGATCGCGACTTCCATGTTCTGGAGCAACGTCTATGTTTGTTCCAACTATACGTACCATTGCTACACGTACGGCGCATCCGCAAACCACGCTGTCACCATAGTCGGCTGGGATGACAATCTTCCCAAGGAGCTGTTCAGGAATCCGCCCCTGTCCGACGGCGCGTGGATCATCAAGAACAGTTGGGGACCGTCCATCGGCGACGGGGGGTTCTGCTACGTGTCATACTGCGACACGAGGTTCGCAAGGGGAACCGGCTCGGTGTACCTGCCCGCCGCGGTTGACGCGCCGACGTACGATGCCGTGCATGGCTATGCCATCGCCGGGCCGCAATACGATACATCCATCGCGTATGAAGGCTGTTTCCCGCAGCTCGACAGCGACCTCCAGGCCGTTGTCTTTACCGCGGCGTCCGGCGAGAGCCTGGCCGCCGTCGGCCTGTGGACGGCGGTCTACCCCTACGAATACGAGATCTCCGTCTACACCAATGTCGTTCGCCACGCGACGTCGCGGTGGGATGAGATCGTGCCGTGCGACTATTCTACCAAGACGTACGGGACAATCTATCCCTCGGGGGATCCTCTTGAAGGCGGCACTTGCGCGCTGACGCAGTCCGGCGTGCTGACGCGCGGCGGCTACGCCACCGTTCCGCTTGATCGCGAGATTCCGCTCGAGCCCGGCTCGACCTATGCGATTGTGTTCAGGAAAACCGGCAGCGCCGATTCAATCATCGTAGCCACGGAAACGCCCGTCCCAGAGGACCCGATCTACGGCGGCATCGCCTTCCGCCCGGGCAACGGATACGTCGGCTGGTCGCGGAACGACGCCACCAACCGGTGGTTCGATGCCTACGACTACGGATTGTACGCCGCAGATCCCAACGGCTGGGCGCTTGGAATCAACGCCTACACCCGCATCTCCGTCGCGGTTCGCGCCTCAGACCTCCCGTCTGCGACCGACGACGGCGCTAATATGCTCGCCGAGCTGGCCGACTCTAACGCGATCAATTCCGCGGCGACGTACATCAACGGGACGTACGGCTTCGAGCCACTTGCGAAACTAGTCGGCGCGAACGGGCGCTCGCTCTGGGCGAGTTGGCTGATGGGGCTCGACCCGTCGGATGCCGATGTGCGCGACATCGCGTTGGCGATCGACGTTTCCGGCGGCGTGCCGTGCATTTCCTGGGATCCAGCGCTTCCCGACCGCACGTACACGCTCTACGGGTGCGACGCGCTTGCGCCGTACGCGCCATGGTACGTTGTCCCGACAAACAAGCTCGAAACCACCTCGGCCCGGTTTTTCCGCCTCTCGATTGGCCAGTAGCCGTAGAAATCTATCGGGCCACGTGATGGCTCGATTTGGTAAAATTCCGGAGATTGTTCTAACCAATCTCCTCTTTGCGCGTAGTCAAGACAGAAAGGAAGGCGAGTGACTTTCTGAAGGCTGCGAGAGGACGGCGAATCGCGTTGTAGCAAGGGCGCCCTCGCCCTTGTGCTGCTGTCGGCAGCACCGTCGATGGAAAAATCGGGTGATTTGAGGTTCCCCACTTTTCCTGGCATGAAAACGGCCACACCCCAGTAAACAAAGGGTGAAGTGGCAATTTTCATTTTGCGTTAAGTGAAAATCCACTTCCGGTTTGTAATTGAACTCCGAGCGTTTGGGCTCCCGCTAACGCTCCGCAGCTTCGCACTTCACAACGA
>CAMOCC010000087.1 GCA_946610035.1 uncultured Verrucomicrobiota bacterium
ACGACCTCACGCCCGCCGGAACCTCGATCTCGCTCGCAAGCCGTATCACCCTGTTTGTGGCGTCAAGCTTCTCGAAGGTCACGCGGCGGCGTCCGTCCGTGCCGACGAGGTCTGGATTGGCGACAAGCGCGTTCACCGCGTCGCGCAGCGTGATCGCCTCGTTGCCGTAGACGTCGAGCGTCGAATCGCCGTCGCCAGATGCCGTCACCGAGAGGATGCTCGAGTCGATCTCCCAGCGTGCATAGAGCGTAAAGTCCTGCGGATAGGGTGAAAGGAGCATCGTGGGCTTGTAGTCGGGTCCGTACACGCACGTGCCTTCGCCTTTGCGAGTCGTCCAATATCCCGCGAACCGGTAACCTGCGCGCGTGACACGTGCAGCGTCGGGCAGCTCCGCAGTCTTGCGGGCGAACGCCTGTTGGAACGCGACCGTCTTGTTGTTGCTCGAGTTTCCGTCCTTCAACCCGGAGTCGAACGTGACGGTCACAGTGACGATCTCGGGCAGAGACGAAAGCTGAATCCTGTCGCTGGCGCGGTAGGGCGACGCGGCATAACCGGTCGAAGGCAACACGTAGAGATTGCCGGCTCCGCCCTGCGTTCCTCCTGCTCCGCCATCGCCGCCCTTGCCCGACCTCGATGTCGGATGGCCGCTTTCCTTGTAGTTGCTGTGTTCTTCGCTCGCCTCGCCGTCGGACTTCGAGCCGCCGCCGCCAACCGTGCCGCCGGCACCGTTACCACCATGTCCGCCGTCGATTCTGGTCGAAAAGTAGGTTTCCGAGTTGTCGACAACGACATACGAGCCGGAGCCGCCGCCGCCGCCGCCGCCACCACCACCGCCGCCGCCGCCGATGGCCATCGCCTCGCCGCCGCCACCGCCGCCGCCGCCAGGACCGCCGCCGCCCGCATGCCAGTCGTCGGTCTTTATGTCGTCCTTGGTCGCACCCCAAGACCGCGATGCGCTGCCAGCCGCGCCGGACGCTCCGCCGCTCACGTTCACGGTTACGTCGCCAAGAATGAGCACTCTCCCGCACCCGTTTCCATTCGAGCCGCTTCCACCCGAACCGCCCTCGCTTCCGTCGGCGGGGAAGTTCTTGCCGTGGTCTGCATACCTCCAATCGGACTGGGCTGCGCCGCTTCCGGCGCTCGCTCCGCTGCCGCCGCTTCCGCCAATGCCGGCACCCGCGCCGCCGCCGCCTTCGCCGCCGGCACCGCCCGGACCGTTCTTGAAGTGGTTGGTTCCATCGTCGTCAAAATCGGCATTGCCGCCGCCGCTGCCGTTGCCGCCGTTTGCCGCCTTGCCGCCCTTTGCGACGAGGCGGCCCCTGCCGGTGATATAGAGCGTCATGTCCGCGGGGAGCGCGATGCCGGCGCCCGCGCCTGTCCTGCCAGACGCATTGCCGCCCGTGACGTTGAGTTCTTTCCCTGCCGGAATGTCAATGACAACGCACTTGCCGGCGGCACCGGTGCCGGATTTGACCGTTAGCGCGCTTTGGCCGGTACCAGCCTGAATCGTGACGTTGTTTTCGATGGTATAGATCGTGCCGCCGACAAGTTCCATCGGCCCGTTAATCGTGCCCGTGGCCATATCGCCACGCGCCGAGACCGCCGCCATCATCGCCAGCACCAAAACAATCGAACTTCTTTTCATCGCTTTCTCGCTTTCTCTTTAAGACTTTCTTCCTTCTTTTAGACAGGATTCACAAGATTTACAGGATTTATCTGACTTAACCGAACTTTCTCAATCTTGTCAATCCTGTTAATCCTGTCTAATAAAGATTTACGGATTCCCGAAGGCGGTTCCATAGATTGTCTGCACATCGGCGTTCCCGTCGTTGATCTTGCCGCCTGCGGGCACAATCACGTTGAACGCGCCGTCCGCGCCCTCGTAGGTGAGGATCATGTCGCAAGGCGCGGAACCGGCGGTATAATTGAGACCTTCCTGCGTGAAGCAAGCAGGCCAGTTGGGACGCGACGCCTTCACGTCTCGCACGACGATCTGCGTCTTGCCGCCGCCAAGTTCGCGCACCGTCCCCTTCTCGAGACTCGTAAGCGAGCAATTGGGCGGGAATGCCGCGAGAGATGCGCCTTCCTGCACGGTAACACTAGCGACAGCCGCCACGTCGATGTTCACGCCCTGGGCGTATGCCCCTGTCGGCGCATAGACAACATCCGCCGCCTTCGCACGCGAGGCACGCGCCGCGCGAGGCGCGGTGGAAAGTTTCTGGCGCGGCTTCAATTCGGGAGAATCAGGCGGCGTAAGGCCGATTTCGGGCGTTCCCTTGATCGCGCCCATAGCATCCGCGAACGTGTAGCCGATGCCGTCGGGGTCGTTGCCGTTGCGGTCGCTCAATTCAGCATAGAATACGCCGTTCGTATCGACCGGCACGCGCATGGTCCGAGCCCAAAGCGCGGTGTCGGGAGTCTTCGAGTCGTAGAGACGGAACGTCAGCTCCAATGACGTTGCGCGCTCGTATCCGCCAGTCCTGCTCAGCACCCCACGGTATGTCAGCACTTGCGGAACGTCCGCGAAGGACGCAAGGGACAAAAGAGACAACAAAGGCAACATGCTTGCTTTCTTCATATTCGTTTTCCTTTCAAATTTCATTTGTAAAGTGTCGCTATTGGCAACATTGGCATTGACAATTGGCAACATTTCCACAATTCCACATTACTCCAGCTCCGCCGCTTTGAAGACGCGCCGGAGCGTGAACGTGCCGACCGACTTGATCGGACCCTTGGAAATCAGCCCTCCCACTTCCCAGGTCACCACGCCCGACGTAGTCTCGTCGGCATTATAGGGGAAGTGCTCCGGCAGCGCGCGATTCCCCTGCTCGTGCCATGAGAAGTCGAGGCGGTTCGAGATGCTCCAAAGCTCGGGCTTGATCGGGTTTGCATAGAGCGAGAAGTCGTCGCCTGATGGCAGATAATCCGAATAATCGGCCTTCTTGCCGTCGTGATCCGGGTGCCAGGCGTGACGGAACGGATTGTCGCTCGCCGTCGCGCCGATAACCCACGAGAAATCGACATCTTCGCCAAACTTCGGATTCGTGCTCGCCGTCGCCGGAACGACAGGCGTATCGACACTCATCATCACGGTCGAGATGCGCCGCGATTCCTCCACATCTTCGGGAACGTCTGCGGGGTTCTTGAAAAGACGCGTCACGCCGTTCGTATCCACTCCCGCCACTGCGCGCTGAAGCAGCCTGCACGTGCCATTCGTGTCAACGTGCATCATGACGCTCATCTTCAGCGTTCCGCCGGCCTTGACGGGCACGCGATTGGTGTCGCCGAGTTCGGAAACCTGCGAAAGCGCGATTTCGCCAATCCAGAGCCCCGCCGGATAGGCAACCGCACCCGTCGCCGCATGACGCACGACAATAGGCAGGCGGACGCGCATCTTGCTGGCGCCGAGGTCTTCAATCACTAAAATCACCCCGTATTCCGTGCCGGGGACGAGTGAGGAACGGTCGAGTGTGAACACCTGTTCCGCGAAGTCGTCGGCCGCAAGCGACACCTCCCATTCGGATTCCATGACGAGGTTCGTGTAGCCCGGCGCCTCGATCGCATTGACGCGCGGAAGGCGGCGGGAGATTGGCGGCAGCGTCTCGCCGGTCACCGAAGGCTCCAGGCTGAACCTGAACACATGGTTGGTCGTGCCGCAGTTCTGCACCCTGATCGACGCGTAGTTGGATTCAGGTCCGAAGAATACGCTGCTTCCCAGCACGCCGACCACGCCAGGCCAGGACCCAGCCTCCGTCGCAGTCAGCGCGTACGCCATGCCGCTTTCGAGCGTCGCCTCCTTTCCGAACGAACCGGCAACGGCCCTCATTTCCGGGCCGTTTATGTCATTTCCGCCCATCGAACAGATCATGCGCCCCGACTTTGCAATGCCGAACGGGCCCTCGCCGAAGTAGTCCTGGAAGGTGATCTTGTCGCCGACGGACGAGACGCCGACGAGGTTGAAGTACTCGTTCGTCTCGGATGCGGAGACCTTTCGCCAGGTCATCTTCGGCGCGGCAGGCACGCCGCGGAACGTTTTCTGCGCCGCATCGGTCGCGTAGACGACGTAGGTGCCGCCGCCGATTATCGTGTTGAGCGTCGCGGTCGACGCACCGTCGCGGTTCCACTGCAGGTACTGGACCGGAGCCTGCACCTTCTCGTCTCCGCTCGCGTAGTACTGCGCAGTGTCGGCGTCTGCATCGCTTCGGTACGCCGCGACAGACAGAACCTGGGGCATGTCGGCGAAGAATTCGTCGCAGGACGGATTCTCCGGCGTCGATTCGATGTAGACCGAGTTCCACCCGGCCTTCAGCGTCAGCGTCTCTTCTATATGAGGCGCGGCGAAGACGGAAAGCGACGTAAGAGACACAAGGGACAGAAGTGACAAATATCTTGTATCGGTTTTCATAACTCCTAACTCCTAACTTCTAACTCCTAACTTTTTCAGCCTTACTTCGGGTCGAGGCGGAAGAACTCGCTTGCCGCGCCGCCGAGCGGCGTGATGTAGATCACGGTTTCGCCCTCCGCTCCGTCGTTGGAGTCGGCCATCACCTGATCCATCTCCGCGCCGTCGGCGCTCTTGCGAACGCGCCTCCTGCCCCATGCGGGCTTTGCGAGCGTATCGGCGGAAGACACGGAATAGACATGCCCGCCCACATGCTCGAACGTGAGCGCGAGCTTTCCGTCCTTCATTCCGAACTCCTTGATGCGCAGGCGGTCGGAATCGTCGAACGGAATCGTGCCCGCCAGGAACTCGGCGTAGTTGCTTACGCCGTCGTTGTCGTAGTCGGCCCACGGATCGTATGCATTGCCCCTAAGCGATTCGTCCAGCGATTCGTCGTAATCAAGCCACGCCTGCACCTCGTCGATGTATGCCGTCGGGATGTCCACGGCCGTGCCGTCCTTCGGATTGGTGTAGCTCTTCACCTCCGTGCAGTTGAACGTCACCTTGCCGACCCTGACAGGCGTATCCACCGTGAGCGAGTTGGGCACGTCAAGAGCCCCCTCGCTCGTAGTAAGCACGCAGTCGAGAGACTCGCCGACCTTGCAGGACTTCGGCGTGGACGCGGAGGCGACGGGAATCGAAAGGACGAAGTTGACGCCCTCCGCGTTCGCGGACTTGATCGCCGACTCTGCTATGACCGTGCCGTCCGCGCGCTGCGCGCGTATCTTCGCGTCGCCGAAATCGCGCATCACCGTGTTGTAGTCGCCCCTGAACGCCCCCTGCACGAGATATGTTCCGTAGGGCATAGCCGGCGCTGAGAAGAGTGTAAAATGTAAAATGTAAAGTGTAAAGTTAAATAGGACGATTTTGGCTACCTGTTTTTTCATGTTTATTCTCCGCTTGCAACTGATATTACAACCTTGTAGAAACCTGCCTCGTCTCCGGGCTTGGCGATCTTCGGAAACTCCACCACGCCGTCCGCACCGCAGAGAACTCCGAGGTTCTCCCGTTCCGCGTCAGGAGCGATGTTCATTAGATCCGCGCTTGAGCAGAGCGAATAGTAGAAGCCAGGCGTGCAGCCGGTGACCACGACGTTCGTCGTTGCCTCGGACTCAAGCATGGCGATATCACCGACGGGCAGCTGACGCGTCGCGGCAGTCGCGTTCTCCATGAGGTTCGTCCACGCCTCGGGCGTCAGCTCGGCCGAAAGGAGCCACTTGTCGTCCTTCTGCACAGCCTCGGCCGTGAACATCGCCTTGTATGCGTCCACCATGCCCTCGCCCGTAAGCACCGCGGCAACTTGTTCGGTCGGCACGATCGCGGCCATCGCCTTTGCCGCAGTCGCCTTCTCCTCGCTCTCGTATTCGAGTGGGAACCCGGGCGAGACCTCTAGCGACGTGTCGCCGACCTGGATGTACTCCTGGAGGCGTCCGTCGACCGCAAGGCCGATCAGGTAGCTCGCCTTCTCCGGCTTCTTGACGAAGAAAGTCTTCGCTCCGCTTTCATAGTCGTTGTTGTAGAAGTAGGTTCCCCACGCGGTGTCGCTGCCGAGGCTTTCGGCGTTCTCGTACAGCGGGAGGTCCTGTCCGTCGACGCCGACTATCGTGGCGCCTTCCACCATGCGGATTGAATAGACGTGTGACCAGTCGTAGTTGAAGCTCACCTTGTAGGCGCCGTCCTGCTCCGTGATCGTGAACTCGGGCTTGTCCTTCAGTCCAAGGGCACCTCCCGCCGGATCTGTTCCGAGCTGGTATTCGCGGATGTTGGCGAGCCCGTCGGCGTCATAGTCGTCTTCAGGGGCGCCGAGAGGGTTGCCGGACGGCAGATAGGAATTGACGGCCCTCAGCCAGGAATCCCAGCCGTTGTCCACATCGGTCTCGTCGCCGAAGAATACGCCGACGGGTGCCTTGGCGAAGCCGAACAGCCCGCCTACCGGAGGCAGCACCTTCGAGGAGCGGAATCTTTCCGTGCCGTCGTATTTCGTCGTGACGACAAGCGTCAGCTGTTCGCCTACGGTCGCGTAGCCCGTCCCTTCGCCGACGGAGACGGAGAGCGTGCAGTTGCACCCGGTCGTTCTGTTGGAGCCGAGGGACGTCACGTCATCGACCCGCGAGCCGACGAGTTCCCCTCTTGAATTGAACACATCGAACTTGTAGTTGGACGATACACGCTCGTCAGGGAGCGGGGTTTCCGTCCCGCGCAGGACAAAGCCCTGGTTGTCGCGCAGGACGAGCTTGTATGTATAGACCCCTGGCAGGACATCTGCGCGCGCCAAGCATGCCAGCAAGCATAGGACACCCCCTGCTACCGTAGTTATAGCAAGATTGTTCATATCCCTTCTCTTTACCCCCTAGTAGATAGATGACCCCTAGTAGACTACCTATCGCACACCATTTCGATTCAAATTATATCAAAAACATGGCCGTCATGTAAATGATATAGTACTTCTGGACAGGGGCGGGTTTCAACTTATTTGGAGACGCGGCTTCCAGCCGCGTCAATCAAGTGGGGGCTAAAGGGTTTGGAGACGCGGCTTCCAGCCGCGTTGCCCAAGGGGGTCCGTCGCTCCGCGACGGACCAGGTTAAACGACTGAAATGGGATTCTCAAGCGACTCATCATTGCTCCGTCGCGGAGCGACGGAGCCCCCTAAAACACCAGACCTCTTCTACATTGTTCTTTCAGCATTTCAACTACACCGCATGAACTGTCCGGCGGCGGTGACGTTGTCAAACACGGCGGCTTCGCCTCCTTCAGATCTCCTCCTGCCTGATGTCGTCGATGGTGAACTCTGGCGTCTTGTTGCCGAGTTCCTCGTCGGAGGCGTTCCTGATCGCCATCCTGACGGTCATCTTCGTCTCGCCCAGGACGAGTCCGTCGTAGGACGTTCCCTTGAAATCCGGCGGATTGAACATGCCGTCATTCCCAATCAAGGTGGTCACCTTGTTCCTGACTTGGTACGTCATGGTGATCGTAACGTCCCCGTTGTCGGCGATTTCGAGGTTGTATTTGTCGCCGGGAAGGCGGTCCGGGGATATTACTATCGTGTTGTCGTTCGCGAGGTCGAGGCGCGGCACGCCCCTCAGATTGCTGTTCTCGCCGCCGTGGTTGACGAGATGGTCGATCACCCCGTAGAGCCCGTCTGCCTGTCCGCAGACAAACGACACGAGCTGCCTCATCTTCTTGTGTCCGTTGTCGAACGTCCTCTCGAGAAACTCCGCATAGCCCTTCTGCGCCGGGTAGTCCGTATCGTTTCCTTTGATGAGCAGGGGGAACGGCGTGCCGAGCTGCGCGTTGGGGATGTTCTGTCCGTCAAGCGTGACGAAGCCGGCCTTGTATTCGCGCAGGGACTGGACCATCAGCCCGGTGGAAAGGCTTCGGACCTGCGTCACATCGGTTATCTTGAGGCATTCCTTGAGGTCGTCGGCGAGCTTGTTCTTGAGGGTGTTCTTGACGGTCGCGACATCCTCTTCCGTATCGAGCCTGAAACCGGCTTCGAGTGTGCGGAGGGCATCGGGGTGGTCCTGCATGTGCTTGACGACTATCTCCGGAGACGTCGTCTTCGCCTTGCCGAAGTCGGACGGATTATTGAGCTGCTCGGCGAAGAACGACGTCTCGAAGCGGTCTATGAGGCGGTTGAGCATCTTCTCCGCCTTCGCCCCCTTGCCGAATGTCTGCTCGACAAGCGCCTTGAGGGCGGCCTTCTGGTCGTTGTTGAAGCGAAGCGCCGAATCGCCGTACTTTTCGAGCCTGTCGCAGAGTTTGTTGATGTTGTCGAAGCGGTCGAACGGATTCTCTCTGATGATGCCTTCGAGATTGTCCATAATCGCCGGCGGAATCACGACCTGTCTGCCGGAGTTCATCCCGGCCGTGTACGCCGCGCCGAGAAGCCTGGGCCTGGCGGAAGCCGCCATGTCTTTCGCAAGGGCTTCCTTGTAGGTGTCGTAGAGTTCGTTGTACTCGTTGGCGACCGAAGTGGCGAGATCGGCGACGTAGGCACTGAACTCGGCGATCGCCGGATTCCCCTTCGCGGCGTCCTTCAGCGGGATGACGATCGAATTCTTCACGATGTCCGACAGATCGCCGACTTGCTTGATCTGGAACAGCTTTTTGCATATCTGACGCCTGTCCGTCAGCTTCCCGGAGGAAAGGTCGGCCATGAGCGCGTTCATCCTGGCGACGAGATCATTTGTGGCCTTGCGCAGCTCGACGAGAGTGTCATCGGGAAGATTCGCGGCCTTGCGCAGCTCTTCCGCTTCGTTGAGTATGTTGCCGAACTTGTACGCGAGGTTCTCGGCGATCTTGGAGAGCTGGGACGTTGTATCCTGTTTTGGGAAGTTCGTGGCCAAGGTCTTGTTCCGCACGTCGTTGAGGGCGATCTGCCGGCGGACGTTGAAGTCCTTGAGGAACGAGGTAGTGTCCTTCATGTAGAGCGAGCCCGAGTTCATCGTGCGGTTTGCGGCGGATCCCTTCGTGATAACCTGATTAAAGGCATCCTCAAGCGATATTCTCAACCCCTGTGAGCACAGGTTGGCCGCAGTGTTGAGCTTTCCAAAGTCAAGGCGCGTGTATCCGGCGGCGAATGCCTTGTTCGCGAGCTCGCCGTGCGGATCGTGCTCCTGGTCGAATACGTTTTCGCGCCCAAGGTTCGCTATCGCGTCCCTGACGGCGATGATGCGGCGCGCCGTGAGGGGCTTGCCGCACCCGTAGTCCTTGAGGAGCATCGCGTCCTTGACGCTCTGCGGAATGTTCTTCTCGCCGCCGAACATATCGGCGACACACTTCCTAAATATCTCGCGCACCGCGTTGTTGTCGCGCTGCGCGCCGCCGCCGCGGAGAAAGCTCATGGACACCCAGTCAAACCTGTTGGACACTTTGATCTTGCGCTCCTCGAGCGTGGTGCCTCCGCCCTTCTCTATGTCGCCCTTCGACGCAATGGCCGTCTTCTTGCCAGCGGCCATCCGCTCCTCGGCAAAGCTGACGAATCTGCTGAACTGCTCGTTTACTGCGTTTATCATGGCTCTCCTCCTTTTTTATAGTTGGAAGTCCTCGCTCCGTTCTGCCATGGGATGACTCCTTAATTTGTTTACGCCATGAATACGCAGAGGAACGAAAAAGGTTACACGCGAACAAATCCGCCTAAGTCTCCGGGGCCGCTTTCTACCTTGTATTCCATGTCGTTGTCGTTTTAGTAAGCATGGCGACAACCCATTCGCCGCACGCCGACTTATATGCTAAATTATACCATATATTGCGAGCAGGCATCTATATTGCATCGAAACTGGAATATCCCCACCTTTTGGAAATGCCGCCGAACATTCACGCCTTCTTGCCGTGTTCAGGTCCGCGCACGACCGCGGCAATCTTTGCGCCGTTCGTCCCGATGTCGACATAACCCGATGTCGTCTCGCGATATCCGCCCCTGCACATCTCGGGATGGAACATGATCGAGTTTATGCATCCCGTCGCAACCACCAGCGCCAGGACGAAAACGCATTCCAGGATTCTAAAGACTGATTTCATAATCGATTTTATCATTGCTTTTCTCCTCCTAGATTATTCGTCACCACCATACGCGCAAGAGCGGCAAATAGCCCCCAAGGGCCGCCAACCTGCAATCCGTAGAACCGTTCTCTTCCCTTCTGCGCACCGAACTGAATCATGTCGACATAATCCGTCAGCAAAGGCGCCATCGACACCTGCTCGTCTTCCAATTTTGTCATTTGCCCGACAACGGCCCA
>CAMOCC010000088.1 GCA_946610035.1 uncultured Verrucomicrobiota bacterium
GCATGGATCGCCTGCGACTCTTCCTCTCCGATCTCCTGCGGGATGACGAGCAGCTTCTCGGACGGAACATTCGCGTTCGCCACGATCTTCTTCACGAGCGTGGACTTGCCGAATCCGTTGTCGCCGACGAGCGCAATCCTGTCGTCTGGACGAATCGTCAGCGCGGGATGGACGAGCGTGCGGCCGTCGCCGAGGTCGATCTCCCCTTCCGGCAGTTCCGCCACGTAGTTGCGCGCGGACTTTCCGGAATCCTCCAGCCAGAAGCCCATTTCGTAGTCAACGCGTATCGCCGCGTCCGGCGCAAGCAGCTTCGCCGCACGCGTCCTGAGCGCGGCGGACTGCGAGAAGCCCCATCCGTCCTTGTTCGTGAGCTTCGCGAGCTGACGCTTGGCGCGTCCGTCGTGGTCGTTCTCCGGCAGCTTCTTCCGCTTGAGGCGGTTCGTGCGCGCAGCGGACTGCTCCGCCGCCTCGCGGCGCTGCTGCGCGGCGACCTGGAGCCGACGCGCCTTGCCGGCGTTCGAATCGTGCTGCTCCTTCGCGCGCGTCTGTTCGAGGCGGTCCTGCTCCATGCCGGCGGAGACGCCGCCTGGGCGCATCACGATGCGCGGCGGGAAGATGAAAAGACACTGGGAGCAGAGCGCGTCGAGGAAGTCGCGGTCGTGCGAGACGAGAAGCCCCACGCCGCGGAACGATTTCAGCGCGGCGAGCAGCACGCCCTTCGCATGAGCGTCAAGGTGGTTCGTCGGCTCGTCGAGCGCCAGGACGTCCGGCCTTCGCCACAGCGCGGCGGCGATCTGTGCGCGCTTGCGCTCGCCGTGGCTGAGGGTGTCCCAGCGGTCGGCCCATTCCGGCTCAACGCCGAGCAGCGCCCGCGCGTCCATCGCAGGCGGATCCCACGAATCCATGAACGCGAGCCAGTCGTCCGGCGGCGCATCCGTGCGCTGGACGGCGTACCGCGCGCTACCGATCTGGCGGATGTGTCCATCGGTCGGCGCAAGCTCGCCCGCCGCGAGCTTGAGGAGCGTCGTCTTTCCCGCGCCGTTCGCGCCGACAATGCCCGTCCACGCGCCTTCGGGGAAATGCGCGGTGACGCCGCCGAGAAGCGGCTCGGCCATCCCCGGATAGGAGAAGGCGACGTTGTCGAACTGGAGAAAGCGGGCCATGGAACTACGGAGTCTTGTCGCAAGTTTCAAGAATAACGGACTTGCCTTCAGTCAGAACTCGGAGGTTACCAACGATCCAATAGGCGAAAGCCACATTCGGCCCTTCCTTGTAGATGGCCTCGCGCATGACGGTAACGACTGCCCGCAGCGGAATGGCGAATTTCTCCACGTCCTTTTCATCGGCGACCTCCAACCGCACCGCCACCTTCAGCGTGCCGCCTTCCGTCAGCTTGCCACAGACATCAAAGCGACCAAGAGACGAAAGTATCCGCGCTCCATTGGCAAACAGATGTGCGCCGTATTCAGATAAAGTCCGATAGTTCATGATGCGCTTCAACAACGCTCCTGTCTCCGGGACCGCCAAACGAAACATATACGGCCCGCGCGTCGCGAACTCCTCGAATCCGCCGCGCTCCTCGCCACGATACAGACGTATCGCGCGGCCAAGCGTCTTGGCGTCCAGCGAATAATAGACGAGTCCATCGTCTCCGACGGCGATCAATATGTCGCCCTTGCCTACGAGATCGCGGGCTGATTCCGACGATGCGAGCCGATAGATGCGTCCATTGAACTTGCCAACCTCCGGCAGAGCCTCTTTGACCTCCTTCAGGTCAGGCTTCTTACGCGTAAATTCCTCTCGCTCCCTTCCCGATGCCTTGCGCACGAGTTTCTTCAGCTTGCGACGCATGGACTTTCTCGGCTTTGCGTTCTTGTCGAAAGATGCAACGACAACGACTGCTTGCGTATCCTCGAATTCGTCCATTTCGCTCCATGGGTCAGCGCTCTTTCTGGATATCCCGCCGATGGTTCCGGCGACCCAATTCAGGTTCGTGGTCGAAAGTCCGAGCGCATCGAACGATTCCACAAGATCGTCCATCCCGAGGCCGTGGGTCATGTATTCACCGAACCAAGTTGTGAGCCGCAGCCACGCATCCGGCTTTTCCGGCCACGCGAACGCCGCGAACACGACCTGGGCGTCTGGCAGGAAACGCGGCGTAGGCGCGGCAAGCGGCGCCGCAGAGATATCTGGTTCGGTGCAGACAACGGGCGGCGGCGGATTCGATTCGCCGCGCTTCACGTTGAAGAAGCGTGTGCCGTACAAATCTTTCTTCCCATTGCGCCAGAGCCATTCGTTCGCCTTGCCGGCGGCATCTGCGTTTTGAAACCACGTGTAGCCGGTTCCTGCGTCTGCTACGGCTTTATAGATTTTCTCCGCCTGCGCCTCGTCTTTAGCGACACCTATACCATTTTCATAGCACTCCGCGAGGGCGACATCTGCCTTGCCGAGTCGTTTACCGTCCACCTGGGCACTGTTGAAGAGTTCAAATGCCCTTTTGATGTCCTTCTTGACGCCACGTCCGTCTCGATAGCAGACGCCAAGTTCGTACCGCGCGTCCGCCCTGGACTTTTGCGAACTCCAGTCGCCCGGGTCTGGTTTCGCGTCTGCGGCCTTGCGTATCCATTCGACGCCCGCTACCTCGTTTGTCGCCACGCCGCCGTATCCGTTAAGCAGAATCTCGCCCAGGTCAAACTGTGCAGGCGCATATCCGCCCTCGGCGGACTTTGACATCCAGCGTACGACCTCCGTCATATCAGGTTTCTTGCCCCCTTTTTGGAGCAGGTGAAACGCATACACATGCTGCGCCTCGGCATCGCCGGACTCCGCGCACTTCGCGAGTTCGGCTGCGTCCATGCGGTAAAAGTCCCTTTCACCTGTCTTCCCGCCAACGGAGTCCTTCGCCGTCGCGCCAAGCGCCAGCGTCGCCGCCACACACATCAAGGAAAACATTGCTTTCGCATTCATCGTCTTTCGTTCCTTTCGTTGAACTATCATAATTCAATCTGTCCGATGCGTCGTGAAATGCCGTCCGTTATCAGGTCATAGCATTTAGAGGGATGTTCCGCAGCGGCCCTGCGCACAAGTTTCGGCTGGACGCTATTGATGCGGCGCACCATCTTCGCGAGTTCCCGTTCAAGTATGCGCAAGCCAATGCCGACCTTCTCCGCCATACGCCTAAACTTTCAGATAGACGTCGAGCGATTCCATTCAACAACCTCCGCCTCCGTCATGATGTACAGTCCCGCACCAAGCGCATCGAGGAGCTTGAGGAGTTCACGGATACGAGCCGTCTCCTTTCCGCGCTCAAGCTCGGAAATGTACCTCGCCCCAGTTCCCGCAAGGCCAGCAAGCGTATCTTGCGAAACCTTCTGTTCCCTGCGGATGTGGCGCACCTGAATGCCGATGTCAGCAACTGATTTTAGCTTCTTCATCCTAATTTTCCATTACCGAACGGTATTGTATCACATACTTCATCCCCAGTCAACGGCGAAATCATACCGTTCGGTAATTGGAAACTGAATGTACCACCGCGTCGGTTTCGTGTTCACTCGAAAACCGGATCGGGGGCGGTTGGCGAGCCGCCGAACACGCGCGCGGCCTCTCGGCAACCCCCGAGGCACTTCGCGGCCTTGTCACAACCGTCGCACATCTTCGGCAGATAGTCATGCCGCACGTAGTGCATCCACTCCTCGCATTCCGGGAGCCGTTCCCACTCGTCCCACTTCACGAGTTCGACGGGACTGTGGTTGCAGACGCGGATGCGTCCGTTCGGCCCGACGGTGAAGAAGTCCGTCGCTGCCGAGCATCCCGTGGTGACGTCGAGGTATTCGTACTTGCCCGCGTCGATCATGCACGACGGAAGCTCCGTACCGAAATGACCGCGCCGCTTCGCCCGCGAAAGCACCTCCTCGGCGACATCGGCGGCGTGGCGTACGTCGTCCGCCGTCAGCATCAGCTCCGGATGCGAAAGGCCGCGTCCGCCGGGAAGGAAGCGGTTCAGGAGAAGCGAGTCTGCGCCCGCGATGAGCGCCGCCGAAACCGTCTCGTACAACTCCGGCAAGTTGAGTTTCGTGACGGCAACGCCGACCGTCGCCGCACAGCCGAGTTCGTGCGCCCTGCCGAACATCTCAAGGATGTGCTCCATGGGCGTGTCGCTATCCGTGTTCGCCGCGAACGACCGCAATCCCGGCATGCTCATGAGAACGTGGATGCCGCGTTCGGCGCAGAACCGCAGCACGTCCTCCGTCAGGACGCGTCCGTTCGAGAGCAGACCGACCTTCGCGCGCTTCGCCGCAAAGTCCATCAGCTCGAGACATCCCTCCTTCAGGAGTGCCTCGCCCCCCGTGAACGAAAATTGCGAAACGCCCGCCGCCGAATATGCTTCGATGAGCCGCTTCCATTCGCCGGGATCCATCTCAGCCTCCGGCTTCAACATCCCCGCAAACCACGGACACGAACAGAACCTACACGCATGGTTGCAGCGGTAGGTCAGTTCAAGTACGGCAACCGATGGAAGGACGGTCGTCATTTCGCGGTCTCGGCGCCGAGCAGTTTGCGCAAACGGGGCAGAGATTCCTTCACCGAGACTTCTTCCCCCGAAGTCACGCGTCCACTTTTCCCGTCCGGTCAAAAACGCATTCAGTATCTTCGCGTCGTATGACTGCACGGTCGTTTTCTTGCCATTTATCACCCACGCCAGTTTAAAGATGTTGTCCGCCTTGAACGGCGACTCGACCCGCACCCATTCCGCGGGATCGCCTGGCTGCGCCGACAGACGCTTGAGCGGTCCGCGATATCTACTGACACGTCCCAGCTTCCTCGCCTCCAGCCTCGGCTCGGCTCTCAGGTTAACATTGTCGCCAAGTATCTCGCCCGTCTCTGAAATGTACTTCGCGTTTATCCAGCAGAAATCCTGCGTCGGATTGCACTTCTTGCAGAGAACCGACTCGTCGAGCGTAATGTCGAGCCCGAGAGCTTTCAGTTTCGCCGCGTCGTCGCGATACCGCGCAAGCGTGTTCGCCATCCGATTTCTATTCTCGGCATAGATGGTGTGCGTGCCGCATTTCTTGCAGACGTACTCAAAGCGTTCCGGCTGCGGCATCGCCATTTTATAGCACGTCGCCTGCGGTCCGCGGCGAACCTTCGGTTCGGGCGAAGCGGCGAGCCTGTCGAGCATCGCGTTCAGCTCCGTGCGGTTGAAGTCCTTGCCCTCCGCCGCGAGCGCCGCAAGTGCCGCGATGCCAATGCCTATCTGCGTCATCTGTTTTTTCATGGGTACTATGGTATCATGTCATACGCTCAAAGTCAAGCGGCCGGATTCACCTCGGCGTGGCAACTGCCAACTGCCTACTGTATGTCCACTGACATGGGACGCGGATGTGGAACGCGCGCATATTTGACAGCGGGAACGCCAAAGAGGAGAACCGCTCCGACTTCGTATCCGCGCGGCAGGTTGAGCGCCCGGCGAACCCCGCGCATCGACTTGAATGCATGGACGGCAAAGCCGCTCCAGCACGTGCCGAGTCCGTTCGCACGCGCCAGCAGGTCGAAGTAACTTAGCGCAATCCACGGATCAGCCTCGCGGCAAGGTGCGTTTTTCGGCGTCGATGCCACGACCATGCACGGCGCGTTGCGAAACACGACGTCGTTGCACGTGACGGCGCCCCGCGCGCACACCGCGAGGCAATGTTGGCAATTCAGGCAAAATCGCTCGTTCTCCTTGCGGAACACAGGGAATCCGTCATCACCCTTCGTCAGCACGTGGACGACGCAGTCTCGCACGCAGGCACCACAGGCCGTACATCTGGATTTATCGATATGTATCATGGTGAAACTCCTCCAGTCCCGCTTTCGCAAACCATGCGAGCATGCGCCTGTTGCTGAAGTCAAGGTTGTGCGAAATCGTATCGAGTGCGTACAGCGTCGGATCGAACAACGGCTTGCTTCTGGAGAGTGCCGTCGAAAGCGCGGCGATCGGACGTATCAGCGCCATCGGCAACGTCATCTCGCGCAGGCGTTTCCACGGCAGGAACTCCGCCGCGAGTTCGTGATAGTATTCGCTCACGGTGACGCGCCGCGAATCCAGCACGGTCACGCCTTCCCCGCCCGCCTCCGGCAGAATCATGGCCGCGTGAAGCGTCCGGCAGACGTTCTCCACATGTGCGAGCGGCCAGCGGTTCCGTCCGCGCCACTTTCCAAAATGGAATACGAGCGGCGAGTTCTTCAGGTACGCGACCGTTCGCGGCGTGATGGACGTATCGCCGCGTCCGTAGACGACGCACGGCCTCACGCAGCTGAAGCGCTCGCACGGCAGATTTGTCACGAGCCACTTCTCGGAGAGAATCTTGTACTTCGGATACGGATTCGTCACCGTTTCGTCAAAGGCAAGTTCTTCCTCGCTCTCGCCTTTGAAATCGTAAAGCCCGTAAACATCCGCTGTTGAAAGATAAACAAACCGCTTCACGCCGTGTTCCATCGCAACGGACGCGAGACTCTTCACCGCCTCGTAGTTGGCCTTGCGGAACCATTCGTCGCGTCCAACGTCGCTCGCCCGTGCCGCGATGTGGACGACGTAGTCGATCTTTTCCTCAAACAGACGCAGCAAATCCACCGCGTCAGAGAGATCGATCTTTATCGTCTTGATCCGCAGCCGCGTCAATCGTTCCGCGATACGGTTGCGAACCGTGCCTATGACGCGGTACCCGGCGTTCACGAAGTATTCCGCCGCATTCGAGCCGATATAGCCGCCAGCACCTGTAACAAGAACCGTTTCCATAATCTACCGCCAAAGCGAAGTCCAGAATGATGCCGTTTCTGCCAACCAGTTC
Source organism: uncultured Verrucomicrobiota bacterium (assembly GCA_946610035.1). Classification (GTDB taxonomy): domain Bacteria; phylum Verrucomicrobiota; class Kiritimatiellia; order RFP12; family UBA1067; genus UBA1067. The sequence continues at coordinate 6,831 of CAMOCC010000088.1, forward strand.
CCGCGCGGGATTGCGCGGTAGTCCGGCGGCGGCGTGGACATGCGGACAATCTTTCCGCCGTACATGATGCGAAAATCGCATTCACCCTGCGCGGCGAATCCGCCGCGCCCGATCTTCACGGCATCGGCGACGGGCGTTCCGGCGGGAACGGCGAACACAAGCTCGTATTCGCCGACGCCGCCGACGAGCGCCCAGCCCTTCTCCACGCCGGGCGGGAGACTCCGCGCGACTTCCTGTGAAACGGCGCGCTCCGCATCCAGTTCAAGCCATACGCAGGGGTTGACGCGGCGGAAGTTCTCCAGCGCATCGAAAAGGCCGCCGCTCGTATCCGTCGCGAAAATCGCCGAACTCGGCACGGGCGAACGAAGCTTCGGTTCGGGGATCTTGCGGCCAAGAAACACAGCCGCGTTCGCCGCACCGAGCGGCCCTGTCGCATACAAATCGAAATCTACGCGCCGCGACGCAACACGGCGGACGGGCGTTTTGCAGGACGCAAACACCGTGGCAATCCAGCACCATTCCTTCGCTGTGCCAACATCGCCGCCAACGACCTTCGCGCCGTAGTGCGACACGACCTGCTGAATGCCCTGCGCGACGCGCTCATAAAACCTTTCGTCGTGCGAGTCGTCTATGTTCCACGCCTGAACGAGAAAATCCGGCTTCGCCCCGCAGGCGATGATGTCTGCAATCGCGCCATACGCCATCACCCTTCCCATGGCCTCCGGCTCAAGGCCGGAGAGGAAATCCTCGCGCTCGGAAAAGGAATCCGTCGAGACGAGCAGATTCGTCCCTTCAAATGGAACGACCTCCGCATCCGCCCCAAAAGGCCGCGTACCGTAAATGCGGGAAAAGATTTCTATCAGCTTCTGTTCTTGCATCTGCATTCTCCTTCATTCTGGGGCACCACAAGGCGCAGACGGTTTGGGAACAAATCGACCGACACCGGCAGCGTACCATGAGGGTCGCCGTCGTACTCGACTGCAAGCGGAGAGGCGGACGAAATGACCGTCTTACCGCGAAGGACGCGGATTTCTCCGCAGGGCCTGCCGCGATACAGATTCCAGACAATCCGCAAGCATCCGAAACGCGACACATCCTTCGCAAACCAAAGCGCGTACTCGTCGTCGGCAAGCGTAGGGAGCGCAACCTTGAGCCCGCCGGCGATCCGCGGCATCCGCGTGATGAGCCCATGGGCGACGTTGCAGATCTCCTCGCCGTTCACCTTGATGTCATAGCGCCTGCCGCGCACGACTTCGCGCAGAACAGCCCACAGCGTTCCAAGGAAATCTCCGAACTTCGGACGCAGCCTGTTGGCGGAAGCTGCAACAGCCGCGCCCATTCCTAAGTTCATTGAGCAGAAGAACGGTTCGCCGTTCGCGGTGAGTACGGGAATCTCTCGGACCGCGCCATTGCGCAAGACGGCAATTGCCTGTTCCGCATTCGTAGGGATGCCATGCGCACGACAGAAATCTGGACTCGTGCCGGCGTAGATGACGCCAAACTTGAGCGACGTGTCCAAATTTTCCAGAACTCCGCCAGCCACGGCGTTGATCGTTCCGTCGCCTCCGCAAGCGACTACTGCTTCATATCCCTTCGCCTCGCGCGCAAGACGCGACGCTTCCTCGATGTTCTTAAGGACTACAAACTCCCCTTCCGGCAGCAACTCACGAAGGCGCGGCAAAATGCGGCCGGAGAGTCCGCCGTGCGAAAGCGGATTGACCAAAACGAGAAATCGTGTCATCTGTAGATTCCCATTTTGTCGTAAACCTTCGTCGGCGTGCCGCCCTTCCATCCTGAAACGAGTTTCTCAGTCTCTGTCCAAGGGAGAGGAAGTTTATCGCCCGACTTAGAGGCGATTTCGGCGGCGCGCCGCTCGCACGTCCACTCCTCGCACGGCACGGCGAACGTCTTGCGCATCCGCGCATACGCAGTCTCGAACGGCACTTCGTTGAGATTCCCGAAGGAGATGTTCACGAACTCGCACGGCTGGACGTCTCCGTTCGCGCCCACGTAGAAGCGGTCGATTCCGCCGCAGCAGCATCCGAGCATCTCCGCGGACTCCTCGTAGACCTGCGCCGTGAGAATCGTCGGGGTGCGCGACTTGGCGGAATTGTAGTGCCGCTGCGCGGCGCATACGACGCGGACGGCTTCTGCGTGGAGCGACTTGTCGAACGCCTTGCCCATCCACGCGCCACACGCCTTCGGATGGATGAGCTGGATGTAGTCGCAGTTGTTTTCCGCGGCAAGGTCCATGATGCGGTCAATTCCTCCGTCAACAACTTCGCGGTCGGAAAGCACCGTATTGAAACCGACAAGCATTTCCGCCTCTCGGCAGTCGCGCAGGAAATCGAGCGCACGGCGCCAAGATCCGGCGACTCCCGTGAACGCATCGTGTGCCTTTTCGTCGACGGAGTGGATGGACGACATTATGCCCGTCACCTTCAGTTCCGCTAGGCGGCGAATCTTCTCCGGCGTCGCGCCGTGTCCCGTCGAATTGACCCACACCTCAAGTCCCGCGATTTCCGCGAGAACCGCCTCAAGGCGTTCAAAGCGAAGAAGCGGTTCGCCGCCTTCGACAGCCCACGCGACGATGCCGAAGTCGCGCATCTTGCGGACGTTCTCGACGAGGACGGGCAGTGGCATTTCGTGCGGGTCGTCCTTGCGCTGGTAGCAGTGCGGGCATTTGTACGCACACGCCTTTGAAATCGAGAGAACGACGCTTACGGGGCGCGGCGGACGGCAGATGACCTTGTCCTCAAGTGCGTTGAAGAACGCCTGTGACGGATAGCGCGGCAGATAGAAGTCGAGCTTGTATTCGCCGGATGCAAGACGCTTCAGCTTGTGCTTGAAGAAGATGCGCGTCAGCTGCGACGCCTTGATGAGCGCGGCGGGATGACGCCAATACCGCCATGCACACGCAAGCGACATGCGGACATAGAGGAGAAACTTCCGGAATCCCGTTATGTTCTCATTCCTTTTCATCGTTGTACCAGAGAAAGAGAAGCTGGATGGCGACAAGGGAGGCGATGGCATAGAGCCAAGTCGCCGCAATAAAATGCAAGAGCAGCATAAGAACGCA
>CAMOCC010000089.1 GCA_946610035.1 uncultured Verrucomicrobiota bacterium
TCGCCATCCTGACCTTGTGTCCACTCGCCTTCCTGTCCCTGAGACTGCTCGCCTTGGCGCTCCTGGGCTTCGGCAGCGGATTTGGCGGCATCAAGGGCCTCCTCCATCGCCTTGACCATGTCGCCGAGGCTGTTGGCGTTTTGTTCGAACTCGTCGTTCTTGGAACCCATCTTTTGCTGGGCGTTGTTCAGTTGTTGCTGCGCCTCCGAAAGAGCATCCTTGACATTCTGCATGTCGCTCTTGGCTCCATCCATGTCGCCGTTCTTCATCTTCTCCGCTGCGTCGTTCGCGGATTCAGAGGCCTTCTCCGCCATCTCGGTCGCGTTCTCCGCACCCTCCGATGTCCTGTTTTCGTCCATCTCCTGCGAACCGGTCTGCTGCTCGATCTCCTTTGTCAGTTTGTCGGTTTCGCGCGCGAGGTCTGAGATGTCCTTGGCAAGCTTCTTCTCCTCGTCTGCAGCCGCCTTCTTCCCGGCATCGTCGCCGTTCTTTGCCGCTTCTTCGGCCTTCTTCTCGATCTCTTCCTGGCGTTTGGCGAGGTCCTTGCCCTTCTCTTCGAGTTCCTTCGCCTTTTCGATCTGCTTGTCGAGGTTCTTCTCGAGGTCGTCCTTTATGGCATCCTTGACCTCCTCAAGAAGCTTCTTCTCCTCCTCCTCGAGCGTCTTTGCGTCGATTTCGCCCTTTTCGGCAAGCTCGGCAAGCGCCTTTTCGCGCTCCACGAGATCCTGCATCTTCTGCAGCTCCTCGGCAGCCCTGGTCAGAAGGTCGAACTTGCGCTTCGCCTCCTCGAAAGCCTTGATGGCCGTATCGGTGTCCTTAGCGAGCGTCTTGCATGCATCGCTCTTCTCATTCCAGCGGGACATGAGGAACACATCCTCCGAACCCTGGCGGATTGGAGTCACGTGCTTGTCGAGGATAGGCCTGAACATCTCGGCCCCCGTGTCGAGACGGCTGTCGAGAAGGCCGTCGATGAAGTCGGAGAGAAGAGCTTCGGCGTTCTGCATTGCCGACCGCGCCCTTTCGCTGGACTTGACCGCCTCGGAACGCTGCCAGGTGTTTTTCTCGGCGTTCGCATACGATCCCCTCGATCCCTCGAAGTTTTTCTTGGCCGTCTTGAGGTGGTCGACGATGTTCTGTATGTCCTTCTTGGCGCCGTCGATCTGCGCGTTAAGCGACTGCCGGCCGAACGACTTCGCATCCTTGCTGCCCACGAGGTTGACCATTACCTCGGGAGTATAGGCCCGGCCGGGGCCACCGAGATCGGCAGGGAGATTGTCTTCGGCCTTGATTCGGAAGCGCACAACGGCCGCGTTGTTGAAGCCGCCGGAGACGAAGTGGACCACGTGCGAACCGCCCCACGTGACGTCGCCGGACTTCTCCGGCTCGAGCTGCCTGTACTCCTCCCACGCGCCAGCGCCTATGCAGACCTCAAGCGTGGTGCGCGAAAGGCCGAAGTCGTCCTTTATGGAGTACTCGAGCGGAAGGCTGCCGTTCACCGGGAGCTTGAGGTCCATCTTCTCCGGCGACACGAGCTTCGCCTCGGGCGGCATGTCCTTGACAATCGTTATGGAGGACGTCTCCATCTGGTTCGTGAAGCCGTGGGAATCCCACACCTGCGAGCTCCAGCCGCCTTCGCAGCCCTTCTCGAGGTTGAACGAGAACGAGAGTCGGCCGTCCGACTCGGATCCAGAAACCACAACGTCGCCGGGGAGCGTAATCGAGCCCTCGACGTCGGGACGCGACGGCTTGACGGAAACCGTGACCTTCGACCCCTCGAGGCCGACTATCGCGGCCGTGTTCGTGTAGCGCTCTGGTTCGCGGCCGGTGTACTCGGGGTGACGCACCTCGACCATCCTCTCGGAATACCTCGGCTCGGGGACAACCTCTACCCTGTACGCGCGCGTCAGGGCGCTTCCGCAGCTTATCCTGTAGTTGAAGCTCTTCGTCACGCGCGGATAGGAGAACGAATATATCACGGGGCCTTCAGCGCCCTCTTCAGAAACCCTGACCATCCGCTCCACGGCCTCGCTCCTGCCGTCCTGACGCGTCCTGACGAACGCCCTAGACGGAAAGCCTTCGCTGACGGCGAGAGAGAGAGCGAGGGGAGTGCCCTCGAGTATGACCTTGTCGCCGGGCGACACCTTGAGCGAAGAGGCGTAGATGTTGTCAACCTCGGCGGACGGAACGAGTGCGCGCGTCGCAAGCCTGAGCGTGGCGTCTGGAAACGCCGCGAACAGGAGGAGGAGTATGCCTACGGCGATCGCGGCGGCGATAAACCTCGGCTTCACGGTCCTTCCCGTGAACTCCTTCTTGGGCGAAACCGTCTGCACGTCCTTGACGGCGTCCTTCGTAATCTCCTCCATGAGACGGGAGGACGACGACAGGTCGCCAGCCTGCGCGAGCTCGACGACGGTGGAAAGACGCTCCTCGAGTTCGGGGTGGTTGCGTTCGATGAGCGCCGCGATCTCGGCAGCCGTGAACTTGCGGCGGAGCGGCTTTATCAGCGCAAACCACGCAACCGCGGCGGTCGCCGCGACACAGCAGGCCCAGAGGAGCCATCTGACCCACGAGACATAGATCGTCACCATCGCGTCGATCGCCATTATGGAGAGGACCGATGCGACGAAGACGGCGAGCGTGGCGCATGTGCCGCGCACGAGGAGAATGCGGCGAACCCGACCCACGCTCTCGTTGAGCTTGGCGGCTATCTGTGGCGGTATGTTCTTGTATTTCATGGCATTATGCAAGCGAAGCGCGCTTCCGGAGTATCCATTCCGCGGTAAGCAGCCCGATGATGATGAGGAACAGCGGAGGAAGGCACCAGAGGTGGAACTCGACGCGGTCGGAGATGCGTCTCGAACCGCCGCCGAAATCGCTGGCGAGCGCGATATACTCGGACGGCTTCAGGACCTTGCCGCCTGTCGCCAAGGCGACGCGCTCGACGTGGTTGCGCGTCGACGCGATGTCGACCTTCTCGGCTGGCTGCTTGGTTGTGACGACAACAAAGCTCGTCTTCAGCTTGTCCGCCGGATAGCGGCGGCCGAGGAGCTCCTGCGCCTTGGGGCAGTCGAGGCTCACCTCGTACAGGCCTGGGGCCGTGCAGCCGTGTATCTCCACCTCGTAGAGGCCGTTGGAGTCGGGGCGCTTCTTTGCATCGAACACAGACACTCTCGCGCCCATGTTCGGCGCGCGGACCATAAAGCGGGGATCGAGGCCGTCGATACCGTTGTGCTTCTCGTCGAGGAACCTGGCGAGGACCTTCACCGTCTCGCCCGCGCCGTACCTCAGCTGGTCGGTGCCGAGGCGCACGTACATGTTGCCGCACCTGAGCTTCTCGCCCGCGCCCCAGCGCATGATCTGCCCCCAGAAGCGGTGGTGCAGCTGGTCGCCGGTCTTGGAGCGGAGGCGCCACATCGAGTCGGTCATCAGCATCAGCACCTTGCCCTTGCCCTTCGCGCCCGCCACGATGAGTGCGTTGCGCCCCTGCTCGCCGCGCATGTCCTCAAGCCGCTTCAGCGCGGCTTCGGGGTTTTCCTCGATAGTCGCCGCGACGGACTCCGCTATGGCGCCGGCGTCATCGGCTCCCGAAGACTTCTTCGGCTTCGCATACGCGAGGATGTCGGCGCCCGACTTCACGCCGGAAATCGGAAGTCGCCAGTGGAAGTCGGGTATGTCGGCCCAGATGTCCTCGTTCTCGGAGGAGGACGAGCTCTGGTTCATAACAGGATGGCCGCGGCCAGCTGCCGCGAGCTGGAAGACGAACGCGTCCTCAGGAGCGACACGGCGGCTCTGCGCGGACGGCTCGTACTCGATCGGCATGAGGTCGCGCAGCTTCTGGTTCGTAATCGAGTAAGGCATGTACTCGGAGCCCGAGATGAGGACGAGAAGCGCGCCGCGGTCCTCGACGTTGTACCTTAGCTGCTCGATGACGTCCTCCGTCAGAACGTCCTCGCCTATGTCGCCGATGATGATGACGTCGAACTGCCGCCAGTCGTTGTCCTGTATGGGCCAACCGCCCGCCTCAGACTGGCCGAACGGGCGCGACGCGCTCGCGAATTCGAGGAGCTTCGGCTGGATGCCGGCGATCGAGTCGGGGTGGACGAGCCAGTCCTGCAGATGCACCGACTTGTCGCGGCCGTAGAAGAGGTTGCGCAGATACCGGTACTCCCAGCGAGGGCGGCCGTCCACGAGCAGAACGTTCATGCGGTCGTCGGAAACCGCGACCTCGAGCCTGCGCTCGTTGTTGTCGTCGAATAGCTCCCCTTCGACGTGGGTCACGGCGAAGTTGTAGCCGTAGACGCCCTGGTCCTTCGGGATGTCGGTGAACTTGAACTCCTTCGACCAGTCGTCGCCCTCGACGGTGAATTCCTTGACGTCGAGCTCGCCGTTGTCGTCGGAGAAGTGTATCTTCGCCTTGCGTCCGTTGGCGCGCGTCGCCGAGACGCGCACGGTGAAGCGGACCTTGTCTCCGAGGAAGACGGACTCCGGCGAGTCGGCCGACGCGACGGCGAGGTCGAACGGCTTTACGCTGCCTCCGACAAGCACGGTCGAGACCTGGATTCCGTAGCCGCCGAGCTTGCGGGAGATCGACTCGACTCCGGCGTCGCCGTTGTGTATGCCGTCGGTGAACATGATGATGGAGGTTATCTCCTCCGCCGGCACCTCCCTCAAGGCGAGCTCGAGGGCCTTCGTGACGTCGGTCACCGAACGGAACATCTCCTCCTTCGCGTCAACAGGCTTCTCCTCGGCAATAGACTCGTCGCGCTGAAGGCCGTTGCCGAACCTGAACACGTCCACCTCGTACTTGCGGGCGGTGCGCTTCAGGAAGCTGTCGTCTCCTCCTGCCGCTAGCAGCATGCGGACCATCTCCGCGCGCGTCATGCCGTCATCGGGGAGCTTCTCGAGCTTGAGCGCGGCGGCGAGATCCTTCTTCTCGTCGGGCGTCATCAGCGTATCCCTGAAGTGCATGGACGCCGAGTCGTCGACGAGAACAAGAACCCGCTCCTTTACCGTGCGCTCGCGCTCGCCTATTATGACGGGCTGCATCAGGACGAGAAGCGTGAATATCACCGCGGCCATGCGGCACGCGACAAGGATCTTCGCCGTCTTCGGCGGGACGCGCGCGCATTCGTGGCCGTAGAACGCGCTGACGGCCTCGACGGACACGGCGCCCATTACGGACGCGAGGAACAGCGACCACGGCGTCGCGAGGAACATCATGCGCGCAAGGGTCTGCAGTACGAGCCAGCACGCGATGGTGCCGAGCGGCACGCTGAGAAGAGCCCTGTACCAGACGTTCAGCCTGTTCGCCGCATAGCGCTTCACCGCCCAGTGGCACGCCACCCACGCCGCGACCCCCATAAGGGCGAGGAGCGCGATTATCCAAAGAGCCATCGACTCGGGAAGCAGGTCGGTGCGTATTACGTTCTGATCCATGAACCCTCCGTGTCGATGATGTCGCCCGTGCGGCGGTTGATCGCTATCCAGCGCGCGATCGCGGGCTCAGTGACGAGGAAGAGGAACGCCACGAACGCGAGGATGCGCCACACCTCCTTGCCGAAGCTCTGCCCTCCTATGGCCTTTATGACGTCCTCATCCTTTATCGCCTGGGATATCTGGACGTAGTTGCAGAGATCCGAGAGTTCGTTCTGCGTGATCGCCGTCATAGTCGACTCCTCGACACCCGACGAAACAGTGAACCGGATGCGCCCTTCCTGGTCCATCACACCGCGGCAAGAGTCCCTGAGCGTCTCGGGGACGGCGTTGACGGCGTAGACGCCGGGGATGACGCTTCGAGTAATCCTGAGGAAAAGGCCTTCGGCGCCCTGGAACATCTCGGCGTAGAACGTCTCGCCGTGCGGATCCGTCATCTCCACGATATCGCCAGCGCCCTCGACGCCGGCCGCGCTCATGGAGAATACAGAAGCCGGTATCTGCTCCTCGCGCTTGCCGTCCGGCTTCTGCCATTTGAGCGTGACATAGGCGCCGCCGCCGTCTTCCTCGAACTTCCCCTCGAAGGCGTATGGCTTGTCCTTCTCAAACCTGACGTACGTCTTGTTGCCGACCTCCTTGCCTCCGATCTTCAGCCAGAAGCGGTCGTCCACGTCCCACCAGATTTTGTAGCTGCCGCTCTCGGGCACCCTGATGACGCCGCGCCAGCGCGCCGACCAGTTGTCCCCCGGGAAGTCCGGCAGCGGGCCTCCTCCGCCCCAGTTGAAGGCTATCTTGCTCTCCATGCGCGTGACCGGCTTGCCGAGGCAGCCGAGCTTGGGGAAATAGTATCCCATGAGGCCCTGTTCTCCGGCTATTTCGGCGCCCGAGGCCCCGCTTGCGACGAGAAGCGTCAGCCCCTCGGCCGGACGGACGTCGAGCGAGACGGCCGCGGGTCGCGCGAGCGAATAGACGAGCTCATGCACCATCGGCACGAACCCGCGCTTCGAGACGAGGCCGGACGCCGTGTCGAAGAGGGCCGCCGTCTCGACGACCATGCCGCGCCCCAGAGTATGCGCAACGACGAACGGCGTGCCGTCGGCCAGCTTCGCCGTCACGACCGCGTTGGACGACCAGCCCTCGCCGAAATCTACAATGCGCTCTGGCGTCGCCGTGCCGAGGTCGGTGCCCGTGCGGAAGCGCAGGAACATCTCGCGGAAGGCGTTCGGGTCAAGCGCAGACTCGTTCCTGCGCCAGGCGCCGAACGGAGCCGGCATCACCTTGCGTCCGTCGGCCGTCCACTCGTCGAAGAACTTTCCGTCGAGCCCGGGCGCAGGCATGACGAGAAGCCCGCCTCCCACCGAGACGAACCGCGCGAGCGCGTCTCTGGTCTCGTCGGAAAGGCGCCGCACGCCCGCAAGTATGACAGCCGAGAAGCCGCCGAAGTTGCGCCGCTGGCCTGCGGTCGTGACGTCCTCAACGACGGTCTCAAGGAGGAACTCCCTCGTCTGCGACTCGCCTGTGAGCGCCGCCATCTCTGGCCTGAGCGCAAGGCCAGTAAAGGTCGCGGAGCGCTTCATCAGCGGCGCGCCCGCGTTGCCGTCGACGAGAAGGACGCGCAGGCTGTCGAGGACGGGCATCGCGTACTTGTAGACGTCGTCCGCTGGCAGATCGTCGCCCGACTCAACCTTCGCCGAGACTATCGCCCCGCCCGCCTTCGCGAACCGGTGGGTGAAGGTGAACGTCTGCTCCTCGCCCGGTTCGAGCTGGCGAAGGTCGTGCGCCTTCTTGACCTCGCCCTCGACGGTGAGGGTCACGTTCTTCGGCGTGACCGCCTCGGTGCCGGCGTTCACGACAGTCACCTGAAGGTTCACGTCGCGGTCTGTGCCCACGATGTCGCGCGACGGGCGGACCGACCCGACGGCAAGGTTCCTTATCGACGTCGGAAGCGGGAGCGTGCGCCATGTCACGATCGGCTGGGTCTTGAGGGAGGAGAACACGCGCCCGATCGTCTTCCAGCGCTCCTTGTCCTCGAGCTGCCAGCCGACCGTCTGGCCGTCGCCGACTATCACGATCTGCTTGACGGCGTTGTGGCCCTGCGCAAGCGTCACGGCCGCCGCGGTCAGGTTGCCCGCTATCTGCATCGTACCGTTCGCGATGTAGAGGCGGTCGAGCGTCGAGAGTATCACGCGCTTGTCGGCGATCGGCACCGGGTTCATCACCTGAGGCACGGGGCCGCCGATGATCACTGCGAAAGACGTGTTGCGAGGCGCGTTCTCGACGTACTTCTTCGCCTCCTCGACAGCGCGCTCGAAGTTGGTCTTCCCGTCGTTGACGATCGACATTGACGCGGAGCCGTCGATTATGAGGACGACGTCCTTTGTCGCCCCGAGGCCGAAGCGCTTGAGGTTGAGCTGGCGCTCGAACACGATTGTCGCGATGGAGAGGACGAAGAGCAGGATGCCAAGCGCCATCATGACGAGCCGGTGCTTCGGATAGCGCCAGAGCGCGAAGGAGATGCCGATCGCCACTATCGAGAGGAGCATCACTGGCATGGTGACGGCCCACGGAACCGGGGAATCGGGCCTAACGAACGGACGCGCGAACGCGAGCGCGAGAAGACCGACGGCGAGGCAGCGGCTCGCGAGGAGGAGGATGTCCTCGAGAAGCACCTTCCTCTTGCGCTTCTTCATCGTCTTGTCGAGGAACAGCCACGCGCCCCACTGGATCTTCCGCGCGTTCTTGCGGGTGAAGATCTGGATGATGATCGGTATCGCGACGGCCGCGAGCGCGAAGAGCATCGCCATGTTTATGAACTGCATGGCCTACCTCCCCCCGCTCCGCCTGCGCGACAGGTACTCGACGAGCGCCTTGTCGAACGGGATCTTAGTGTTCATCGGCGCGTAGTCCGCGCCCGTCTTCCTGACGCCGTCGCCGATCTTCTTGAGAAAGGCGTTGACCTGCTCGAGGTAGCTCGCCCTGATCGACTTCGCGTCGATCATCATCTCGTCGGGCCCCTCGAGGTTCTCGAAGTGCACGTGTCCGTCGAAGCCGAAGGTGAGCTCCTCCTCGGCCATCACGTGGAGGACGACGATCTCGTGCTTCCGGAACGTGAAGTGGTGCAGCGCCTTGACAAGCGCGTCGGCGTCCTGCGTGAAGAGATCGGATATCACCACGACGAGGCCGCGCGACGGGATGCGCTCGGCGATGTCGTTGATTACCGGCGCGGGGTCTGTCTCGCCGCCCGGCTTCGACTTGTCGAGGAACTCGAGTATGCGCCTGGTCTGCGACGCAGAGGACTTCGCCGGGAGGTACTCGCGTATCTTCGTGTCGAAAGTGACGAGACCGACGGCGTCCTGCTGGCCGGAGAACATGTAGGTGATGCCGGCCGCGAGATAGCGCGCGTAGTCGAACTTGGTGAGCTTCTTCCCGTCGAGCTCCGCCGCCGCGTCGCCGCCGTAGGCCATCGACCCCGAGCAGTCGAGAAGAATCGTCGTGCGGAGGTTGGTCTCTTCCTCGTACTGGCGGATGTAGAGACGATCCTTGCGTCCGAGCACCTTCCAGTCGAGCGTTCTCAAATCGTCGCCAGGCATGTACTGGCGATGCTCCGCGAACTCTACGGAGTTGCCCTTCTTCGGCGAACGGTGGCGCCCGGAGATGAAACCGGACTTCATCGTGCGCCCGAAGAACTCGCAGCGCGAAATGGTCGCCGTCGTCTTCGGCGGCAGCCACTTCATGTAGGAGGGCTGGGAGAGCTTGGCCATCAGATCTCGAGGTCGAGAGTGGGCTTGAGTTCCTTGAGGAGCATGTTGACGAGGTCGTCGGAAGTCACACCCGCGGCCTCCGCCGCGAACGTCGTGATGACGCGGTGGCGGAGAACGGGCATCGCAATCGCCTCGACGTCCTTCATCGTGCAGTGGTGGCGGCCGTGCAGAATCGCCCACGCCTTCGCCGCGGTGATGAGCGAGATGCCCGCGCGCGGGCCTGCGCCCCAGCCGACGAGCTCCTTGACGAAGTCCGGCACGTCCGGCTCCTTCGGGCGCGACATCCTCGCGAGCGTCGCCGCGTACTGGATGACGTGCGGCGCGACGGGAACGCGCTTGACGACCTCCTGGAGCTTCTGCACCGTTTCGCCGTCGAGCACCTTCTCGAGCTTCACCTTCCTGTTCGAAGTTACGTTGCGGATGATCGTCTCTTCGTCTGCGGCGGACGGGTACTTGACGATGATGTTGAAGAGGAATCGGTCCATCTGCGCCTCGGGAAGAGGATACGTGCCTTCCTGCTCGATCGGGTTCTGCGTCGCCATGACGAAGAACGGCTCGGGGAGGTTGTACGTCTTGGTGCCGACGGTGATGTGGTGCTCCTGCATGGCCTCGAGGAGCGCGGCCTGCGTCTTCGGCGGAGTACGGTTGATTTCGTCGGCGAG
>CAMOCC010000090.1 GCA_946610035.1 uncultured Verrucomicrobiota bacterium
CTTCGGCGCAGGCGCATCTCGCGACGGAACAAGAAACGACGATCGCTCCACGACGGACATTCACAACTCGCGCGCCGAATCAAGTTTCGCCCCGCAGGAAAGGTCAATCGCCCGTGTAGACGATGTCGTCGAGGTAGAAGGTGAAGGGCTCGCCCTGTCCGCCGAGGTTGAAGCCGAAGCCCGTCTTTATGGTTGAAAGGTCCTGTCCGTCGAGCGGAATGCGGTAGCGCGTCCACGTCTTCTTGAGGACTATGTTCTCGAGCTTGGCGGTGGCGGTGTCGCGGAATTTCGTGTCCTTGAGTCCGCCCATGAAGAAGCTGACCTTCTCCCCGCCCTTCTCGCCGCGCGCCCAGAACACGAGCATCGACGCGTTGGAGAGGTTCGCGCCGCCCGCCTTCTGCCCCCAGTCGTTCGGCGGATCCTGCCAGAAGATGCCCGCCCAGTTGTCCTTCGCGTTGTAGCTTATCTTCATGCAGGTGTCGCCGGAGTGGGGCGTGTCGCCGCAGCCCTCGTCCACCTTCAGCGCGCCCGTGTTGCCCATGTAGCCGGAGACGTACCACTTCCTGGGCGCGCCGTCCTTGTATACGGGGAACGGGACCGGAACCGGCTTGAGCGCCCTCTTGGGCTCCGGGCCCTCTCCGTGGAGCGGGATGTTCGCGTACGCGGCGTTGCCCTTCCCGTCGAAGCAGTAGGCGTAGAGCTGGTAGACGCCGCCGCCGGGGAGCTTCACGGTGACGGACGGCGTACCCTGTCCCGAGACGATCGCGTCGTCCCAGCCCTCGGGCATGGGAAGGCCGAGCCCGATCGTGTCGTAGTCGCCCGTATCCGAGAGGAGCGTCCACTTCCATGTGATCTTGTCGCCGTCCGGGTCCTTGGCCGACACCTTGGCCGAGATCGTCTCGCCGCCCTTCGCCGATATGCGGTCAGCCTCGATTCGTCCAATCTCCGGCGAGCGGTTCTTCACCTTCCTGCCCCAGCATTCCATGACGGACTGCACGCTCGCGAGCTCGGACATGTCCGGCAGGAACATCCCGTGCCACGTCGGCGTCGACTCTACCTTCCACCCCCACGTGAACGCGTAGCTGCCGAGGCACATCTTCCCCTTCTCGGACTCTATGCCCTTCTTGTAGCTCTCGCGGAATATCTCGCCCTTCTCCGTCGAGGTCGGCTCAAGCGGCGTACCTAGGGCGTCCTTCGGACCCTCCCAGCTGCCGCGTGCGCCGTACTCGGTGACGACGTACGGGAGCTTCATCCCCGCCGCGCGCCACCTCTCTCCGATCGACGGGCATCCGCCGTAGGAGTTGATGCCTATGAAGTCGAGGTTCTTGATGTACGTCGCGATGTCGTCCGTGTTGTTCTTGGGAAGCTCCGCGATGACCGTGCAGACGGGGTGGTTCGGGTCGATCTCCTTCACCTTGGCCGCCAGCTGGTCGATGAAGCGCCACATCTCGGGACGGTGCGGGTTGTTCATCTCCATCTCGTTGCCGAGCGCCCAGCAGAGGAGCGCCGGGTGGTCCTTGAACTTGCGTACGCGCTCGAGCACCTCGCGCTCGGTGTTCGCGACCGCAGCCGAGTCGGTGTAGTCGAATCCGTGCTCGGCGTGTCCGAGCCAGTGCCCGGCCATCACCGTAAGGCCGTACTTCTTCGCCTCATCGAGGTCGGACTTGAGACGGTCCGCCCCCCACGTGCGGAACGAATTTCCGCCTGAGGCCGCAAGCCGCTCCTTGGAGGCCCCCCCTCCCGCGCCGAGGATGAAGTAGGGCTTGCCGTTGAAGGTGAGTCCGAAGCGTCCGCCGGACCCTTCCACGCGCACCACCGAACCCGCGGCGAACACCATGGACGCCGCACACGCCGAAGCGAGAAAGAGAATTTGCTTTTTCATATCTAATTATTTTACCAAAAATCCACCCCGAGTTAACGCTCAATTGCGTCTTATAAAGATGCCCGATTGCGCACGGGGCGATTTTCTGGTAAAATATACAACGTGGAAACAATCCTCTACATAACCGACCTTCACGTCGGCGCGCACGTCGGCGAGCTTGCGGGCGTCTTCGACCGCGCGCCCGCGTACAAGTGGCGCGTCATCGAAATCGAGCTCGCGCGCTCGCTGAGGCCCCTCGGCGAACTCGTAAGGCAGTGGAAGCCGGCAGGATGCATCATGGAGGGTAGCCACGTCAGGGGGCAGGACCCGGAACACGCCTTCGAGGGGATCCCCGTCGTCTACCTGGACCCCGACCCGCAGACCGCCGCGTCCGCCCGCCACACCGTCGTCAACGACGCAGGCGACATCGCGCGCTGGGCGGCGAAGGAGCTCGCGAGGTCCGAGCCCGCCTCGTTCGCCTACTTCGGCTGGTGCACCCCGACAGTGTGGAGCGTCGAGCGCGAACGCGTCTTTGCGGACGCCGTGCGCAGTGCGACGGGGAAGGCGGCGGCCGTCTTCGGAGAAGACTGGGAGATCGGCGACACGCTCGGCGTGCAGCGGCGGCTCGTGGATTTCCTCGCGCCTCTCCCGAAGCCCGTCGGCATCTTCGCCGTGAACGACTACGCGGCGGTGCAGGTCACCGAGGCGTGCAGGCAGGCGGGGTGGACGTGTCCGAAGGACTTCACCCTCGTGAGCGTGGACAACGAGGAGATGCATTGCGAAAGCGCGGAGCCGACGATCACTTCCATTGAACAGGACTTCAGGGGCGGGGGCCGGATGTGCGCGGACCTCCTGGCGGAGCTGATAGCGAACCCCGGCCTTCCGCCGAAGCACGAGAAGTTCGGACCCGTGCGCCTCGTCCGCCGCCAGTCCTCGCGCTCGTTCAAGGTCTACGACCCGCGCATCACCCGCGCCGTGGAGCGCATAAGGCGCGACGCGACGACGGGCATTACGTCCGCCGACATCCTCGCCGAAATCCCCCTCTCGCGCCGACTCGCGGAAAGGCGCTTCCTCGCCGCGACGGGGAAGACGATACTCCAGGAGATACAGGACGTCCGCTTCCAGAAGGTCTGCGAGCTGCTGCTAACGGACGTCCCGATCGGGCACATTGCGGGGCGGTGCGGGCTCAACTCCGACTCGTTCCTCAAACGCTTCTTCAAGGCTCGCACCGGCATGACACTGCGCGAATGGCGCAAGGCACACACAGGGGGAGTTAAGAGTTAAGAGGTCAGCCCTGGACGCTGGCCTGGGCTGCGCGGGAGCGGAGCTCCGCGTCGGAGAGGGGCGAAAGGCCCTTGGAGCGGAGGTAGCGCAGCGCCCGGCAGTAGGCGACGCGCGCAGATGCAACATTGCGCAACGCGGCCGCATTCTGGCGGGTGAGGAAGTCGTTGCCCCAGCTGCCGTCGGCGGACTGTGTGCGCACGATCTCGTCAACGGACGCCGCCGACGGCGCAAGCGCGAGCGTGTAGCGTGCAACCCCGGTCGCACACACGGGCTCTCCCGGCGCGACTGCATCCACCGGAGCGGAAAGAAAATGCCACGCAAATGCGACGGCAAGCGACGCCGCAAGCAGCGTCGCGACAGGTCCGAGGAAGCCGATCCTCCTCGCCCCCCGCGCCTCGTGCGCCGCGTCTACGCGTCCCTCGTCACCGGCGAAAGGCGCCCTGAGCCTGTCGACGACCTTGCGGTAGTCGGGCCCCAGCTCTGCCAATGTCTCTTCAAGATCAGCGCTCATCGAACACCTCCTTCAGTTTCCTGAGGGCGTTGGACATGCGGGACTTGACGGTCCCGACGGGAATCCCGAGGATTTCCGAAATCTCCGCATACGGGAGGTCCTGGAAAACCGCGAGCTCCACCACTTCGCGCAGGGCTTCCGACAGCTGCGACACGGCCCAACGCACGTCTTCGCGCGTTCCGGCCGCATGCGGTGCGTCGAACTGCGGCTGCTCCATGCCCCAGCGCTCCTCCCTCCTCTCCTTTCTCGTTTCGCGACGGAGCGCGTCGAGACGGACCTGCCGGGCCATCAGGAAGAGGAAGGTCGAGAGCTTGGCGGACCGCACATACTGCGCGCGGTACTTCCAGAGCCGCAGGTAGGTCTCCTGCACAAGGTCCTCGCCTTCAGTATATGAAACGCCCTGACGCCAGAAGAAGTTCAGAAGATTCTTCTCGTATTTCTTCGCCTCGGCGAGAAGCGCCTCGCCGTCGGCGCCTCGCTCAAGTTCCGGACTCTGCATTACCGTCTCCGCCGTACGCATACGAGTAGACCGCGCTCGCTATCCGGGAATAGGACCGCAAATCGGGGTTCCCGGCGGCGGTCCACACAAGGAGAGCCCCGCAGAAGATTCCGAAACAGACGCCGAATATCGCGTCAGAAGGCTGCGTGAGGAGCTTGCCGACAATGTACTTCACCAGGAACCTCACAATCGCGAAGGCGACTATGAAAAGCACGACCGCCGCGACGCCACGCGCCCAGACGGATTCCACGGCCCGAAGGAAACTCCACCATCCGAGGGCGGTGACGGCGGCCGAAACCGCGAAGCCCGCGACGAAGGCGAAGATCCCGGAGAACCCCCGGAAGAGGCCCAGCACCGCCATTATGACGACCAGGCCCAGCAATACATAGTCGGCGACCTGAAGTTCCACTTGATGCTACCTCCCGCGCGGAAGGCCGTCCCTGTAGCGCTGGTAGGCCGTGGCGGACTTCGCGTCACCCGTCTTGCGGAGCGCGCGGATGAGGCCGTCGATGGCCGTCTTGTCCGTCGGACTCGCCGCGACCGCGCGCGAATAGAGCGCGACCGCGCTTGCGCGCTTGTCGAGCTTCACTGCGAGTTCCGCCGCGGCGACGAGCGTCTTGGCGTAGGTTCGAAGCGACGAGGCCTGCTTGTAGCACTCGTAGGCCTGCTCCATCCCGTACTTCGTGCGGTCGGTCCTCTCCCAGCACTGTCCGAGCCGTTCCGCCGCGTCGTAGCTCAGCGGGTCCGCCTTCAGCGCCGCGTCATAGGCGAAGCGGGCCGTCTTGTACTGCCGCTTGCGGAACGCCGCGTCGCCGCGCTGGAGCGCGCTCGCGCAGGCGGACGGGTTGCGGCGGTCGGCGCCCTTCCTCGCGGACTGCTCGCGGGCGATTTCCGCCTTGAGCTCCGCGATGTGCGAGAGGGCGCGCGCCACGTGGATGTCCTCCACGTCGTTCTTCTTCAGCGCGGCGTAGACCTGGAACTGCTCCAGGGCGGCCTGGTTGAAGCCGAACTCGTTGCGGTAGAGGAGCCCGAGGTGGTAGCGCGGGACGGGGTTCATCCTGTCGAGGCGGACGGCGTGCAGGAACGAGGCGCGCGCCGTGTCGCGGAGCTCGGGCGGCGCGCCGTCCTCGCCCATGCGGCGGTAGTCGACGATGCCCTTCCCGGTCCAGCCGACGGACTGCACCGCCGGCGGAAGCGTCTCGTCGAACGCAAGGCGTGAGTACGCCTTCGTCGCCGCCTGCCAGTCGCCCTTCGCGTACGCCTCCTGGGCGGACGCCTGGATCACGGGGACGTCGTCGGGGCGCGGCTCGTCCCGAACCGCCTCCGGGGAGTCCGGGGACGGGTCGGAGCTGCATCCGCAGCCTGCAAGCAGCAGGAGCGATGCGAAGCCGAGCAGCTTAAGCGCGGATGATGGCGAGGAATTCGTCACGCTTTGCCTCCATGATTGCCGGGGTCCTGCCCTCGAGGTTGAGACGGACGAGCGGCTCGGTGTTGGACATGCGGACGTTCGCCCACCAACCCTCGGTCTCCCATGCATCGACGCTGACGCCGTCGAGTTCAAAGACCTTCGCCTTGGACGCGTAGAGCGACTTGATCTTTGCGAGGACCTCGGCGGGGGGCGTCACGGTCTTCGTGTTGATCTCGCCGGACTGCGAATACTTCTTGAGCGGGGCGATGAGCTCGGAGAGCGGCTTGTCGCTCGCGGATACGATGTTCGCGAGAGCGTAGGTCGCCATCGATGAGGACTCCGCCGTGTAGTTCGCCTTGAAGTAGTAGTGGCCGGATAGCTCGCCCGCGAAGATCGCGTCGTTCTGGCGCATCTGCTCCTTGATGAAGGAGTGGCCGACGCGGGACATCATGGGCTTGCCGCCCGAGGCCGCGATCGTCTCGTCAGCCATCTTGGTGGAGCGCAGGTCGTAGAAGCACACCGCGCCGGGGTTGGACTTCAGGAGGTCCTGCGCGATGAGCGCCGTTATGAAGTCCATCGGGATGATCTCGCCCTTCTCGTCGATGAAGCCCGCGCGGTCCGCATCGCCGTCGTATGCGACGCCGAAGGCGTACTTGCCGGGGGCGGCCTTGATCATCGCCTGGAGGTCCTTGAGCGTCTCGTGGTGGAGCGGGTTCGCGTCGTGGTTCGGGAAGTCGCCGTCGTAGTCGCCGTAGAGGTCGTCGTGGGTGAGCATCGTCTGCTCCGTGAAGGCGACGGACTCCGCGATGCCCATGCCGTTCGCGAAGTCCATCGCGACGTGGACGGGCTTGGCGAGGTGGGCGAAGGTGCGCACGTGCTCGCCGTACGCCTTCGAGACGTCGACCTTGGTGATCCTGCCCTTGCCGTTGGGAGCCTCGTCGCCGGTCATCGCGCCGACGAGCTTCTCGATGTCCTTGATGCCGGTCGCGCCGGAGATCGGCACGGCGTTCGCCTTGCACAGCTTGCAGCCGTTCCACTCCTTCGTGTTGTGGGAGGCGGTGATCATGACCGAGCCGTCCGCCTTCAGCGAACCGTTGGCGAAATAGCTCATCGGGGTCGAGGCGAGGCCGACGTCGAGGACCTCTACGCCCTCGTCGACGAGTCCCTTCGCGAAGGACTCGAAAAGCGAATCGGACGATTTGCGGCAGTCGCGTGCGACGACGACCTTTCCACCCTGGACACGTGCGAACTGCGCATAGGCGCGCGCAATCTTGTAGAAATCCCTCTCAGTCAGCTCTGTTCCGTAGATGCCGCGGATGTCGTAGGCCTTGAAGATACTCATTCATTTCCTCCTTTTTGTTTTTGAACTGTCGTATATTGTACCAAAAAATCCGCTATTTGAGTATACCGTCCGCCAAAGTAAGAGTCCTATCGCATATTGCGGCCGCCTCATGGGAGTGGGTCACCATCACGAGCGCCGTCGACCCCTTGGAGAGCTCCGCAAGCATCTTGAGGATGTCCGCCCCCGTCATGGAATCGAGGTTCCCCGTCGGCTCGTCGGCGAACACGACCTCGGGATTCGTCACGAGAGCTCGCGCGAGGGCGACACGCTGGCGTTCGCCGCCCGAAAGCTCGGCGGGGAGGTGGTCCATCCTGTCCGGGAGCCCCACCGCGTCGAGAAGAGCCTTCGCGCGCTCCTTCGCCGCGCCTCCGCGCAGCGTCCCGCGCGCGAGCGTCGGGAGAAGGACGTTCTCGAGGACGGTCAACTCCGGCATGAGGTGGTACGCCTGGAAGACGAAGCCGAAGTTCTTCGGAACCGACACCCTGCCGGAAGTCGGCCTGAGGAGCCCTCCAAGGATGTGCAGGAGCGTCGACTTGCCCGCGCCGGAGCGTCCGAGGATCGCGACCCTCTCCCCCGGGGCGACGGAGAGGTCGACGCCCTTCAACACCTCCACGGGCGGCTGCCCCGGTATCCTGAAGCGCTTAGTCACTTTCACCGTTTCGACAACTGCCATCGCGCCACCTCACTCGTTGAGGGCCTTCACCGGGTCCTTGGACGCCGCGATCAGCGCGGGGACCAGGGACGCGAGAACGCCGAATATGTAGATTATGACGACAGTCCATACGACGTCGGAGGCGACTATGTGGTGGGGTATCTCGTCGAGCTTGTATATCTCGGCGGGGAACACCTCCATGCCGCACTTCGCGAGCCATGAGACTATGCGCTGGAGGTTCGAAAGGACAGCCCAGCTCGCAAGAAGGCCGAGGACGACGCCGATGGTGCACTGGACGAGTCCGTGGACGAGGAACACGCCCATTATCTTCAGCCTGCCGAAGCCGAGGGCCTTCAGGAGCCCGATTTCGGGCGTCTTCTGGACGGTGAGGACCAGCAGCGTGTTCATGACGCAGAAGAGCGCGACGAGGGAGATGAGGAGCAGGAGTATCGCCGTCATGTTTGTCTCGACTGCGAGGGCGTTGAATATCTGGCGGTCGGCATCCTTCCAGTTGAGGACCCTGAACCTCCGCCTCGTGTCCGTGAGCGTTTTCACGATTTCGTCGTAGACGGCGTTGAACTTGCGCTCGTCGGCGGGGCTCTCGGTCTTCACGCAGATTGCGGACACCCCCTCCTCCGTCCCCGTGAGGTCGCGCGTCGATTCTAGGTCCGCCAGCACGAAGTCCGCATCGTAGTCGTGGTGTCCGCTCGAGAATATCCCCGTCACCTTCCACTTGCGGGGGAGGTACACCTCGTCCGGCAGCGGCGGCGCGCACACGGTAACCTCGCTCCCAACGAAGAGCCTCAGCGCGCGGGCGAGTTCAGCACCGACCACGACGCCGCCCGGCTCGAGGTCGAAGGTTCCCGCGACGGGTTCGCCTACGGAATACGCCTTCCGCACGTCGTCCCCGCCGATTCCGATGAGGACGGGAGCCAGGACGCGGCCGCGGCTGGAGAACATCACGCGCGTCATTATCTCCGGGTTGACGCTGACGACGCCCGGGATCCTGCGCAGGGATTCGGCCACGTCGTCCTCCCCGGTGATGAAGTCGCCGCCCGGACCCTGTATGGTGACGTGGGGCTTGAAGTCGAGGATCTTCTCGCGCCAGACGTCCCCGAAGCCCGTCATGACGCTCCGGACGATGACGACGACCGCCACGCCCAGGAGGACGCCGAGGACGGAGACAACAGTAATGACCGAAGCGACGGATCGCTTCGGCCTCAGGTATTTGAGTGCCAGGAATGTGGAGACTCCCACCTACTCAACCTCACATCGAAAACACGCTGATGCTGAAAAGGCGGTACTTGTAGCACCTGTCCAGCAGGTCGATGAGGGCGCGGTGGGGACTCTGCATCTCGCACTTGATGATGACCGGCGTCTCCTCCGGCTTCGACGACTTGCCCGCGACGGTGGTGCGCAGGTAGTTGTCGATCTCGTCGAGCTTCATCTCCTTGCCGCCGAGCACGTACACGCCTCGCGCGGGATCGGTGGCGTGCCTGCCGATCTCGATCTTGCAGGGCTCGTCCTCCTGGGAGCTGCTCGAGGAGTTCGCGGGGGCGGGGTGGTTCACGTTCAGCTTGGAGAGGATGTCCTCCTGCTTGATCGTGACGACGAAGAAGATGATGAGCTCGAACACCACGTCGATCATCGGCGTCATGTCGAGTTTCGGATCGTCTTGAGGTTTTCTTGCCATGGCTCTACCTCCTCCTCCTCTTCATGAGGTTGGGGCGTGTCTTGCCCTTGGTCTTGTCCTCGGCCGTGGCCATGAAGGATATCTGCCAGATGCCCTCCGAGGAGCATACGTCCATTACATCCTTCACGGTCTCGTGCATCGTGGCGAAGTCGGCGCGGATGAAGATCGGGAAGGTATGTCCGTAGCGTTCCTTCCTGAGCTTTATCTGCTCCCGGATCTGCGCCGTCGTCATCGTCCTGTCGCCCATGGAGATTCGGCCCTTCTTGAGCCTCTTGCCGTCCTTGTCGCGACTTGCGATGTCGATCTGCATGTGGTCCGGAGGCAGCTCCTCCGGCGTGAGCACCACGCCGTGCTGCCCGTCCTCCAGCTCGATCGTCTCATCCTTCTTCTGCGCCTC
>CAMOCC010000091.1 GCA_946610035.1 uncultured Verrucomicrobiota bacterium
CGAGGGTAGTGCGGGACTCGCCCGTGCGAGAGTAGGACGCCGCCGGCTTTTTTTTTATTTTTATTTTCTTACCGTGTTTCGGGCGTTAACTTTTAACCCCAAATCCCTACTCATCTCTCACCACCCCGATTGGGGAGGGGGCGGCTGGGCGCATTTTGGTATAATATCATCTTGAAAGGATTATGAGATGAAGAATACCTTTGCATTGATTCTCGCTGCCGCCATCTCGCATGGGGCTTTGTGCGACGTCAATTTCCCCGCTCCGACTGCGGAGACGAAGCCGTGGGGGATCTGCCACTGGCTCGGCAACGCCATCGAAAGACAAGAGCTCGAAAAGGAGATGAAGCGCTGGGCGGACGCCGGACTCGGCGGAATCCGCATCATCCCGATATACGGCGCGAAGGGCTATGAGGACAAATACGTCGAGTTCATGTCTCCTAAGTTCGTCGAAATCCTCGAGTTCGCCAACGAAATCGCCGCGAAGAACGGTATGAAGGTCGACTTGAGTTTCGGCGCGGGCTGGTGCTTCGGCGGAAAGACCATCCCCCCGGAACTCGGTGCGCAGGGGCTCAAGGTCCTCACGGACGGGGACAAGGCGCCGAAGCACTTCAAGGTCCTCTGGGAGGGGGCGGGGAAGCGCCTTGTCTCCTACAGGACCGGACAGAAGGTGAAGCGCGCACAGGACCTGGATGCCGGTCCTATGCTCAATCCCTTCTCCCCCGCCGCGCTTGAGGCGCACTTGCGGCTGTTCAAGAACCTGGACGGACGCAACGCCGCCTACCCGCGCGCAACCTTCCACGACTCCTTCGAGTACTATAACGCCGGATGGTCCGACGAATTCCCCGCGCTTTTCAGAAAGTATCGCGGATACGACATAATGGACCACCTCGCCGAGCTCGCGGGGGAAGGCGAGCGTGACGCGGTCGCCAAGGTGAAGCACGACTATCGCGAGACTCTTAGCGACATCCTTTCGAAGGAGACGTTTCCGATCTGGACCAACTGGTGCCGCGAGCACGGCATCCTGACCCACAACCAGGCGCACGGCGCACCGGCGAACCTGCTGGAGTTCTATTCCATCGCTGACGTCCCGGAGACCGAGATGTTCGGACGCGGCGATCGCGACAAGTTCAAGAGCGTATTCTCGAAGGACTTCCGCGAGGGCGACCGCTCGATACTGATGAGCAAGTTTGCGTCTTCCGCCGCCCACCTCACGGGCAAGAGGTCCGTAAGCGCCGAGTCCTTCACCTGGATGACGGAGCACTTCTGCGAGACATTGGAGGAGGTGAAGGCGTTCGGCGACCTTCTCTTCCTATCCGGCGTCAACCGCCTCTACTACCATGCTACCGTCTACTCGCCCGATTCCGCGCCATGGCCGGGCTGGTGCTTCTATGCGGCGAGCGAGCTGAACCCGAGGAATCCGATCTGGAGGGACATCAAGCCGCTGAACGAATACTTCACGCGTGTGCAGTCCGTCCTCGCCGAGGCGACGCCGGACAACGACGTGCTGCTCTACTGGCCGATCGACGACCAGTGGTGGAAGGCGGACGGCTTCGAGGAGCTGATGACGGTTCACGCCCACTGGATGGAGGACATACCCTTCGGGAGGCTCGCACAGTCGCTTGCGGACAACGGCTACCAGTTCGACTACGTGAGCGATGCGTTCCTCAAGGATGATATCGTCGCCCGCTACAAGGCGATAGTGGTTCCCGAGGCGAAGCATGTGAAGCCCGGGACGCTCGCGCGCCTAAAGGAACTTTCTAAGCGAATGCCAGTCGTGTTCGAGCGGGACGGCGACCTGATCGCCGCGCTCGCGAAGACGGCGGCTAAGCCGCTCGTGTTTGCGACGAAGGATACTCCTTTCGATGCAATCCGCCTCAAATGGAAGGGTGGCGATCTCTACTTCGTCGTCAATTCGTCGACGGAGAGGAGGACGCTGAAGTTGGCGGACAAGGCGACCGTGCTCGATCCGGTATCGGGGGACGTGTTCGGTCCGCCTCCCGGCATCGGCGGGAATGCCGTAGTAGGCATCCAACTCGCACCGGCGCAGTCGCTCTTCGTCTGGACGTCGGGGGGCGAGCCCGGATTCATAGACGAGGAGGCGCGCGAGTTGCCGTCTGCCTCGAGCGTTACACTTGGCCCGTGGTCGCTTGAGTTCATCAAGGATGTGTCCGGTTGGGAGCTGCCGGCGAAGCGCTCGAATGTTGCGCTCGGGGACTGGACGAAGCTCGGCGAGAGGGAGTCGGAGTTCTCCGGGACGGCGGTGTACCGGACGGAGTTCGAGATGAAGGCGGACGACCTGAAGAGTCCGTTCTTGCTCTCGCTTGGAGAGGTGGGCAGCACGGCGCGCGTCGTCGTTAACGGACAGCTGTTGCAGACGCTCTTCATGCACCCGTACGAAGCAACCATTCCCAAGGAGTTCCTGAAGGAGGGACGGAACCTGCTGGAGGTGGAGGTGACGAACCTCGGCGCTAACCGCATCAGGGCGTACGACAGGAAGGGCGTTCAGTGGAAGACGTTCCGTGATGCGAACATGGCGATATATCGCGGGAAGGGAGTGCTGGATGCATCCGAGTGGCCGGTCCTTCCCTCGGGTCTCATCGGACCCGTCGAGGTGATGAGCCTGTCGCCGTCAAAGAAAGGGGTCTGGCCCGACGGATCGGCCATGGACGCGTGGTTCGACGAGAAGCCGTCAGTGGACGAGGCGAAGCTCGGTAGGCGCTACAGGGCGGAGGAATTCGGCGCGAAGGCGGATGCGGAGGAGCTTCAGACCGCCGCGTTGCAGTGCGCAATCAACAAGATCGGCTGCCAGGGCGGGGGAGTGCTTGTGCTCGGCAAGGGCGTGTGGAACACGTCCTCGCTCTTCTTCAGGGCGGGCGTGCATTTGAAGATCGAGAGGGGAGGCGTGCTCAAGGGCCCGAAGGACGGCGCCCTTACGCCTCGCTTGGAGACGCGAATGGAGGGTGAGACGATATGCTACAACGCGGCGCTTGTGAACGCGGACCGTTGCGACGGCTTCACGCTGTACGGCGAGGGGACGATCGACGGGAACGGACGCGACACGTGGGCGGCGTTCTGGGACGGGCGCAGGCGCGTCAAGGGTTTCCGCAACACGGCGCTGGACCGTCCGAGGAACGTGTACGTCTCCAACTCGCGCGACGTGCGCGTGGACGGACTCACGATCAAGGACTCCCACTTCTGGACGACGCACTACTACAAGTGCGAGCGCGTGAGGATTTCGAACCTGAGGATCACCGCGCCCGGCGCGGAGGACCCGCCCAAGGCGCCCAGCTCCGACGCGATCGACTTGGATGTCGTCAAGGACTGCCACATCTGGGACTGCTACATGGACGTGAACGACGACGGCATTGCGCTGAAGGGAGGCAAGTACTACCAGTGCGAGAAGCTGCCGCAGAACGGCGGGAACGAGAGGATACTCGTGGAGGGATGCACGTTCGGCCCCGTGACTCATTCGGCGCTCACGTGCGGATCCGAGGCGGTGCACTGCAAGAACATCATCGTGAGGAATTGCATGCTGATGGGACCGGACAACCTCCTGAACCTCAAGTCGCGTCCGGACACCGTGCAGCTCTACGAGGACATCCTCGTCGAACATGTGAGCGGCAGGTGCAACAAGATCGTCCAGGCGAAGCCGTGGAACCAGTACTTCACGCTTCCTGAGGGCGTCGGCAAGCAGTCCACAACGATGCGCAACATCGTGTTCAGGGAGTGCGATGCGAAAGGGACGATCAGCGTGAAGCCTGATCCGGACTTCATGTTCATGGATGAAATCAAATACGAGGGATGCGACTTCGACTGAGGTGGTGCTCTATTCCGGACAACGCCTTACGAGGCGGTCTGGCGCCTGTAGAGGGTGACGGACTGGCGTAGTATCTCGTTCAGGAAGGGCCTCTCCTGGTTGTTGGCGTGCTTGAGCCCGTTATGCGCCCAGTAGATGGCCGAGGCCTGCGGGTTCGTCCAGTCGCTGACGCCGTAGACGCGTTCGATCTCGGACATCGCATCCTTCGTCATTCCGATTTCGCCCCATGCGTCGCGCGCTTGGACGTCCGCAACGATCTTCCGCCACTCCTCGCGGTAGAGCTTGGCGGCGGTGTCGTTGTCGTCCACGCCGATCTTGAGCTCGAACATGAAGGCGAGTTCGCGGTAGAGCGAAGCCTCTGCGGGGTTGCGGCGGATTCCCTCGTCCCTAAGGAGGCGGATCGCCTCGTGGACCCACGGCCAGCGGTCCTCCTCGCGCGGCATGCGCACGGAGATGTTGTAGGCGAGGTTCCACGAGGAGTACGTCCACACTTCGGCGTCGTGCGGCTCCAGCCATGTGAGCATCGAGGTGAGCTGGACGAGCTCTGCGAAGCGTCCCTCGTCCTGCATTCGCTCCGCCCTGTACCAGATCACCTCGGCGGCCAGGGATCGGAAGCCGCCGAGCGTGGCGAGCATGCTTTCGTCCGCCGTCGCCGCGCGGGCGGGCCGTTCGCCGGCGAGGAGCACCTGACCTGCAACGCCTGCTGCGAGGAGTGCGGCCACAAGCGCCATTGGACCGAATCTACCGAGCTTGAGTTTCATGGAATACATTATATCAAATTCCCACACCTGCGGCAATCACCTGCGGCAATCACACTTGACTGTGGAGGGGGTTGCCATGTATAATATAAAACCATGTCGAAAAAAATCATATTTGCAGTTGCTGCGGCGGGGGCGGTTGCGGCGGGAGTGCTCCTTGTCGGGAGAGGCAGGGAGAAGTCGCAGTCCGGCGGACTGTATGCAGCGGTCGCGGAGGGTCCGCTCGTCATCGGCGTCGAGGAGTTCGGCGAGATACATCCAAGCCAGCAGATCACGCTGAAGAACGAAGTGCAGGGGCGCTCGTCCATCATTTCCCTCGTTCCCGAGGGGACGATGGTGAAGGAGGGGGACGTCCTCATCCAGCTTGACGTCTCCGCAAAGATCGACGAAAAGGACGCGCAGGAGATCACGCTTCAGAACGCGCAGAGCGCGCTGGAGGTCGCGCGCGAGGAGCTGGAGATACAGAAGAACCAGTCCGCAAGCGACGTGGAGCTCGCGGAGCAGGACTGCCTCTTCGCGAAGGAGGACCTCGAGAAGTACGAGAAGGGCGAGTATCCGTCCATGCTCGTG
Organism: uncultured Verrucomicrobiota bacterium; assembly: GCA_946610035.1. GTDB lineage: Bacteria > Verrucomicrobiota > Kiritimatiellia > RFP12 > UBA1067 > UBA1067. Next base: position 5,146 of record CAMOCC010000091.1, read on the forward strand.
GACAGGAAGGGGCAGCTTGCGCTGAAGGAGCAGCAGGTCAAGCAGGCGAAGGACAAGTACGAGTGGTCGAAGAGGCTCTATGCGGAGAAGTTCATATCCGAGACAGAGCTTGAGAGCGACGAGCTCAGCTGGAAGTCGACTCAGCTCACGCTGGAGTCCGCCCAGCGCGAACTGGAGGTCCTCGAGACGTACACGCACAGGAGGGACCTCGCGAAGTTCCGCAGCGACATGAAGCAGAAGGAGATGGCGCTCCTGAGGACGCGGAAGAAGGCGGCGTCCTCCGTCGCGAAGGCGGAGAGCGACCTGAGGGCGAAGGAGAGCGAGTTCCGCAAGCAGCAGCAGAAGTACGACAAGCTCACGAACCAGATCGAGAAGGCGACGATACGCGCGCCGAGGGACGGGCAGGTCGTGTACGCGGGCGAGTCGCACAGGAACCGCGAGCCGCTCCAGGAGGGGCAGGAGGTCTGGGAGAGGCAGGAGCTGATACGCCTGCCGACGGCGGACACGTTCTCGGCGAAGATAAACCTCCACGAGGCGAACCTCCAGAGCGTCGAAGTCGGCATGCCCGTGAGGGTGAGGTGCGACGCGCTGCCGGACAAGGTGTTCGAGGGCAGGGTCTCGAAGATCGCGCCGATGCCGGACAACGAGCGCAGGTGGATGAACGCGGACCTGAAGGAGTATCCGACCGAGGTGCTCATCACCGGCGGCGCGGGCGAGCTCAGGAACGGCATGGGCTGCAAGGTCGAGATCGTGGTGGACCAGTACGAGCGCGCGCTGTACATACCCGTTCAGTGCGTCGTCAGGATCGCGGGCGAGTCGTGCGTGTGGGTGAAGGGCCCGGCGGGCGACGAGCGCAGGGCGGTCGAGACGGGGCTTGCGAACAACAGGTTCGTGAGGATACTCTCGGGGCTTTCGGCGGGCGAACTGGTGTCGCTCACGCCGCCGCTCAAGGAGTCCGCCGGCACCGCCGAGACCGAACTCGTCGGCAAGGAAGCGGACGGGAAGAAGGATCAGGGCGGCGCGGAGTGCGCGGAAGGGACGGACGCGAAGCGATGAACACCCCGGTCGAGTACGCAATCGAGGTCGACAGCCTCACTAAGGTCTACGACATGGGCGACGACAAGGTCCATGCGCTGAGGGGGGTGAGCGCGAAGTTCGCGAAGGGCGAGTTCTGGGCGATCATGGGCAGTTCCGGGTCCGGCAAGTCGACGCTCCTCCAGATACTCGGCTGCCTGGACCGGCCGACGTCCGGCGAGTACAGGCTGGACGGACGCGAAGTGTCGCGGCTCGGCGACGACGCGCTGAGCGACGTGCGCCTTAAGTACATAGGCTTCGTCTTCCAGAGCTTCAACCTGATTCCGCAGCTGACGGTCGCGGAGAACATCGCGCTTCCGCTGTACTACCAGGGCGTGGGCGACGCGGAGAGCCGCAGGAGGGTCGAGAAGTACGCGGCGCACGTGGGGCTCGCGAACAGGATGAACCACCGCCCGAACCAGCTTTCGGGCGGACAGCAGCAGCGCGTCGCGATTGCGCGCGCGCTTGCGACCGACCCCGTCGTGATACTCGCTGACGAGCCGACGGGCAACCTCGACACGGCGATGAGCGTCGAGATAATGAACCTCTTCACGGAGCTTCACAGGCAGGGCAAGACGATCGTCATGGTGACGCACGAGGACGACATCGCGGCGTATGCCGACCACAGGCTCGTGATGCGCGACGGGCTGGTAAGGGAGATGAAATGAAGTTCCCCGTTGCGAGATTCAGGCGCGACGTGTCGCTCGGGGTGAAGAACCTGATGCTCCACAAGCTGAGGAGCCTCCTTACGATGCTCGGGCTCGTCTTCGGCGTGGGAAGCGTCATCGCGATGCTCGCGATAGGCGAGGGCGCGTCGAGGGATGCGCTGGACCGCATCCGCCGGCTCGGGAGCCACAACGTGATGATGACGTCGCGCAAGCCGTCCGACGACGCGAACTCGAAAAACACGACGTCCTTCATGTCCATCTACGGACTCCTCTACGAAGACGCGGAGCGGATGGCGGAGACGATCCCGACGATCGACAGGGTGGTCCCGGCGAAGGTGCTGGTGAAGCCCGGGCGGTTCCACGAGAGGTCCGAGGACCTTCGCGTCGTCTGCACGACGGAGGACTGGTTCGAGCTCGTCAAGCGCGACGTCGTCGCGGGGCGGCTCATGGACGCGCGGGACGTGCGCGAGCATGCGTCCGTCGCGATCCTCACGGAGTGGGGCGCGCGCAGGCTCCTTGCGAACGAGTACGCGATAGGCGAGACGCTCACGGTGGACAAGAGCACGTACCAGGTCGTGGGGATCGTCCGCAGCGACGCCGGCGAGGGCGATTCGACGGAGACGCCGGACAGGCAGACGGACGTCTACATTCCGCTTACGACGGCGCGCGAGCGGTACGGGGACATGTTCTTCAGGCGGCTCCAGGGCTCGTCCATACGCGAGCGGGTCGAGCTGCACGAGATAATCGCGCACGTGACGGACGAGGCGCAGGTCGAGCCGACCTCGCGTGCGCTGGCGCGGCTTCTCGAGACGTCGCACAAGAGGGTCGACTACGGCATCGACGTCCCGCTCCAGCTCCTGAAACAGGCGGAGGCGACGAAGCGCACGTTCTCGATTGTATTGGGCGCGATAGCGGGGATATCGCTCCTTGTGGGCGGCATCGGCATCATGAACATCATGCTCGCCTCGGTGACGGAAAGGACGCGCGAGATAGGGATCCGCCGCGCAATCGGCGCGAGGAGGTCGCAGATTGTCGTGCAGTTCCTCATCGAGGCGCTCGTCCTCTCGGTCGTCGGCGGGATGATCGGCATGGCGCTCGGACTCGGCATACCGCTTCTCGTGACGCTCTTTGCCGGGATGCCGACGGTGGTGACGCCGTGGAGCCTGGTGCTTTCGTTCGGAATCTCTGTCGGCGTCGGCATAGGCTTCGGCATCTACCCCGCGATGCGCGCGTCGAAGCTCGACCCGATAATCGCCCTCCGCCACGAGTGAGGGCGGCTTCGGGGTTGCGTTCCGGCGACGGGTTGTGGTATAATATCCGCACAAACCCTGATGGGGGTGATCCGGTTTCGACGGGGCATGTTGAGGTCAGATCGCGCGTCGTGGATTCTCGTTGGCCACGTTAAAAAACGGGAAAAAACAGTAATTGCGAACAACAATTACAAACTCGCCGCCTGATTAACGGCCGCGAAGTCGAACCGCCGATGTCTGCTGAGCGGGGAGGCTTAATCCAGCAGGCCACGTTGCAGGACGCTCCGCTCGCGCGCTGCAGGGTGCCGAATCGAACGGATGGTTGGGGATAAGCCCGCCGGTCGGCGTACCCCTTCCGAGATCAATGGTCGGATACACGCGTAGAAGTTTGGCTGATGCTGTTTCGGACAGGGGTTCGACTCCCCTCACCTCCACCATCATTTGAACTTGCCGGAGTGGTGAAATGGCAGACACAGCGGACTTAAAATCCGCAGCCCGGTATCGGGCGTACGGGTTCGACTCCCGTCTCCGGCACTTGAGACGACAGAGAGGGAGTATTGAAATGGAAGACATTGCGAAATACATAGACCACACGTTCCTGAAGACGACGGGGAGCGCGAAGGACATTGAGCGGCTCTGCGAGGAGGCTCGGAAGTACGGCTTCGCGTCCGTCTGCGTCCATCCGTGCGAGGTCACGCGCTGCAAGTCGCTGCTGGAGGGAAGCGGCGTGAAGGTTTGCACGGTAGTCGGCTTCCCGCTTGGCCAGAACACCGTCAAGACGATCCTCTTCGAGGCGTACGAGGCCGTGGAGGGCGGGGCGGACGAACTCGACTTCGTGGTCAATGTCGGGGAGGTGAAGTCCGCATTCGCCGAAGGCCGGGGCGGGAAGTCCGCAAGGGCGCTCGCCGCGAAGTGGAAGTCGGTCGTGTCCATAGTCAAGGGCCAGAGGGGCGACGTGGTGGCGAAGCTGATCATCGAATGCTGCTACCTTGAGGACGACGAGAAGGTCTTCGCGTGCGAGATGGCGAAGGCGGCCGGATTCGATTTCGTGAAGACCTCGACCGGGTTCGGCCCTGGCGGGGCGACGGTCCACGACGTGGCGCTCATGCGCCGCGCCGTCGGGGACTCTATGGGGGTCAAGGCTGCGGGCGGCATACGCACGAAGGAGGACGCGCTCGCGATGATAGAGGCCGGCGCGACCAGGCTCGGCTGCTCCGCCGGCGTCGCCATCGTCACCGCCCGGTGACGGGCCGCAAACCAATGACTGGGGCGGATCAATATTTCAGGTCGGTGAGAAGACAGAGTGAATGCGACTGCCCGCGAAGCGGGGAGTCGCATTCACTCTGTCTTCTCACCTATGCAAAAAAGTTGGTCGCCGGACAGACTAAATGCAACTATGGGCAGGTTAAATGCGCTATA
>CAMOCC010000092.1 GCA_946610035.1 uncultured Verrucomicrobiota bacterium
TTCACCCTTGAATACGATGTTTGAAATCGATGCTAGATTAGCTGTCTGAAGAGACCCGTTGCCCCCAGTCGCCTGGTCGTCAAAGACCATCGTGGCTCCATACATGCCATTTGTGACACCGTCATCGTTGAATCTGCCAGGGCGGACACCATCCTTCCAGTTGGCAGTCTCGTTCAGCTTGTCAGGGGAACCACTTTGCCCAGTATAGTAGCCAGTCACACCATCGCCGAACGCAACCAGTCCAGTCAGCAACGCGGCGGACATAATTGCGCCCACCGTTTTTCTGCACTTTTTAACTAGTTTCATCATTTCTCTCCTTGTTTGTTTACTTTGTTGTAAAATTCAAATCAGTCTGCGGCAATCGTTCGAGAAGAAGACCCTGGTGTCCTGCGGGAACAACGGCGCGTCCATGCCAGAACGCCGCTAGGTCTGGATTACCGGACAATGTGTACGCGCGGAGCAAAACGGGTTTGTCTGGCTCTGCAAAATCATATACGGCGACAGTGCGTCTGTGGCGGCTTGTCACCACGACAACCCTTCCGTCCGAGCGCGGAATTCCCGAATAGCGCACTCCATGTCCATCCGGCGGCAGGTCGCGAAACTCCGAGCGGGAACCGTCCGGTCCGACCAGCTGATATTTCCCGCGCGCGGTGTAGAGATACCGCTCTCCGAACACGCAAACTCCGCTGTCCTGATCTCCAACGGGCTGCGGTTCGTTCCCTGTGCATGGGACCACCGTCGGCGTTTCGCGAGAAAAGTCGAACCAGTCCAGTCCTCGGAACGGACACAAAGCGGGAAGGCAGTTGCCGACGAGTCCATCGGGCAGATACTTGTTCCATTGGCATGCGGCGACATTCATTTTGCAGAGCGGATTCGCGGATTGGAAACCACGAAGATCCACGACTTCATACGGACCTGTTCTAGTAGAGAGCACGACTCTGTCCGAGCCTGCGCTCCAGCACCAGAAAGCGACCTTCCGTCCGGATGCCCGCCGCGCGACTTCGCGAAACGCGGCCGGTCCGCCGTCTAGCGCGTACACCGCCCAGCCGTCGACTCCCTCTGCCGTCACAAGCCGGTCGCCGACGAAACAGCAGTCCGTCACGCGTCTTCCGCCGGGGAGCTCCCCGATCTTCCTGAACGAGCCGTCTGGACGAATCGCGACTACATGCAGCCCCGCGTTTCCGAACGCCGCGTATACCACATCGCCGCGTATGCATGCCGTGCGGGCCTGGCCTGCGGCGGACGGACGGTAGACGGCGAACGACTTCATGTCTGTTGGATACTTTTCGCCTGCATCGCAGTGTTTCGGCGCCGCACCATGTTCGCGCATCTTCGGATGGACGCCGGGGAAAGGAACGACCCAAAGTCCGCCAGGGGAGCAAGTCACGTAGAAACACCCTTCCCCGACCGCAACGGAACTGATCGCAGCGGACGGCCAAACGGAGCCAGGCTGTGGACCGGACGAGGATTGGCCGGGGATGTTCGGCCATACCGTTCCGCCCTGGAGGACGCAGAATCTTGCAGCTATTTCAGGTTGCTCCGGCTTGCGAACGTCAACGACAAACAGTCCGTTGTGGCTGTCGCAGCAGAATGCGAGTCCGTCTGCGACGCGAACCGTCCAGAAATCCTCGTTGCGAGGCTTGAAGACGGGGAAATCCACTCGGGAGACATGCCGCGGCTTCGCGGGATCCGCAAGGTCGAAGATGTCAAGTCCGCGTCCCGCTCCGACTATATCCTCGCCCTTCAGCGCGTCGGCGCGGTTATGGCGCGCGTCGTGTCCAGTAGAACAGTAGAGATTTCGTCCGTCTATGTCAAGACCGTCGCCATAGCCGCCAAGGTCGATCTTGCTGACGGACCGGAACGCGCGCATGTCGTGCGCGTCGAAAACGGACACGCTTCCAAGGCCCCACTCGCCGGAGTACAGATAGCCGTCGCGATACCGCACGGACTGCGATTCGGATGTAGGACGCATCGCGATGTGTCGTGGACGGTCGGGGTTGGAGACATCGACAGCCTCGACGCCGTAGATGCGCTCGGAAATGAAAGCCGTCTTGCCGACGACCTCTATTCCCGTCGCGAACTCCACCGAATCGTATAGAGACCGCAGCTTCATGTTTTTCGGATCAGAAACATCGACAATGCGCATGCCCGTTTCACGCGATACCACATACGCAAAACCGTCCGAAACGGCGATCTGGCGGTTGTTGTCCATGCCGGACAGACTGCCGACGACGACGGGGTTCAGGGGATCGGCCACATCAAGCGCGTAAAGAGTTCCGCCTCCAATGACATACAGAAGCCTTCCATCAAGGCAGACGCCCATCGCCGAATCCGAAACCTCCGCAACCCTGCGGCATTCGTTCGTCGCAATCGTACGATACGAAACGGACGGGGCTGCGGATGCGCACGCCGAGCATAGCAACAATGCAGCAAACATGCTACGCATCATAGCCCGCCCTCCTTGCGCTCCACTTCAAATACAGCTGCGTCGTTCGCACCTATCTCCGCCGCATCTTCTGAGATGAGTCCGCGCCACACCTTGCTGATGTTCCCGTTCACGGCAAACGCGGCCTTGACTGCACGCGGCTCGTAATTCACTGCGACGACAATGACTTTGCCATTGTCCAAGACATGTTCTGTCAGCCCGATGGATGGGCAGCCACACGAAACAACTCTTTCAATTCCCGCGAGCGACGCAGCCTTGCGATAGACGACATAGAGCGGGTTCAGATCGTCTCCCGTAAAGCAATTAGACGAGTGCGCCGCAAATATCTCTACAGGGAAATTCACGAACACAACCTTCCCGTCGCCGAGAGTCTTGACCGTCACGACGGGATCGCCGGCCTCTGTCTTCGCCAGGACTTCCGACGAGACGGACGAAACCACGGTTGTCGTCTCGTCTCCGCCGCGAATCGACTGGACGCTGCCGGTGAAGGAAAAGTTGAATTCCCTCGGCTGGACGTTGAACGTCTCGATCTGATTTCCCGTCGCCTGGAGAAATCCCGAGTAGCGTGTGCGGTTTCCCTTTGAGATCACAACCGTCGCGCCAGCGCGCGCCTTTTCAAGAACCCTGTTCCACGCTCCAAGCGTATAAGGGTCGCCGCCCGATCCAGAAGGCAGGATGTACATCTTCGACTCCGGCCAGGACTTCTGCTCAGCTCCGGCGAAAGCGATGTCGAAACCAGCCTGCCTCGCAAGAAGAAAAGCCCCGAAAGCGGCGGTCCATCCATCTTCCATTTCGGAGACGAGACATACCGCGTCGATCCGTCTTTTCGGAAGTCTCGCATAAGGGAATTCAGCAAGGAACGAGCGGAACGCCGACATCTCGCGAGCGGCTGGCTTCGGCTCTCCGTCCGCCGTCAGAAGTCCAAGTTCGCGCTCCAGTGCTTTTCTCGAGTACGGCGCGAAGTCAAACCTGTCCTGATCGAAGCCACACCACCAAAGATATGCCGACAGTCCATGCGCCCACGCGGTGAAGAGTCCGGCGCGCACCGTCGCAGCAGACCTTTTCGGCGAAGCCGTGCAGCGTCCGAGATCGCCGACTTCCTCGATGAAGCACGGCTTCCCGGAAAGGCCTGCGTAGAACAGCGACTCCGCGGTCGGGTGGCAGGCGTTGCGCATCGTGCCAAAATCCTCGTTCGCGCATTCCGGCGTGAAGAGCGGATAGGGATGCGTCGTCAGAATGTCGTTCAGTTCTCCCTGATGGCGAAGGTTCCACGGCTTGCTCATATCAGACGGACAGCTGTGCATCCCGGAAACGACCGGCCGTGATCGATCTTCGGCGCGGATTGCCGATGTAATCGTGTTCATCCAGTTCCATGCCTCGGCGGACGATTCGGCCTTGCCCATGCAGTTGCACTCGTTGCCGAGGTCCCATGCTGCGATTGCGGGATGATCCTTCATTTCCCGCACGAAATGACGCACAAAACGAACCTGCCACATGACCGATTCGGAATCCGCGACGGCGTTCATCCGCTCAAGCGCCGGCGGCGCGAAGAAACGTCCGGACATCCAGCCGGTCACCAGCCCGACGACAAGTTTCATGTCGTTCTTCGCCGCAGCGTCGCACATGAATCTGAAGCGCGCCATCATGGTCTCATCGACGCCGGCTTCGTTTTCAAGAGGACGTCCCGCCTGCGTCATCTCGCAGAATCCGCCTAGATAGCCCAAAGTCGCCGTCAGCGGCTGGAAGTCCGACCAGAGCGGGAACACCCGGACGACATCAACGCCGCTGCGCTTCAACACGGCAAAATCTTTTTCGACCTGTTCGCCGTTCCAGTCGCGCCACATGTAGACGCCTGCATGGGAGGCCCAGTAGTTGCAGCCCGTATAAAATGCACCGTCCGTGAATATGTCACAGGCCCTCGGCGCGCTGTCGGCCCGGATTGTCGTCAAAGTTGAAAGCAGCAGAAGGGATGCAAAAAGCGCATTCTTCGCTCTGCAGAAGAAACTGGCGGAAATTTTCATACCCATATTGTACCACAACCTCATTGGCAGACACATACGTTTGCGAAAAAACAATACAAACGATTGCGAAGTCACGCAGAATATGGTAGACTTATTGGCATGGACACGATTCTCTTCATACGTTCTTTTTCAAACAACCGTCCGTCGTACACCGAGAGACTGACAGGCGCGATCGACAGCGCGCGCAAACGCAACTGGCGAATCCAGACGGTCGACAAGCCGAACCACGACAAAATCGCCGATTTGCTGGATCTCTGGCATCCCTGCGGCGCAATCTGCGAATTGGCGCGCGACGCACAGCATTTCCCGTCTGCGGTATTCGGGGGGATTCCGGTCGTTTACGTTGATGCATGCCGCGACGATGTCGTGCACATGAAAGGGAAAATCGGCTACGTGGAGCACGACCCGGTCGCAACAGCCAGAACCGCCGCAAAAGAGCTTCTTTCCAACGACTGCGCCGCATACGCATTCATACCAAACTTCTCTCCGGCACCATGGAGCGTCAGCAGGGAAACTGCGTTCAAAGAAGCTCTTGCACTCCATGGCAAAACGCCGCTCTCGTTTCAATTCCGCAGAAAGGCCGAGGACATGGCTCGCTGGCACAAGGATCTCTGCGGCTTTCTCAAGCGCCTGCCGAAACCGTGCGGAGTGTTTGCCGCGAACGACTACGTCGGCGAAAGCGTTCTTGTCGCCTGCGCGGAAGTCGGGCTCTCCGTACCGGACGACATCTCGGTCGTGGGCGTCGACAACTATGCGGTCATCTGCGAAAACACGACACCGACCCTGTCGAGCGTTGCCCCCGACCTGACGGGAGCGGGACGTTTGAGCGTGGAACTTCTGGCGAAGCTCGTCCATACGCGCACGGAAACCATCGCCACGCGCACGTTCGGCGTCCTCGGTCTGGTCCGCAGGGCGTCATCGCACCGGCTGCACCGGAACTATCCGGGCGTGGCGCAGGCGCTGGAGAAGATCAGGACGATGGCCTGCGAAGGCCTGAGTTCCAGACAGGCGCTGTCGTGCATGAACGGTTCGCGCCGCCTTGCGGAGATGCACTTCCGCCTTGCGACGGGACAGTCGGTGCTGGAGGCGATCCACGCCCGCCGACTCGAGCGCGCCTGCGAACTGCTCACGACCACGGACGCATCGGTTGAAGCGGTCGCGAACATGTGCGGCTACGGCAGTCCGGTGTTCCTGCAGAAACTCTTCCGACGGAAACTGGGCGTCACGCCGAGCGCATGGCGTTTGCGCGGCCAGGCGAAATGATGCGCCCAGAGGTCTGCGTCATAGACCTGCCTGTTCCCCGCCTTGACTTCCGCCGCTATCCTGTCCACTGCCTGCTGTGCCCCCGATTGGGCCTGAACCCGTATGAGCAGTCGTGGAAGTCCGCCTCGAATATCGGCTCGACTATGAGGAAAGATTCCTCCTGCCTCAAAGCAATCTGGGAAGCAGGCAAAAACTTCTTTTGGCCTGCCTCAAATCGGGTGATTTGAGGCGGGGCGGACGCGCTCGGTGATTGCGACATACCGTTTTGCTGCAAGGGCGAGGCGCCCTTGCCACATCGGGTGTCAAACCAGCTGCGCTACACGGGCGCGGAGAGCGTCCGCGAAGGCGGTGCCGGGGCGGGAGAGGGACATGTCGGCGCGGGAGAGGAGGCCTATCCTGATCTCGTCGTCGTAGGCGAGCGGAACGGCCACGATGTCCGGACCGTTCAGCTCGCGCGAAATCGCGCTCGAGGCGACTGTGTAGCCGTGAAGCCCGAGGATGAGGTTCGTCATCGTCGCCCTGTCGCGTACGCGTATGTTCTTCTTCCTGTCGATGGACGGCATGACCTCCTCCGAAAAGTAGAGCGCGTTCTGCTCTCCCTGCGGCTAGTGCGGGAGAAGATCGCAATGCGAAGCTCCTCCTCGAGAGCGTGTATCGACTCCGTAAGCGTGGGCTGGGTCACGAAGACGCGCCTGGAGGCCTCGCTGAGGCTGCCGCACGTGGCGACGGCGTCGGCGTACCTGAGCTGCTGCAGTGTCATTCCTTCAATCCCTTTCCCGGAGCCGCCTCCGGAGTGCAAAGCGCGCGTGTTGAATCCTGGTGTGGCGTCCATGTACCGATGTTCCCTTCTATTCAAGCCGACATGAGGGGGTCGAACGGTTCGGACACCCCATTGCCGGACGTTAGGGCACTATTTTAGCACACTTTCTCGGCCATAGCCAATCGGAAACATATCGCAAAGCCCATAGGACAAACCTATTACCAAGGTGGTGGTCGCAACGGGCGCTCGATGTTAACCGAGGAGCAGGGCGGCGACGGCGGGGGGGACGAGGTCGGCGATTGATTCGCCGGCGGCGAGGCGGCGGCGGATCTCCGTGGAGGATTCGCGCGTCCTCGGGAAGGACTTGAATGTGCAAAGGCGCGAAAGCTCGTCGTAGCTTCGCCACTTCGGAAGGAGCGAGAGCGAATCCTCGCCGACGAGGAAGACGAGCTCCGCGCCGGGGTTCTCGGACGCGATTTCACGGACGGTGTCTATCGTGTACGAGACGCCCCCTCGCCTCAGCTCGCGGTCGTCGACGACGGTCTTCGAAACGTCCGCGAACGCCGCCTTGACGAGTGCAAGCCTGTCGAAGCGCGACGGCGCGGTGTCGGTCTTGAACGGCGAGACGGCCGCCGGGACGACAATGAGGCGGTCGAGGCCGAACGCCTCGATCGCCCTTTTCGCAATCCCGACGTGTCCGTTGTGGACGGGATTGAAGCTTCCGCCGAAAATCCCTATCTTCATGCAAGCTCGCGGCTGCGGTCCGCCGCCGCCTTCAAGGTCGCGGCGACGGTCTTCTTGAACGAGGGGACGTCGAGGAACTTCATTCCGGCGGCGGTCGTGCCGCCCTTGGTGCAGACGCCTTCGATGAACGGACGCAGCGGCATGCCGCTCTCGCGCAGGAACTTCGCCGTCCCGTACATCGTCTGCTCGGCGAGGAGCCGCGCCACGGCGGGCTTGAGCCCGAGCGCGATTCCGCCCTCCACCATCGCCTCCTCCATGTAGGCGAAGTAGGCGGGGCCGGACCCGCTGAGCGCCGTCACCGCGTCGAAATCACGCTCCTTGAGGACGACCGTCGCGCCTGCGCCGCCGAGGATCGCCTCGACCGCCTCCACATCCTCCTTCGGGGTGCGGGGGGCGGACGTTATCGCGCACATGCCGGCGTTCGCCCTGAGCGCGAGGTTGGGCATGACGCGGATGAGGCGTACCTTCCGTCCGAACGCCTCGCGCAGCCTTGCAAGGGTCTTGCCTGCGACGATGGAGACGATAGTCTGGTCCGAGGTGAGGATGTCCCTCACCTCGTCCGCCACCGAGGCGACGTCCTGCGGCCTCACGGCGAGGAACAGAAGCTGCGCCTTCTTCGCGACATCCTTCACGTCGTCCGTTGTCTTCACCCCGTACTTCGCCTTCAGCTCCGCCGCGCGCTCAGCGACCTTCTCGGCCATGAGGACGCCCTTCTTGGACGGTATCGCGGAGAGGATGCCCTCCGCCATCTTGCCAGCGCCGAAAAACCCGATCTTCTTCATTTGCGACTTTCCCTTCTTCATTACAGACTGTCGAACGCACCGCGTCCGAACCCGGCGTTCCTCTTCTCCGCCTCCTTCATCCACGCGGCGACCTCGGCGGCGGACTCCTCGGCCGCGACCTCCTCGGCGCTCTTGTGGAAGACGCGCTGCATGCACTCCTTGCGTGAGAGCGAAATCTTGCCCGCCTCGCGGTCGATGTGCATGACCTTGACGGTCACGCCGTCGCCGGACTTGAGGACTGTGTTCGGATCCTCGACGCGCTCCCATGCGATCTCGCGGACGGGGATGAGCCCCTCCACTCCCCCGAGGTCGACGAACGCACCGAAGTCCATGACGCGCGTGACGGTTCCGTTCAGGGTCTCGCCCTCCACGAGGCGCTCCAGCATCGCCTCCTTGAGCGCGGCCTCCTGCACCTCGATGAGCGCGCGCCGCGACACTACGACGTTGAGTCCGCGTTCGTCCTTCGAATACTCCGTAACTACGAAGTCGAACCTGCGGCCGACGTACTCGGACGGATCCTTGCGGAACTTGTCGATCTGGCTGAAGGGGCAGAACGCGCGCTCGCCTGCGACCGTCACCTCGTAGCCGCCCTTGATCTCCTTCTCGACGAGTCCGCTCACGGCCTCGCCCGCCTCCCACGCGGCCTTGACCGTCGCGTTGTCGTCGCTCATGACCTCCACGACGGGCTTCTTGGGACGGATTATCAGCTTGTCCTCGTTGAAGGCGTTGCCGAACTTGTAGCCGCGACGGACGACCTTCATCTGGTCGTCGACCATCGCGCCGAAATCGAATGTATCTTTGCTCATAATTGGCGAATATTATACCAAATCGGCCCCGAGTTGTGTAGTGGCCGGATCTGGCGGACGTGGTTCGACCCTGAAATGCGAAAAGGCCGGACTCCGAGGGGAATCCGGCCTTTTTTCGCCTAAACAGCGGATCGCCTTACTTCCTCAGCGCCGCCTGCGCCGCCGCGAGGCGGGCGATCGGCACGCGGAACGGAGAGCAGCTGACGTAGTTGAGGCCGATACGGTGGCAGAACTCGACCGAGGTCGGGTCGCCGCCGTGCTCGCCGCAGATGCCGCAGTGGATCTTCGGACGGGTCGCCTTGCCGTCCTTCACCGCCATCTGCATGAGCTTGCCGACGCCCGTCTGGTCGAGACGCGCGAACGGATCGTTCTCGTAGATCTTCTGGTCGTAGTAGGACGTGAGGAACTTGCCCGCGTCGTCACGCGAGAAGCCGAAGGTCATCTGCGTGAGGTCGTTCGTGCCGAAGCAGAAGAACTCCGCCTCCTCGGCGAGCTCGCCCGCGACGAGCGCCGCGCGCGGAACCTCGATCATCGTGCCGACCTCGTAGTTGAGCTTGATGTCAGCAGCCTGGATCTCCTCGTTCGCGACGTGGACGACGATGTCCTTCACGAACTTGAACTCCTT
>CAMOCC010000093.1 GCA_946610035.1 uncultured Verrucomicrobiota bacterium
AGACCGAGTCGGTCGTGATGGGAACTGCGAAGATCGACGGCCACCCCGTGATGCTTGGCGTCATGGACTTCGCGTTCATGGGCGGCTCGCTCGGCACCGGAACGGGCGAGCGCATCGCCCGCGCATGCGAACAGGCGATTGCCGAGAGGCGTCCGCTCGTCCTCTTCTCGGCTTCCGGCGGCGCTCGCATGCACGAGGGCATTCTCTCGCTCATGCAGATGGCGAAGACCTCCGCCGCGATCGCCAAGCTCAAGGAAGCGGGGCTTCCCTACATTTCAGTCCTCACCGACCCGACGACGGGCGGCGTGAGCGCGTCCTATGCGATGCTCGGCGACATCAACGTGACCGAGCCCAAGGCGCTCATCGGCTTCGCCGGGCGGCGCGTCATCGAGAACACTATCCACCAGAAGCTCCCCGACGACTTCCAGTCGGCGGAATACCTCGAGAAGCACGGCTTCATCGACAAGATAGTCGAGCGCAGCGAGCTCAAGGGCTTCCTCGCGAAGATGCTCAACTACTGGGGTTTCTGAGGGGTCAGTAGTCAGGGGTCAGGAGTCAATAATTTACGAGAGGAGATTTATGGCAAAGAAGACGGCAATGGACTGCGTGAAGCTTGCGCGCGACCCGAAGCGCCCGCATCTCAAGGACTTCATCAAGCTGATCTGCTCCGACTTCGAGGAGCTGCACGGTGACCGGCTCGTCAACGACGACCGGGGGCTTGTCGGCGGCTTCGCGACGGTCGGCGGCGAGAAGGTGCTTTTGCTCGGCCACAACAAGGGCGCGACAGTCGAGGAGAACATGGAGGCCAACTTCGGCATGGCGAACCCCGACGGCTACCGCAAGGCGATGCGCCTCGCGAAGCTCGCGGAGAAGTTCCACCTGCCCGTCGTCACTTTCGTCGACACTCCCGGCGCGTATCCAGGCCGCGAGGCCGAGGAGCGCGGGCAGGCCGAGGCGATTGCAAAGTCGCTCGAGTTCTTCTCGCGGCTCAAGACGCCAGTCGTCGTAGTTGTCACCGGCGAGGGTGGTTCTGGCGGCGCGCTCGCGATTGCCGTCGGCGACCGTATCCTCATGATGGAGAACGCGATCTACTCCGTCATCTCGCCCGAGGGGTGCGCTGGGATTCTCTGGCGCGACGGCACGAAGGCCCCCGAGGCCGCCGAGGCGCTCAAGATCACCGCGCCCGATCTCCTCAAGCTCGGCGCGATCGACGAAGTCGTCAAGGAGCCGGCAGGCGGCGCGCAGAAGAACCACAAGGCCGCGGCGGCCTCCGTCAAGAAGGCGGTTCTCGCCGCGCTCAAGGCGCTCAAGAAGATTCCGGTGGATGTTCTTGTAGAGAAGCGCTACGAGAAGATCCGCGCCTACGGCAATTTCTACAGCTGACACACTGCAGGAGCTTGGCTCCATAATGAAAATCGTCGATTGCGACTACTTCGTCGTCGGGTCCGGGATGGCAGGGCTCATGACGGCCCTGCATCTCGCGGGCAAGGGCAAGGTCGTGCTCGTGACAAAGGGGCGGCTGCAGGACTGCAACACGAATTTCGCGCAGGGCGGCATCTGCTGCGTCGCAGATCCTGCCGACACGTTCGACAAGCACGCGCGCGACACGATGATCGCCGGCGCCTGGCTCGGCAACTCCGCCGTCGTGCACGAGATCTGCGAGCACGCGCCCGAGGGAATCCAGGACCTCGTCAAGTGCGGCGTAAAGTTCGCAAAGAAGAAGGACGGCTCGTGGGAGCTTACCCGCGAGGGCGGGCACAGCGCGCGGCGCATCTTCCACGCCGGCGACATCACCGGCGAGAAGTGCGAGGCGGCGATGATACGCAGCATCCGCCGCTCCTCCGTCGACGTCAGGGAGCAGACGATAGTGATCGACCTCGTGATGACGAAGCGCATCGGGCTCAAGGGCCCCAACCGCTGCATCGGCGCATACGTCCTCGACAAGACGACCGGCGAGATATACGCGGTCCGCTCGCCCGACACGGTGCTTGCGACTGGCGGCTGCGGCAAGGTCTATCTCTACACCTGCAATCCAGACACGGCGACGGGCGACGGCATAGCGCTTGCGTGGCGTGCGGGCGCGAAGATCGAGAACATGGAGTTCATCCAGTTCCACCCGACGTGCCTCTACCACCCGCAGGCGAAGCGCTTTTTGATCTCCGAGGCGGTGCGCGGCGAAGGTGCCGTTCTCGTGAACAAGCATGGCCGCGAGTTCATGAAGAAGTACGACCCGCGCGGGAGCCTCGCGCCGCGCGACATCGTCGCGCGCTCGATTGACAGCGAGATGAAGCGCACCGGCGACGACTGCATGTACCTCGACATCAGGAAGAAGGGCAGGGCCTATCTGATGACGCGCTTCCCGAACATCTACCAGAAGTGCATGGAGTTCGGCATCGACATGGCGAAGGACCTGATCCCGATCGTGCCGGCTGCGCACTACACCTGCGGCGGCATCCAGGCGACGACTGCGGGCGAGACTTCCGTCCCCGGGCTTTCCGCCGTCGGGGAGTGCGCGTGCACCGGTCTCCACGGCGCGAACCGCCTTGCGTCCAACTCGCTTATGGAGGCGCTCGTCTGCGCCCGGCTCGCGGCGGCGCGGCTCGCCGCGAACCCGACGAAGTTCGCGCCGCGCAGGAAGCTTCCCGAGATCCCCGCATGGCGCATCGGCAACGCCGTTCCGCCCGACGAGGCCGTTCTCGTCTCCCACATGTGGGACGAGATACGCCGCCTCATGTGGGACTACGTCGGCATCGTGCGCACGAACAAGCGCCTCGCGCGCGCCGCGCACCGCATCAAGACGCTCAGGAAGGAGATACGCGACTACTACTTCCGCTATCTCGTGACGCCCGACACGCTTGAGCTCCGAAACCTCGCCGTGTGCGCCGAGCTCATCGTCAAGAGCGCGCAGCGGAGGCATGAAAGCCGGGGGCTCCACTACACGCTCGACTACCCGCGCCAGTCGAAGCGTCCGCGGCAGACGGTAATAGAGGGCTATCGCGGGTAGACCGCGACGGCATGTCCAGACATGAAGATATCAAGCATACTTGCAAAGCCACAGCCGTCCGTTTCCTTCGAGGTGTTTCCGCCGAAGAAGGACAGGCCGCTTGAGGGAACCAAGGAGCTCGTCGCAGAAATCGCGGCGACGGGCCCAGCGTTCATGTCGGTGACGTACGGCGCGGCCGGCGGCTCCACCGGGGCCAACACGTGCGCGATCGCCGAGCATGTCCAGAAGACCTGCGGCGTTCCTGTCCTCGCACATCTCACATGCGTCGCCGCGACGCGCGAGTCGATCACGCGCGAGGTCGCCGCGTTCCGCGCCGCCGGCATCGAGAACATCCTCTGCCTGCGCGGCGACCTCGCACCAGAGACGGTGTTTCCGGGCGATTCCGCTTTTTCGCACGCGAGCGACCTCGTGGCGGCACTTTCCGGCAAGGGCTTCTGCCTTGGCGGAGCGTGCTATCCCGAGGGGCATCCGGAGAGCCCGCATTTCGCCGACGACATCGCGCACGTGAAGGGGAAGGTCGAGGCGGGACTTGACTTCCTCACGACGCAGATGTTCTTCGACAACAACGTCTTCTTCCACTACCTTGCCCGGCTGCGCGACGCCGGTGTCACGGTTCCTGTGGTCGCCGGCATAATGCCCGTGACGAACGGGCGGCAGATCGCGAGGATATGCGAGCTTTCGGGGACGCACCTTCCGCCGCGCTTCCGCGCGATCGTCGACAGGTTCGGCGACGACCCGGCTGCGATGCTCGGCGCGGGCGTCGCGTATGCGACCGAGCAGATCGTCGACCTTTTCGCGAACGGCGTGAACCACGTCCACGTCTACACGATGAACAAGCCCGAGCTCGCCCGCCGCATAATGGACAACCTCAAGGGAATCGTCGCTTAGACCGTGGACGCCGAATGCCAGGAGAGGAGGGCCGAGCTTGAGCGCGAGGCGCCGATTGGCGCGAAGGGCGTCTGGATGCGCGACGGCGACAGGGTTCTCCTCTGCGGCACGATAGGCGCGGCGTTCGACGCGTGGCAGAGGCGGCTCGCCGCGCTCAGCGGAGCCGACGCGTACTTCTCGCAGCAGATAGGCCTTGAGGCGGTTGAGCGCGAGATGGACGAGCTCGAGTCCGAGGCGCGCGCGTCGCTCGCGCCCGGCGAGACGCTTAGGCCGCGCCGCTCTCCGGGATACGGGGAGATGCCGCTTTCGCTCAGCCGGGAGATTGTCTCGAAGCTCGACGCGACGCGGCGCATCGGCGTCGCGGTGACCGATTCCGACCTTCTCGTTCCGTCCAAGTCCGTCACCGCAATATGCGAAATCGTGCGCGAACGTTAAAGCATATCAATAAGCTATGACCCTTTAGACCCTAGAAATGGACAAGCCCAAAGCAGATAGGCGAATCTCGGACACAGTCCTCTACTTCTACGAGGGCGCTTTCACCCTTTGGCGGCAGCGCATGGCCGGGATATGCGAGGAGGCCCGCAAGAAGGGCTGGCGCATACAGCCGGTGAACGTTGACATAATGACGTGGAACGCGAAGTCCGTCCTTGACTTCTGGAAGCCCTTAGGCGTCATTGTGGACGGTGGAACGCTCAATCGCGGCGGATTCGCCGCGGATAGCTATGCGGGCATTCCCGCGGTGTTCTGCGACTCTGATAGGATGGCGTCCGGACGTGAGACCTACTGTCTGCGCCATGATTCCGAGTCGACGGCCAGAATAGCCGCCAAGGAACTCCTCTCGCTCAACAGCGAATCGCTCGGCTTCGTCTCGTTCCACACTCCGCGCGACTGGTCCGACACGCGCCGCGCCGTCATTGAGAAGGTGGCTGCGGAAGATGGAGTCCCGTTTTCCGCATTTGACTCGGTGGCGGCGTGCGAGGGGGCGGACATTGGCGTGTTTCTCGGACGGCTTTCGAGTTTTCTCCTTTCGCTTCGGCGCCCTGCTGGGATACTCGCCGCGAACGACGAGATGGCTGCGCACGTGCTCGCCGCTGCTGCGTCGGCTGGAATCGCCGTGCCGGATGAACTTGCCGTAGTGGGCATCGACGACGACGAACTGATCTGCGAGAACACATATCCGACGCTCACCAGCATCGCACCTGACTTCGAGCGCTCGGGGCGGCTTGCGGTCGACTTGCTTGCTCGGCGCATGGCGGACGGCGGAAAATCGCCGGTTACGCTGTTCTACGGCGCATCGCCACTTGTCCGCCGCCGTTCTACCCGGATTGACGCCGCGAGGGATCCGCGCATATCCCGTGCACTTGAGCTTATACGGCGTGAATTGTGCTCGGGTGTCACCGTAAAGGACGTCATCGTCGCGATGGGGATGAGGCCGCGCTCTGCCGAGGCGAAGTTCAAGGAAGTGTGCGGACACTCCATAAAGGACGAGATCATGGCGGTAAGGCTGGCCCGCGCAAAGCGCCTTCTTTCCGACACGGATCTCCCGATTTCGGTCATCTGCGAGCGGTGCGGATACGCCGACGAGCGCTCGCTGCGCTATCTTTTCACGAAGGAGATTGGCCAGTCGCCTGCTGACTGGCGTACGCGTGAAGTTCGTTGAGCGGAAGAAACCCGCTTTATCTCTTGCGTGTTTTTTCCGCAGGTTTTTGCGCGAGTTTTCCTTTGCTGTTTGCCGTTATATGGTAAAATGTCGGCAAACGTCAGGGAAACCAGACATGGGCATTCGCATTCTTTCCGCTTGCGCGACGATTCGCTCGCTCGAGACAAACGCCGGGTCGGCGCTTGTCATGCCCGCCGCTGGCAGAGAGCCCTAATTTCACAACCCAAAAGGAAACGCACATGAAAAAGATACTGGTTGGTCTTGTCGCCATCGTTGCAGCGTTCGCCGCACAGGCAACTGTCTACAGAGCGGGGTTCAGGCAGGGGCGCTTCTGGCTGAACAACTCAAAGACCGTCCCAAGCTTTGCCCAGGACGCCTACACGGCTAACTCATGGGACTGGACGCTCTCGGCATTCATGTGCAACATCACGGGTAACGCTGGTGCAAATGGCACAAATCCAGTCAGCGGTAAGAAATGGGACTGGCAGAACTACTACGGTTACGTCTATGATGGTGAAATGTGGATGGACGCAGAGACGACCTATACCTTTGGCGGCAACTTCGACGACGGGTCGGCAATTCTCGTCGACGGGAAGGTTGCATGGGCGCAGGGCGATCCCGGAGGAACGGCGTCGGGTTATAACAACTGGGTTGCGCCGAAGTCCTACACGCCCGACTCGACCGGCTGGCATAAGGTCAAACTTCTTGTCTATGACTGGGAGGGCGGCAAGAGCATCACCTGTAGCGCACTCTCGGCGACGATGTGGAACACGAACGGCATCACGACGGCGGCGCCGCAGAGCGACTGGCACAAGTTCGAAGATAGCGGCAGCGGCGCTCTCTTCCGCGCAAAGCTGGCCGACACGTATTTCCGCGTCGTGACGGCGGCCGCGACGGCCAACGGCTATGCTGTGACTGTCGAGAACCTCGCCCCGCAGACGGTCGAGGTGAAGATTTTTGCCGGTGCGTCCGACCAGGGCGAGACGGATGCAGGCTGGACGGCCGAGTCGCAGTCCGTCACCTTCGCCGCGGGCGAGACGAAGAATATTGAATTCGCCTGGAGCGGAAACGACACCCCCGTCTATCGCATCTACCTCTCTGGCGAAGACACCTCACTTCTGACGGCCAAGGGCTTCTGGGAGTGGTCCGAGGCGCGGACGTTCCGCTTCGTGCCCAGTATTGCCGCCTCTCTGTCCGAAGCCACAGCGACATCTGCGACCATTTCCATCACCTGCGGCTATGCGGAGTCGATGACTGGAAGTTCTCCCGATATCACCGTTACAGCCTACTATGGCCCGACGAACGGCGGACAGGACCCGAGCGCGTGGGATGACAGCAAGACCTACACGGAGATGCAGCCTGGAACGTTCACGGACACTTTCACCTGCGCGGTGGGTTCGTCGTGCCGTGTCGTCTTCGCGGCGTCGATCGACGGCGGGGAGCCGGTCTGGAGCGACGTCCTCACCTTCGGTGCATCACTCGTCACGATCTCCGCGCCAGAGCGCATCCTTGAATGCGAGGATGCTCAGCAGACCATCACGTTGACGCGCGGGGCAGACGACGGCTGGCAGGGGATTACGGTGAACCTCGCCTACGTCGGCGACACTGCTGATTTTGGCAGTCTTCCTGAAAGCGTGACTTTCGCCGTCGGCGAGACGGAGAAGGTGATTCCATTTACAATGGTCGACAACGACGCGGCGGACAACGATCGTACACTGGTCGTCGCGATCGCAGCTGGCGACAACTATGTCGCAGGTGAGTCCGCTTCCGTGTCGATACTCGTCGTAGACGACGAAACTTCGGCGCAGGTCTGCGAATGGACCGGCGAAGGAGACGGCAACGGCTGGGACGATAAGGACAACTGGTCGACACACACAGTTCCGACTAAGATCGATACGGTGCTCTTCGGCGATGGCGTGACGGCAAACCTCGCCGTGGCTATGGTGGACAGTGCGATTGCAAGGCTTATTCGCGTCACGACCGCGAATGAGGTCAAACTTGGCACCGCCGCCACGCCATCGTTCAATGGTATTGACGTCTCAGTCGAGGAAGGGGCAGGCAAGTTCACATATGTCGCTACGTTCGCGATTGACGCGACTTTCACCATAACGGTCGCAAAGGATGCCATGGCCGTAGTCACTGGCATGACCGGCACCGGCGACATGGTCAAGAATGGTGCCGGACGGCTTGTCTTTGCGTCAGATGCCTCCCGCACCGGCGGCACTACCTATCTCGAATCTGGGCGAATTGAGTTTGGCGGAAACAAGAAACTTCTGGGCACCCGTCTGGTTGTCGGCGGGAAGGGCGAAGATGCGGTTGCCTACTGCACGTACGGAGACAAATATAACTTTAGCCCATTCTACGGGGATTCCGCCGTGATTGAGATGAAGGACAAGGGCGTTTTCGACCTGCGCGCCAACAACAACTCGCCGCTACTGCAAACTCTTTCGTCCGTTCGCGTCGAGAAGGGCGGCGCGCTCCATCTCGGCAAGACCCGCATCAACACGGGCGGGAACGGCGACAACTTCTTCATCGAGGGAACGGTGACGGGCGATGCCGCGTCTGGCCTCTACATGCAGAGCGGTAATTTCGTAGTCCCCGCAACGGGCGAAGGAATGTTCGTTATGGATGGCGGAGCGTCCGTCCGCACGGCCCATTATGTGATCGCGGACAACCCCGACGTCCCCGTCGAGATGGTGCTCAACGGCAAGATCGACAGCAATAACTGGCCTAAGTCGAATCAGGACGGAATCGTCAAGCAAGGCGACGGCGTAATGCGGCTCACGGCGGAAAACGAATTCGGAGGCGCAAACAACTGGCAGGGAACAACTAAAGTGAGCGGCGGGACGCTGCTCGTTGACAACGTCTCGGGCTCTGGAACTGGCAAGAGCTGGGTTTGGGTAGAAGCTGGCGCGACGCTTGGCGGCACAGGCCGCATCGGTGGACTGCAAGACTCGGAAAACGCCCACCTTAGCATAGGTGGCAGCTCCGAGGCCGCCGCTGTCGTCCACCCCGGCACGATTGACGATGCAACAGGAGAACATATCGCCGGTATGCTTACCGCAGGTTCAACCGATCAGGCCTGTCCGACAGCGTTCAACGACTACTCGAAGCTTGCGATCAGCGTGTGCGAGCGCGGCGCAGTTGACTCCCTTGCTGTCTATGGAAGTGTGACGATTTCGGATACTGGCAGCGTGCTGGACATTGCCGCCTACGGAATCGCGGTCGGCAAGGCCAAGGGCGGAACCTACACGATCCTCTCGGCCACCGAGGGGATTGTCGGCACGTTCGCGACCGTTCAGAAGCCGAAGAACTCCTGGAAGGTCAATTACGAGTCCGAAGAGGTTGACGGGGAGCAGGTTGTGAAGCGGATCACGCTCACTGTTCCCGGCGTGGGCTTTTCGGTGATCGTCCGCTGACGACTCGGCGGCATGAACATAATCTACCTCTTCGAAGGGGCGTTCAGTCTGTGGCGTAGGCGACTTAAGGGCGTCTACGCCCAGGCGCGCGAGCTCGGCTGGCACGTGGAGCCCATCAACGCGGACGACGAAGGCGTGTCGGCGAAGGCCTCGCTGCGCTTCTGGCGCCCCGATGGCGTGATAGTCGACGGCGCGGCGCTCAACAGGAGCGGATTCAGCCAGTCCGACTTCGGAAACATCCCCATCGTCTACTGCGACGCGGACGACGAGGTGGTGAGGGGAGATCACTACGGAGTGCGCCACGACTCGCGCGCGGCGGTGAAGCTCGCGCTCGACGAGC
>CAMOCC010000094.1 GCA_946610035.1 uncultured Verrucomicrobiota bacterium
ATGCGCACTGGGCAGCGGTGTATTCCGTCACCTTCGTTTCGACGGACGCGACAGTTGGCTCGGGCGTCTATGTGGAAGGGGGGACGGGGGGTGCCGCGCCGATTCCGCAAAGGGCAGGCGACTACACCTTCCAAGGCTACTACACGGAGGGCGGCGTTCAGGTGTTCGACGCAAGCGGCGCGCTTATGGAAGGTGCCATGTCGGGTCTGCCGTCTGATGTGACGCTCTACGCCTACTGGGCAGTTCCTGAAGGGAGCATCGCGAAGCTCGTATATCGCGGACAGCTGAACCTGCTGACGGGCGATCCTGCAGTCCACAGCAGCACATACACGAAGAAGATGCATTTCAGGGTGTACGACTCCTCGGAGTCGACGACGCCGCTCTGGACGACCGGCGAAGGGGGAATCGATGTGACCGTAAACAAAGACGGCAGCTTCGTGCAGGTGTTCGGCGACGACACCTTGGCCGAACTTCTCGCGACCGGGACTGTGACGCACGTAGGCCTTGCGATCGGCGAAAGCGCCGTGGAACTTAAGCCGAGGCGCGAGCTGAGACCTGTCGCCGCGGTAAACCATGCGCTGACGGCTGAAGGCGCGGCTCTCGACATCCGCATCGGCAACCTCGTCACCGACAACGCGCTCGTTGCGGCCGATGCCACGGTTTCGCAGCTCGAAGTGGCGGGCAGGGTTACAGCGCCCGGCGCGGGCGAAGTCGCCGTTTCGCCGCTGACGGTCGGCGACAGGGAGCGCACACGGCTTATGCGGGGCGCTGGCGTAAAGGCGTTTTCCGCGGCGAAGCCCACTGTGCTTGTTCCCGATACCGGAGCCAAGCTGCGCGGCGAGGTTATTGCGACTGCGCCGTCTGACGGAATAGCGCTCATCACGAGCAAGGCGGGGGGCGAGCGTGCGTTCAGGTGTCCGGCGGTCGTCCAGTATTGCCAGAAGGGGGAGTCGGTGCGCGCGCCGACGTCCGAAGCGGGTGGGCTGAAGGTGACTTTCTTCCCGTTCATCGGAAAGGAGGGCCGCTAAAATGTGGAAATGTGAAAATGTGAAAGTATCCAATACCAATACCAATTGGAAATTGGCAACATCGGTATTGGCAACACTGGCAACATTTGCAGCGGCTTTCGCCGACGGCCCGGCGGATTCGCAGCTGACGCTTGGCGAGGTGGATCTGCCCGTTTACGTCAACGGCAGCTACTCCGGAACCGGCTACACGCAGCCGACGGTGGCGTATCCGATTTCGGTGGTCAAGGCGCCGACGGATCCGGCGGACGAGGTGACGGCGGTTTCGACCAAGAACGGCACGATAACGTGGAATCTTGCCGCGTGGACGGTAGGCCGTACGCTTTCGGAGCAGCCGCCGGACGCGAAGCTCGGCGACTTCTGCATGGATATGATCTACGACGCCGACAAGATCGATTGGGCGGCGACCGTTGCGGCTAACGCTCAGGCGATATCCGATGGGCGGGTCGTGTTCGACATGGGTGCGACGAACCTTTACGAGCGGGTGTTCTTCACCGCCAGCGGCGCGACGGAGCTCACGTGGGTTGCGCGATCGGGCGAGAGCGACTCGCGCACCTACAACATCGGCAGCTACTCGTCGTCGCGTCCCTACAGGCTCTTTGCCACGCGCGTCGACGAGGCGAACAGCGCGGCGTTCATCGACCTCTCCGGCAAGTTCGTGAAGTTCTTCGGCGACAAGAATCTGCTGAAAAGCGAATACAAGGAGGTCACGGCTGGCGTATCCAACGTAGTCTACGGCATCGACTACGATCCTTCGAAGACGAAGCTCCTGACGGTGCGCTACAGGGTGAACGAAGAGACGGGCGCGGTGGAGTGTCCGCAGGGACAGTTCGTGCTTGCATACTACGACACCGAGACGAAGGACCACATGGTGGCCCACATCGTCGTGGAAATCTGCCCGCCCAACGTCAATACGCTCAACGCCGAGGTAGGCGACTATCTGAAGCCGGCAGGCGGCGGCTTCGGCACGGAGCAGCTTTTCGTTGTGGCGGCTGCGGGACTTCAACGCGATTCCAACGACCCCTATTCGCCGTATCTCGAGCAGTACAATGCGAGAGAAGGCGAAGAAGCGATAGATCCCGACCACGGCAAGGTGTTCGCGGTCTCGCCCACCGACATGACGACGAGCAAGGCGGGGATGGCGATGCCACAGAAGGCGGACATCTTCTGGCAGACGGAAGACCCGATGAAGACCAAGTGGAACTTCGAGCACGACTGGTATCTCATCAGCTGGCCGGAGAATCCGCTGCGGGTCGTGGTGGCGCCTTCGGGCGCGGAGGCGGGATGCCCGGTGACCGTGCCTACGAACTACACGGCGAGCGCGTCCGGATTCAAGATGCCAGTGGACGTGAGGGCGGACTATTCCGCCACCGGAACCCTGTCGCTTAAAGGCAGTAACGGCGGCAAGATCCTCGTCAAGCTGACAAACTCGGACGGCAAGGGGTGTCCGTCGTATCTGCCGCTTGAACTTACGGAATACCGCGAGCGTTCGGTGCTTACGCCGTGGACGTTTGAATGGCCCGTGGGCATCGAGATCACGCCGCGCATCGGTGCCGAGGCGGGAGCGGATGCGCGCTTGATGTCCGAGCGCGTGGACGAAAACCTCGCGGGCTTCATCTACGAGCCGGAGTCGCGCGGGCGCAACTGGAATCCGCGTCTCTACCACAATCCCGCCGGCAAGCCGGCATTCTCGGCGGATGTGCCCACCCAGGACGAGATAATCAACGAGGCCGAGACAGGCGTGTCGGACGACGATCCGTACGAGGATCTTGCATCGTCGATCTACGGCGTGAACGAATCGGATGCGAAGATACAGGTTTGGTGGCGGGCGAACTTCCAGACCGGCAGCATGACCGTTCCCGTCACGTATCCTGCGCTGGTGCAGAACTACAACGTCAACTGGTCCATGACCATGATGGACGGGCTTCTTCCGCAGATCGTGCTTTCGTCTAAACGCGGCTCGGCCGATCCTGCGATGACAGCATGCGGGGGGCGTTCGCTCATGCTTGTGGAAGAGAAATCCTCGGCAAGCGTGGACCTGGGCGGCAGGTATCTTGGCTCCGGCGCGACGAATGCATGGATCGGCTTCCAGTGCTACGTTTCGCCTGACGGCATTTCCACCGCGGGGCGCATCGCCAGGCTGACCTTCGGCGGCCGCGGCGCCACGTCCAGCGTAACGGTGGATGCCATGCTTGCGGGCGATATCGAGAACGGCTACACGATCGAGACTGCGACGACGCAGAATGGCGCGAACGTGACTTCGCAGACCTTCAAGGTCGTGCTGGGCATGTGGAACGAAGTCGCGGTGGATCTGCCGCAGGGCGTCGTCGGAAGCACGGTGACGGCGACGTACGGCGCTGCGAATTCCTCGACGGCCGATTCCGCGACATTCGTCGCGCTCGACAACCTTGCGCTTTGGGCAGGGGACGAGGGCGACGCGCTCTACAACTTCACTTTCCCGGCCGATTCGCTCACGACGCTTGGCACGAACGGGACAGTCCGCACTGCGACCGATTCCATAGGCAACGTCCTTGCGTGCCGCAACTGCTCCGCCGCAGGGGCCGGTGCGCCCGAGGCATTCTCTCTCGCGCTCAGGTCGGAGAACGGAGTAGTGCCCGAGATCTACTACGAGAACGACCCGGAGAAGGACGGCTACAATCCGAACGAGGAGCATGCGTTCATCGATTTGAACGGCGACTACGTGGCCTGGGCGCTCCGCAACGACCTCAATACGGCGACTACGTCCAAGCCGGTCGTCCTCGTGATGTACTCTTCGAACGGCAAGGGCCGCATGCAGGCCTACACGGTCGAGACCACGTCGATCGACTATCCTGTGATGGAAAGTTCCATCACCGTGGGCAATGTGATGTTGCCGCCCGCACCTGTCGGGCGCATGAACGGCTGCCAGACGAGCATCGACGCGACGACGTCGGCATTCGGATTCAAGGATAACGCCGTAGCCTACAAGGACCGCAAGAACGGGCTCTGGGCGCGCCGCGACGGCATCACGCTCGCCAAGTACGGCTATCCGATGCAGGAAGGCTTTTATTTCCCGTCGCTCGACACGCAGCCCGAAGTCGGCACTCCGATTGCGTGGCTCTCCTGCAGGGATGTCGTGAATCCCGGCATGGACGAAATCACTAACATAGCCACTGCGGTCGGCTGGAAGTGGACCGTCACATGGCCGGAATACGTGCCGGAGCTGAAGCTCGGCCAGGTGCTCACGAAGGCGACATTGGGACTCCCCGAAATGTGGAACGCCTCGTCCATGGCGGTCTGCTACCCGAATCCGCTCCACAAGGACGTCACGAACGGGACGGCGGCGACGGTTGTCGAGCTCATCGACCCCACGGTCGCCCAGGCCTCGGCAAAGACGATGCCCGTCAATGCGAGCTTCCCCGACGAATACGGCTTCGTGCTCGGATCCTCCGGCACGACGTTCCTGAGGAAGGGCAAGTACTACTTCGCCGGCCTCCCGCCGTCGATTTCCGACCGCTTCTACGTGACGGTCGAAAGCGGCCAGGCGACGATGAACATCATCGGCAAGTACGTGGAGAAGGAGTCGGGCGGCTCGTACCTCGAGCTCAACGTCCTCACCGCGTCCGAGCGCGCGGCGATAAAGGCGCTTTGCATGCTCGACCCCGTGCAGAATGCCAGGCAGTACAATGCGTGGAACGATGCGGCCGATGCGCTCGCGACGGAGGAGGTGAAGCCCTCGCCGCGCACAAACTACGACGAACCCGTCAAGTCGACCGGCGAGAAGGAAATCACGTTGGTCTTCCCGGACGTGGACTACTACTTTGAATGGCGCGACAAGGTCACGAACGACACGTCTCTCGTCGAGAAACGTTTCATCGTAGAGGCGTTTACGGCGACAGACCTCGGCACGCCCATGATGGTCGTGTGCGGTAAGCCTACCAATACCTTGGCCAAAGTCGCCTTCGCCAAGTGGAACGAGACGACCTACGAGTCGCACGACGTGGGCCCGACGCGCCGCAACGCCGCGAAGGCGAAATACGAGGAGCTCGGACTCAACAAATACCTCGGCAAGGAATGGGACGACTTGAACAAAAACAAGCACATCTGCATGTCCTGCTGCTACGTGAAGGGCAAGTTCACCTGGGAGACTACCGAGTCGCCCGCCGCGAATACATACAAGGCGCGCGACCACTACGCGCTCGTAGCGGACGGCACCGGGACAAACTACGTCACGCTCATAGAGAACGACAACCCCGATCCGACGCAGGTATCCCCGGGGCTCCCCGTTCAGATGCACGTCATCAAGGTCGTCCCGGAACTCTATGCGGACGGCATCGCGGTCGTCAACGACTCGCTCAACAAGCTCTCCGAGAAACTGACGCTCCTCTACCGCACGCCGCTTGGAACTTCCTCCGACAAGTACGAGTTCCAGTGGTGCTACACGACGCCCGAAACGGACGGCACAGTACCGGAGAAGGGCACGGAACCCTGGAAGGACAAGGCACGTGACAAGGGCCTCGTCTCGGTGCAGCTGGGCGAAACAGGCGCGAACCTGCAGGACTACGTCAACACCTACTATACGCTCCGCTACCGCCCGTTAAAGGATTCAGTGACATGGAAGCTTCTCGAATCGGCGCACCCGGACTGGACCGACGAAGACTTCTGGAGCCCGTGGGCGGACGAGCAGCTCGCCGAAGGCTGGCTCCAGCGCGTCCTCAATTCCCTCACGCCTTTCGCGCAGAGGGTGGAGGACTTCTACGACAACCCGAGCGACATCTGGTACACGATGCTCGAGCAGATCGGCAGGCCCTACCAGGGCGACGTCGCGCTCAACAACGACAATCTCTCCGAAATCGGGCTGCTGGAACTCTACCAGACCGTGTTCAACCGCGCGGAGTCGCTCCTCGTGGCGGCCGGCGGCAACAACATCGACATGTCCAAGCAGCTCATCCTCGCGCAGACGCGCATGGGCGAGTTCTACTCGCTACTCGGCGCGGAGGCGTATTCCGACGCGAAGAATCCGCTCATCTCGACTGGAGCTGACGGACAGCAGTTCGCCTCTGGAACCTTCTCGTTCGCGAACCAGGTGCCGTCGCTCCTCGACGAGGAACTCGCGCTCTTGAGAGGCAGGACGAAGGCGACGCAGTTCCCGCGCATGACCGAGGCGCCGCTCTACAACCGCCTCGCCTGGAACCTCACGAAGGGCATCACCGAGGGCGAGCCTGCGTATGTCGCCAACTACGGCATCCGAGCGCGCGACGGCATCCTCGACGTCAACTGCGCGGCAGCGCAGTACCCGCAGGGCCACGGCGACGCGTGGGGCCACTATCTCTCCGCGCTCACCGGCTATTACCGGCTCATCCGCAACCCGTACTTCGACTGGGCGGCTGCGATGGGCGAGATGCTCATGGACCAGAAGCTCATGAACGTCGACTACCAGGACGAGCAGAAGTTCGCCGATGCGGCCGTGAAGCTCGTGCAGACCGGCATGGACGCGATGGACCTCACCCTGCGCAAGGCGTACAAGGAATGCGGGGGAACAGGGAACGGGGAACGGGGAACGGGCGTGACGGCCGCCTACTTCGACGCAAACAGGGAGCAGGCTTTCGGCTATGGCGAATGGGCCACGCGCACCGGCATGGCGGCCGCCTACAACTGGATGACGGTGAACGCGATTCTGCCGACGAACGACGCGCCCTACCAGGCCTTCACGGACAAGGGCATCAAGAAGATCGACCGCACGACCGCGACGCAGCTCGATATCCTCGCGTCTTCCGTCCGCACTCTTGAGCGGAAGATCAACGCGGTCGAGGCCGGGTCGAACCCGCTCGGGCTTTCCGAGAACGCCATTCCGTTCGACATAGACCCCGACCGCCTCGCCGAGAAGGAGTCGCACTTCGAGCAGATCCTCGAACGCGCCGAGAAGGCGCTCGCCAACTGCAAGACGGTGCTCGACTATGCGAATGTCTTCGGCTCGCGCCTTGCGCAGATATCGGCGGACGAGGCCGCGGTCATCGAAGACGTCGCCAAGCAGGAGCAGGCCTTCAACAACCAGCTCATTGCCATCTACGGAACGCCCTACTCCGACGATATCGGACCCGGGAAAACGTATCCGCAGGGCTATGAAGGGCCCGACCTCTACAACTACACCTACATGGATCTCGCGCCATACGGCATGCTCGAGTCGATGCAGACGCAGTTCACGAACACCTACAAGCTCGTCCAGACGGGCCTGACCTACGGCTGGGAGTACAAGCCGCTGCGCGACTGGAACGGCGACGTCACGAATAAGAACGCCTATGAGGAAATCCCGATCAACTATATCGTGAACGACGGCGGAATACGCATGAAACCCGCCACATTCACCGGGTCTCGCCGCATGGAAGGCTCGATCCAGACCGCCTACCGCAACTACATCGCCGCCTACCAGACGGTCAAGGAGAAGATGGAAGACTACAACACCAAATTCGAGGCGCTCAAGGACGGTTGGATTTCGATTCAGAACCAACAGGCCGAGATGTGGGTTGACTTCGGCGTTACGGTCGGCACAGAACTCACCAAGGCCTTTGCATTCGACACGATGGACGTGGATCGTCTCATCGACCTCGGAGACCTCGCCTTGAACGTCTCGATGATAGAGGACGACATGCTTGCAAAAGGCATACCCGGGATTTCCGGCGCGGGCACGACAGTCAACATCGACCCCAAGGCCGTGCTCGAGGCGAGCAAGATTCCCGAAAATGCTACCACGCTCTTTACCCTTGCAAACGTCATGGGCGGTCTCTACAACACGCGTTATACCAAGCAGTTGGGCGGTATGTTCGTCGATTTCGGCAAGACCGTATACGATACTGTGAAGGAAACGACGAAGGCATACATCGGCATGGAAGATACGCTCGATGGGCTTGGAATGGCCGTGAACCTCTCGGTTATGGCTATCGCGCCGGCATTCGGCGATCTCGCGGCGGCTGAGGCCGCGTACCGCGCCGAGGTCGAGAAGGGCGAGCAGCTGCAGGCCGAGCGCGCTCTCTGGCGTCAGCACGTCTCCAACGGCGCCACCTCCCAGCGCTACCTCGACATGTACAACCGCGTGCAGCGCAACATCGCGCTCACGAAGTACTCGACGGCATTCGACACCGCCCAGCGCTATGTCTGGGAACTCGCGAAGGTCTATGACTACGAGACCGGGCTTCTCTCTACAGACCCGCAGGCAGGCAAGCAGTTCCTCGCGGACATCATTGCGACGCGCTCGCTTGGACAGGAGGGCGTATCCATCAACAGCGCGACGACTGATGGCGGCCTCTACGACGTCGTGAACCGCATGAAGGCGAACTGGGACGTCCTGAAGCCGCGTCTCGGCATCAACAACCCAGACAAGCCGGAAAAGTGGTTCTCGCTCCGCTGCGAGCGCTTCCGCATTAAGCAAGGTGCTGACGGTGACGCGGCTTGGAGGAAGGAACTTGCGAAGTACCGCGTGGACAACATCCTCACGGATTCGCGGTTCATGCGCTACTGCCAGCCGCCGGCGAGCGCGAACGCCGTCGTCTGCCGCGAGCCCGGATACATCATCCCGTTCTCCACGTCGATCAACAACGCGGAGAACTTCTTCGGCAAGACGCTGCAGTTCGGCGACCATCAGTTCTCGAGCTCCGACTATGCGACGAAGATCGATGCGGTGGGAGTGGACCTCGTCGGCCTCGACCAGCTTCCGGGCGGCGAAGGCGTGGAGCCAAACATCTACCTCGTGCCGGTCGGTCTCGACTACATGCGCTCGCCGGCGGGAACGGAGCGTGCGCTCCTCAGCTGGTCCGTCGTCGACCAGGTGCTGCCGCTCCCGTACACCGTCGGTTCCGACCAGCTTGACGCGACGGACTGGATTGCGACGTTCTCCGGTATTGACGGCACGAGCGACGCGACCGCGACGATCCGGCGCCACTCGACCCTGCGCGCAGGCGCGGACTTCAAGTCCACGCGCCTCGTCGGCCGCAGCGCCTGGAACGACCGCTGGCTCCTCGTCATCCCGGCCTCGGCGATAGACGCCGACCGGGACAGGGCGATGAACCTCATCGAATCCGGAGTGAAGGACGTCAAAATCGGCATCCGCGCCTACGCGCGGCAGGGGAACTAGGGGAATGTCGCCAATGCGGAAGTGTGATAATTCCCAGTTCCAATTGCCAATTGGAAGCCGATTCGGGCATTGGTTATTGGCAACACTGGTGGCATTGGCAACATTCGCCATCGCCCCCGCCATGGGCTTGCCCGCCTCCGGCTTCATCAGCGTCTAGCGGCCCCGCG
>CAMOCC010000095.1 GCA_946610035.1 uncultured Verrucomicrobiota bacterium
TCGTCTCGAGGTCGCGCATTTCGCCGACGAGGATCACGTCCGGGTCCTGGCGCAGGGCGCGGCGGATGGCCTCGGCGAACGAGGGGACGTCGTCGCCGACTTCGCGCTGGGTGATGAGCGACTTGGCCGACTTGTGGTAGAATTCGATAGGGTCTTCGATGGTGATGATGTGCACCGACCTCTCGTGGTTGATGACGTCGAGCATCGAGGCGAGCGTCGTGGACTTGCCGGAGCCTGTCGGTCCCGTCACGAGGATGAGTCCGCGCGGCTTGAAGAGGAGCTCCTTCACGACAGGCGGCAGCCCCAGCTGCTCCATCGTCAGGAGCTTCGAGGGGATCTGACGCAGGACCGCGCCGTAGCGCTTCCTCTCCTTGAAGATGGAGACACGGAAGCGCGTCCCGTCGGGATGCGCCAGCGCGAAGTCGGCGCCGCCGTTCTTCTCGACCTCGTCCATCTGCTCCTCGGTCGCGATCTCCTTGCAGAGGTTGTAGGTGTCCTCCTCGGAAAGCGCGTCGTCGCTCAGCGGGAAGAGGTCGCCGTGAACGCGCAGCTCCGGCGGCATGTACGCGCGGATGTGGAGGTCGGAGCCCCCTTCGTCGATCGTCGCCTGAAGCAGTTCCTCCATGTGGATGTCCATCTTGAAATCCTCCTTGGCAATTAAAATTTTACATTTTACACTTTACATTCTACATTCGCGTCAGTCCGCGTCGCCCATCGTGACGCGCAGGACCTCCTGCAGGCTCGTCATGCCGCTCGCGACCTTGAGCATGCCGTCCTCTCGCAGGGTGCGCATGCCCATTTCGCGGGCGCGCTGCCTCAGGAGCGTCGCAGGCGCATGGTCGAAGATGAGGCGCTGGATGGTGTCGTCGACCTTGAAGATCTCGAATATGCCCTTGCGGCCCTTGTACCCGGAGCGTCCGCACTTGTCGCAGCCCGCGCCGTGGTACATGCGCTCCGGCATCGTCTTCGAGATGGACCCCAGCATCCTTATCTCGCGCTCCGTCGGCGTGTACGCCTCCTTGCACTTCTCGCATATCGCGCGCACCAGTCGCTGCGCCATCGCGGCGCGCAGGGCGGACGCGACGAGGAACGGCTTGACGCCGATGTCGAGAAGACGGGTGACGGCCGAAGGCGCGTCGTTGGTGTGCAGGGTCGAGAACACGAGGTGGCCGGTGAGCGCCGCCTCCATCGCGATGTCGGCGGTCTCCGCATCGCGGATCTCGCCGATCATGACGATGTTCGGCGCCTGACGCAGGATCGACCGGAGGGCCGCCGAGAAGTCGAGGCCCACGTCCTTGTTCACCTGCACCTGGTTGATGCCGCTCATCTGGTATTCGACAGGGTCCTCGACCGTGATGAGCTTCTTGTCCGGCGTGTTGATCTGCCCGAGGCAGGCGTACAGCGTCGTCGTCTTGCCCGAGCCCGTCGGCCCAGTGACGAGCACTACGCCGTCCGGAAGCTTGATGAGGCGCTCGAACGTCGCCTGGTCGTCGGTCAGGAAGCCGAGCTGCGGGAGGCCGAGGGAGAGGTTCGACTTGTCGAGAATACGCATGACGATCGACTCGCCGTGGTTCGTCGGCACGGAGCTCACGCGCAGGTCGAGGTCCTTGCCGTTCACGGAAATCTGGATTCGGCCGTCCTGCGGAATGCGCTTCTCGGAGATCTTCATCTTGGACATGATCTTGATGCGCGATATGATCGCCTGCTGGAGGCGCTTCGGCGGCGAGTCCATCTTCCTCAGCGCGCCGTCGATGCGGTAGCGGACGCGGAACTCCTTCTCCATCGGCTCTAGGTGGATGTCGGAGCACTTCATCTTGATTGCGGTCGTGATGATCATCGTCGCGAGCTTGATGACAGGCGCGTCGTCGCCGGAGGCCTCGCCATCGTCGCCCAGACCGAGTTCGTCGCGCGTCTGGACGTCGGCGGACGCCTCGCTTGCGTACAGCTTCGCCATGGCGGCCTGGACCTCCGCGCGCGGGGAGACGACCGCCTCCACGTCGCGCCCGTGGAGGACGTACCGGAGCGAGTCGATCGCGTCGTAGCCCATGGGGTCGGACAGCGCGACGGTGATGGAATCCTCGTCCGCCACCACGGGGACGACGCCGTACTTCTTGGCGATGTCGCCCGGAATCTCCTTCACGATGTCCGCGTTGATCGCGTCTGCGTTCACATGGCAGTACTTGAGACCGAACTGGTCGGCCACCGTGCCTAGAACCTCGTCCTCGCCGATTGCGCCGCTCTTTACGAGGACGTCCAGGGTCGTCTCGTTCTCGGCCTTCATCGACTGGGCTGCCGCCTGGACCTGCTCGGGCATGAGGAACCCGCGTTCGGTCAGGAGCTGGAGTACGTATTCGTCGTTGCTTGTCATGATTGTCTATATTGTAGCGAAAAATTGTGTTTTATGCAAGTGGCTTCCCTATCACGGGCACCGCCGCCATGAGTCGTTTGGTGTATTCCTCCTTCGGACTGCCGAGCACCTCGGCGCACGTGCCGCTCTCGACGATCCGCCCCCTGTTCATCACGATGATGCGGTCCGCCACGTGCTGGACGACGCCGAGGTCGTGCGTAATGAAGAGGATCGTGAGCCCGAGCTTGCGCTTCAGGTCGGCGAGGAGGTCGAGGACCTGCGCGCGGATCGTGAGGTCGAGCGCCGACACCGCCTCGTCGCAGATGAGCAGCTCCGGCTTGAGCGCGATCGCCCGCGCGATGCAGAGCCTCTGGCGCTGCCCGCCAGAGAACTCGTGCGGATAGCGGTCGAGCATCGTGTCCGGCAGGCCTACCGCCGCGAGCAGCTCCGCCGCCTTGGCGCGGCGCTCCTCCTTCCTGCAGAGCCTGTGGTACACCATGCCCTCTGTGAGGATCTCCATGACCGTGTGGCGCGGATTGAGCGAGGCCTGCGGATCCTGAAAGACGACCTGCACCCTGCGGCGGTATGCAAGCTCTTCCGCACCCGAAAGGCTCCGGATGTCGCGTCCGCCCAGCAGTATCTCCCCGCCCGTCGGCTTGTTGAGGAGGAGTATCGCACGGCTCGTCGTCGACTTGCCGCACCCCGACTCCCCGACGACGCCCAGCGTCTCCCCGCGCATCAGGTCGAAGCTCACCCCGTCCACCGCCTTGACATGCCCGACGGTGCGCCCGAAGACGCCCTTCTTCACCGGGAACCAGACCTTTAGGTCGCGTACTTGAAGCAGAATCTCCTTGTCGGCCATTGCTCATCCCCTGAACCCGTCCAGCACCGTGGGCCGGACGCGCTTCGATAGCCTCGGATAGTCGAGGGTGTAGTGGAGTCCGCGGCTCTCATGGCGCTTCTGCGCGCTGCGGACGATCAGTTCGGCGCAAACCGCGAGGTTGCGCAGCTCAAGAGTGTCGGGGGTGACGAGATAGCGGAAGTAGTAGTCGCGTATCTCCTTGCGCAGCGTCTTGATGCGGTGCGCCGCGCGCGCAAGGCGCTTGTTGGTGCGGACGATCCCCACGTAGTCCCACATCAGGCGGCGTATCTCGTCCCACATGTGCGAGACGAGCACCGCCTCGTCCGGCGGCACCGCGCTCCCCGTCTTCCACGCCGGTATCGCCGGCGGCTCGCCCTTGAAGCGGTCGGGGTGCGGACCCAGCCTCGCGGCCGTGAGCCTCGCGCACACGAGAGCTTCCATGAGCGAGTTGGACGCAAGGCGGTTCGCGCCGTGCAGCCCCGTGCAGGCACACTCGCCCACCGCGGAGAGCCCGCGAATCGACGTCTCGCCGTCCGTCGTCGCCTGTATGCCGCCGCATGTGTAGTGCGCCGCGGGGACGATCGGTATGAGGTCCTTCGCCATGTCGATCCCGAAGCTGAGGCACTTGGCGTAGATGTTCGGGAAACGCCCCTTCAGGTACTTCGCGCCCTTCTTGCGAATGTCGAGGAACATGCAGTCGTCGCCCGTCCGCTTCATCTCGCTGTCTATGGAGCGCGCCACGATGTCCCTCGGCGCGAGCGACCCGCGCGGATCGTACTTCTTCATGAACTCGCGCCCGTTCTTGTTGACGAGCACCGCCCCCTCGCCCCTCACCGCCTCCGAGATGAGGAACCTCTTCGCCTGCGGATGGTAGAGGCACGTCGGGTGGAACTGGATGAACTCCATGTTCTCTATCTTCGCCCCGGCGCGCCAGGCGAGCGCTATGCCGTCGCCGGTCGCCGTGTCGGGGTTGCACGTGTAGAGGTAGACCTTGCCGCAGCCGCCAGTCGCGAGGATCGTGTTCGGCGAGCGCACCGCGTATATCTCGCCCGACTCCTTGTCGAGGACGTAGGCGCCCATGCAGCGGTTCTCGCCCCTCAAGCCGATCCTGCGGGACATTATGAGGTCGATGACGATGGCGTACTCGCGTATGTCGATCGTCCTGCGGCCCCTCTTCTTCGCGAGCGCCTTCACCTTGCGTATCATCGCCGCCTCGCACTTCTCGCCCGTTATGTCGCCCGCGTGGAAGATGCGCCGTGCGCTGTGCCCGCCCTCGCGCGCAAGGTCCCAGGTGCCGTCCTCCTTCCTGGCGAACTTCACGCCGCAGTCGATGAGGTCCTGTATCCCCTCCGGCGCGTGCTCGCATATCTCGTGGACGACCGAGCTCTTCCCGAGCCAGGCGCCCGCGATCATGGTGTCGCGCGCATGCTTGTCGAAGGTGTCCGCCGGATCCATGACGCAGCATATGCCGCCCTGCGCGAAGTTTGAGTTGCAGTCCTGCAGACGCTCCTTGGTCGCGAGGACGACCTTCCCGTAGCTCGCCAGATGAAGCGCGCTCATGAGCCCTGCCATGCCGGACCCGACGACGAAATAGTCGCAATCTACGATTTTCATTTTGACATATTATATCAAATCCAAGCGCCGCGCGGATGAATTTCTTGCGCAAAGCCGTTTTTGGCCCGGCCCGCCGCCGCCTCAGTTCCACCCCATCGCGCCGATGGCGTCGGCGACGGCTGAGAGGTAGTCGGCCTCCTCGTCGGCCACCGCGCCGTCCTGCGCGACGGTCGCCTTGAGCCCCATCAACAGCTCGCGCTTGGCAAGCGGCGGCAGCGCCTCCAGCGACCCGAGGCCGTCCAGGAACTCCACCGCGTCGCCGTACGGCGGCGGCATTGGCGGGAGCGGCCCCCCGAAAAGCGACAGCCTCCTGTTCGCCGCGAGATACCCGGCGGCCGGATCCCTCCCGAAGCCCGCCACCGTCGCGACGACCCGCGCGACCGTCGGCATGAGGATGCGCGGCGCCACGATGCGGACGCCCGCGTCCGGCGCGAGCCGCCTTCGCGCGACCGCCGAAACCATGAACTCGAAGGAATCGTACTCCCCGTCCTCCCGAACGATCGACTCGATCGTCTCCACCCACTTGCGCCGCGCCGCCGGAGTCTCCGTGTCGCGAATCATCGTCACGCACCTGATCGCCAGCCTGCGCCTCGCCGCGTTCGTCATCGCCCTCGCGCCCCACTCGGCGGGGGTCTGTCCCCTCAGCAGCTGGACGAGCACCCCGCCGGCGCCGTCCGGACCCCTCAGCCTGGCGTTCAGCGCAGCCGGCACGACGAACGCCCCCGGCTCCCCGGCGCGCCTCTCGGCCTCGCCCATGGGGGACGGCGCGGTGAAGGCCATCGCCTCTTCACGCCTCCTCTCCGCCGCCTTCCGCAGGATTTTCTCGTTAATCGCCCTGCGCCCCTCCATGCGGCGCTCGCGGATCGCGCGCACCCGCTCCTTGAGCCTGTCGTCCGCGGCGATTCCGCCGCGCGAGAGGCGCGCGATGCGGTCCTTGACGGACGGATGCGTCGCGAACCTGCTGCGCATTCCCTCCGTGAAGAGCAGGTGCGCCATGTCGTCCCTCCACTGGTTGAACTTGTCGCCTCCCGCGTCACCCGCAAGGTATGTGAGCCTGAGCGCGTTCGCCAGCGCCTCGGGGTTGCGGGTGAACTGCGCGGACGACGCATCCGCCAGGAACTCGCGCTCGCGCGAGACCGCGCACTGGATGAGACGCGCGAAGAATACGCCTATCGACCCGATCAGCCAAAGCAACGTGGCTGCCAGGAAGTAGAGGAGCACGACAATCGCAATCGCCCCGCCGCCCTTGCCGCCGCTCGTCTTCGGGAAGCGGAAGCGGAAGCCCTTCCCGTCGCCGGATCCCCTGAACACCCTGAACATCCCCCTGCCCATCCGCGAAACGGCGGTGATGCCGGATATCGCCGACAGAAGCCTGAAATTGAGCTGCATGTCGCCGTTGACGATGTGGCTGAACTCGTGCGCAACGACAGCCTGCAGCTCGTCCCGCTCGAGGTACCTGAGCGCCCCCTCGGTGACGCAGAGCGCCGCGGACGACGGCGTCACGCCCGCCACGAAGGCGTTGACGGAGTCCGTGCCGTCGAGCACCCACAGCGACGGCATGTCCGCGCAGGCCGCTATCGAAATCTCCTCGCATACGTTGTTGTAGCGCAGCAACGCGATGTCGAGGTCGCCCTGCGCACCGCCGCCGCCGGACGCTCCGCGCTCCTCCCATTCATCCTGCCTGCCAAGCTTCCTCCGCACCACCCGCTTTGCGCCGACGAGATTCATTAGCGATGCGCCGCTTCTGACTGTCCCGCCCTCGACAAGGATCCCGATCACGTAGAGGAACAACGCTATCAGCACAGCGGCAAGCATCCGCGAGGGGCTGTCGAGGATGAAGTCGGCGAAGGACGGCAGATTGCGGACGCCGTATCCGTCCCCCGACTTGAGAAGGCACGCCGCTATCCAGAAGACGACCGAAAGCGCGAAGCCAAGGCAGGCGACGACGGACACCACCGCGGCAACTGCAAGCACGACAAGCCGCCCCGTTTTCTTGCGGGCCTCGTGCTGGAGTGCGAAGGGGTCCATCAAAACTTGACTTTGGGAGCCTCGCGCTGCTCCGCAGTCTCCGTCGCCTCGAGAAGCGCGGCGGGCGCGAAGTTGAACACCCCCGCCACGATGGACGTCGGGAACAGCTCGCGCTTCGTGTTGTACTCCGTCGCGGCGTCGTTGTACGCCTGACGCGCGAACGCTATTCTGTTCTCGGTCGACGAAAGCTCCTCCATGACCTGCGACATGTGCTTGTCGGCCTTCAGTTCGGGATAGCGCTCGACCACGGCCATGAGGCGCGAAAGGACGCCGGCGAGACCTGTCTCAGCCTTCGCGAACGCCGCCGCCGCGCTTGCGTCGCCGGGTGCGGACGCGAGGGCGGACGCCGCCTTCGCCGCGATGTTGCGCGCCTCGGTGACGGCGGTCAGCGTCTCGCGCTCGTGCGCCATGTAGCCCTTCGCCGTCTCGACGAGGTTGGGGATGAGGTCGTAGCGCCGCCTCAGCTGGACGTCGATCTGCGAAAACGCGTTCTTGAAGCGGTTCCTGAGGACTACAAGGCCGTTGTAGAGTCCGACGACCCAGACGACGAGGACGAACGCGACGAGCGCCATCACGCCTACGGTGATCAAAGCGGTTTGCATGGCTGTATCCTTTCTTGGCTATCCGCCGGCTAGGCCAGCTTCGCGAGTTTCTCCGCGAGGCCGGTGTACGTCGCGGGCGTGAGCTTCAGGAGGCGCGCCTTGTCCGCCTTCGGGAGCGGAAGCGCCTTCACGAAGTCCTGCATGATCTCGGCCGTGACGCGGCGTCCGCGCGTAAGCTCCTTCAGCCGCTCGTAGGGATGGTCCATCCCGACCTTGCGCATGACGGTCTGGATCGGCTCGGCGAGCACCTCCCAGTTGCGGTCCAAGTCCTCGGCGAGGCGCTCCTCGTTGAGCTCGAGCTTGCCGAGCCCCTTCTGGGTGGAGCGGATCGCTATGAGCGTGTAGCCGAAGCCGACGCCCATGTTGCGGAGCGTCGTCGAGTCAGTAAGGTCTCGCTGCATCCTGGATATCGCGAGCTTCCTCGCCATGAACCCGAGGACGGCGTTCGCGAGGCCGAGGTTCCCCTCGGAGTTCTCGAAGTCGATGGGGTTGACCTTGTGGGGCATGGTGGAGGACCCGATTTCGCCCTTCACCGTCCGCTGCTTGAAATAGCCCATGGACACGTACATCCAGACATCCCTGTCGAAGTCCAGGAGGACGGAGTTCCAGCGGCACATCGCGTCGAAGAGCTCGGCTATGCCGTCGTGCGACTCGATCTGCGTCGTGAGGCGGTTCTGGCGGAGCCCGAGCGAGCGGATCACCTTGTCGCTGAGCCTCTCCCAGTCGACCTCCGGGTACGCGGCGAGGTGGGCGTTGAAGTTGCCGACCGCGCCGTTCATCTTGGCCGGCATCACGAGCCTGTCGATCTCGGCCGCCTGGCGCTTGAGGCGGGCGGATACGACGGCGAGCTCCTTGCCGACGGTCGTCGGGGATGCGGGCTGACCGTGCGTGTGGGCGAGCATCGGGACCTTCGCCGCGGCCTTCGCCATCGAGACGATCTTCCCCGTCATCTCGTCCATAGCGGCGCGGACGACCGCCTTGCCGTCCCTGAGCATGAGCGCGTGGGACATGTTGTTGATGTCCTCGCTCGTGCAGGCGAAGTGTATGAACTCGGTGCGCGACTCGAGGCTCGTCCCCTTGATGCGCTCCTTGAGGAAGTATTCAACCGCCTTGACGTCGTGGTTGGTGGTATTCTCGATCTCCTTGACCCTCGCCGCGTCCTCGACGGAGAAGTCCGACGCGATTGCGCGAAGCTCCCTGCGCTCCTTCGCGGAGAGGGCCTTGCACTCCTTTATCTCCTTCGCGTCGCACAGGGCCTCGAGCCACGTGCACTCGACGAGGACGCGCCTCTTCACGAGGCCGTACTCCGAGAATACCTCCTTGAGTTCGGGGCATTTGTTGGCATAGCGCCCGTCGATGGGCGAAACGGCAGTGAGTTCTTCTAGGTTCATGGGTGATATTATATCAAAATCCGCCGCCTGCGTGGCGGAAAGTTTGGATGTTCAGTTGGTACAATGTATGCTGTTAAGCCAGAAGATGTCCTGATAAGTATTGCTTTCGGGATACGGCACGC
Source organism: uncultured Verrucomicrobiota bacterium (assembly GCA_946610035.1). Lineage (GTDB taxonomy): Bacteria > Verrucomicrobiota > Kiritimatiellia > RFP12 > UBA1067 > UBA1067. Next base: position 8,967 of record CAMOCC010000095.1, read on the forward strand.
AGACAAGCAAGTCCGTGTTGGCTTGTCCCGTGACAATGACATCAACAGAAGATGTAACAGAATAGATTCCCTTTATTGATCTGGCTATGAAACCATCCATGCTGTTATCGGTTGCGCCACAAAACGAACATGCCAAGCATACCATAACAGCGATAATCCACGTCCAATCAGCGACGCGTTCTTTTTGTCTTTGTTTCACTTGATTAGGCATGTCCTTGCATTTGTTCGCCGTGTATGTCAGTCGTAATGACCCTTGCAGGCCAGGATTTCAATTCTGTCTTCCACGATGCGGAACACAAGCCGGTCGGTCTCATTGATACGGACGCTCCAC
>CAMOCC010000096.1 GCA_946610035.1 uncultured Verrucomicrobiota bacterium
CTTCGCCCTTGTTGTCAGCCGCCTGCGTGGTCTGCGATATGACCGCGATGCCGGGAATGCCGCAAGGCGCATACCGTCCACCTCGCGAGGTACCCTGTGCCCACCTCGCGAGGTACCTGCCATGTACCTCGGGAGGTGCCCGCTATGCAGCTTGGGAGGACTTTGCCTTCAGCTTCATGCTCATCGTCGCGACGCGAACGAGCCCGGCTTCGGCGAGCCTTTCCCCTCGCGCGTGTGTGTGCGCGCGCGCGCCGCACTCACGCGATAGCGGGAGTGCTTTTTTATTTTTCTCAAATAGGGGGTCTGGGGGGAAATGCTCTTTTTCTTTTTGATTACTGACCATTTTCCTGACTATTTTCCTGACCTCGGGACTGACCATTTTCCTGACTGCCTCGCTGCTACGTGGGTTGCGTCGCTTAGGGGGTTGCGTCGCTCCGCGACGCAACAAATATAGGCGTGGAGCTTTTCGACTTCCCAGTCTCAACCCATTCGCTTCCTCGCGCGCTCCCGATTTGTTTGATTCAGGGCGAGAGCTGTGAATGTCCGTCGCGGAGCGACGGACCCCCTGCGTAAGGCAGCTCTAGTGCAGCACTTTCAGGGGGTTGCGTCGCTCAGGGGGTCCATCGCTCCGCGATGGACTCAATAATGTCGTGTCGCATTCGACTGCCGGAAGACTACAATACTCGGCGTCGAATGTGGACGAATGCCAGCGTTTTGCCCGAAGGTATCTTTCATGCTGCCTTCCGTGTCCCGCGAATGCGGGCGTCAGTGTGTTCCGTGGTTAAAGACCCCCTCACGACGACGAATCCGCAAAAATTCCGCATTTCCCCCGCGATTTTTGGTATAATTATAGTCCATGGACAAAAAAAGCACAAGCTCCGCCAGACCGTGGCTCCTCATCGGTCTCGCAGTGCTCGTGGCAATGTCGTTCTTCAAGGTGGGCGACAAGGCCTCGAAGCCTCGCGAACTTTCAGTCGTCGAGTTCCGCGCAGCCCTCGCCAAGGGCGTTGTCAAGGAACCCGTCATGCGCGTCATCAACCACGACGAGGGGGCGACCTACCTCGAAGGCGAGTTGGAGGAATCCCTTCCCGACGGGTATTCCGCCAAGGCGCGCTACCGCGTGTACCTGGTCCCGGGCGAGAACGAGCGCATCATGAACGAGCTCCTGGACCGCCGCGTGAACGTAAAGGTACGCAACGAGACGAGCGCCCTTTCCCCGCTCATCATGAACATCCTCTTCTTCGGGGGCACCATATTCCTCTTCTACTGGCTCTTCGCGCGCCGCCTCGGCGGCGAGGGTGGGCCCTTCGGCATGGGCAAGTCGCGCGCCAAGATGCTGACGGGCAAGGAGGAGAAGAAGCGCGCGACGTTTGCGGACGTCGCGGGCATCGACGAGGCGAAGGAGGAGGTGCAGGAGATCGTCGAGTTCCTCAAGAAGCCGGACGACTTCAGGAAGCTCGGCGGCAGGATCCCGAAGGGCGTCCTGCTGGTGGGCCCGCCCGGCACGGGCAAGACGCTCCTCGCGCGCGCCATCGCGGGCGAGGCGGGAGTCCCCTTCTTCGCCATCTCGGGGAGCGACTTCGAGGAGATGTTCGTCGGCGTCGGCGCGAGCCGCATGCGCGACATGTTCGCGGAGGCGAAGAAGCGCGCGCCCTGCATCGTCTTCATCGACGAGATCGACTCCATCGGCATGAAGCGCACCGGAGCGGGCGCGATCGGCGGCTCGCACGCCTACGAGCAGACCCTCAACACGATGCTCGTCGAGATGGACGGCTTCGACGCGAACGAGGGCGTCATCGTGATCGCCGCCACGAACCGTCCGGACACCCTGGACGCCGCGCTCCTCAGGCCCGGCCGCTTCGACCGCCAGGTGATGGTGGACCTGCCGACGCTCAAGGGGCGCGAGGACATCCTCAAGCTCCACGGCGCGAAGATCAAGTTCGCGCCGGACGCGGACATCTCGCGCGTCGCGCGCGGGACGCCCGGCTTCTCGGGGGCGGACCTCGCGAACCTCCTCAACGAGGCGGCCCTCATGGCCGTCCGCAAGCGGCTCGACGGCGTCGACATGGCGACGCTCGACGAGGCGAGGGACAAGATACTCTGGGGCCGCGAGAGGAAGTCCGCGGGCTACTCGCAGCACGACCGCGAGATAACGGCCTGGCACGAGTCGGGCCACGCGCTGCTGCAGCTCCTCCTCGAGCATACGGACCCCCTCCACAAGGTGACGATCATCCCGCGCGGACGCGCCCTGGGCGCCACGATGTCCCTCCCCGAGAAGGACGTCCTCAACCGCACGAAATCCCACTTCCTCGACGAACTCGTCGTCACCTGCGGCGGCAGGATCGCGGAGAAGCTCTTCACGGGAGAGCTCTCGACGGGCGCCGCGCAGGACATCGCCCAGGCGACGGACATCGCCCGCAAGATGGTCTGCACGTACGGCATGAGCGACAAGTTCGGCTTCCAGGCGTTCAAGGAGCCGAGCTCCTTCACCTCGGCGGAGCTCCCGCCCGCCTTCAGCGAGGAGACGTCGCGAGCCATCGACGCGGAGGTGTCGAAGCTCGTGTCGGACGCCTACTCGAAGGGCGAGAAGCTCATCAACAAGAACCGAGACAGGCTGGAGACGCTCGCGAAGGCGCTCCTGGAGAAGGAGACCATGGACGGGCGCGACGTGGAAGCCCTCCTCGGCCTGCAACGCGAACACACGGCGTCCGACGGCGCCGACAACGCCAAAACGGGGGTCTAGCGTAGATGGAAGTACTCTCCGCCATAGTCCAGATCGCGATTCTCTACGTAGTCATATACGCAATCCTGAAGCGTGCGTGGGGATCGCGCTTCGGCCAGACGCTCATGGGCGTCGCCGTGCTGGTCGTCGTGCTGGGCGCGTTCACCTACCTCTTCCACTTCTACGTCCTTTCGCGGATAATCCTGTACCTCCTGCTCTACCTGGCCATTTCCTCCGTCGTCATATTCCAGCCCGAGATACGTCGAATGCTGGCGACCGTCGGCGCGTTCGGCAACTTCGAGAAGAGCAAGGGGTCGAAGGACGGCTCGATCACGCCGGACAGTCTTACGGACGCGATCATGGACCTCGCCTCCCGCCGGATCGGGGCGCTCTTCGCCTTCGAGCGCGGCATCTCCCTGCGCGGCTACGAGGACACGGGCGTGAGGATCGACGCCATCATATCGAGGGAGCTCCTGGCGAGCCTCTTCACCCCGCCCCTCCCCCTCCACGACGGAGGGTCCGTGATCAGGAACGGGCGCCTCGCGTCGGCGCACTGCATCTTCCCCGTCTCGAACAACCCGGACCTCATCCAGAGCGGAATGCGCCATCGCGCGGCCGTGGGGCTCTCGGAGGAGACGGACGCGCTTGTCGTCGTGGTCTCGGAGGAGCGCGGGACCGTCTCCGTCGCGCACAACGGGCGCCTCGTGCGCTACGAAGGCCCGAACGCCCCAGCCGCCGTCCACCGCTGGATAAGGAAGGCCCTGCTCGGGGAATCGCGCGAAAGCCGCTTCCTCCAGCTGCTGACCGACACGGCGCATAGGATACTGTTCCAGCCGATAACATGGAAGAGGAGGGCGGCGAAATGAAGCGCAAACATCCATCTGCCGTGGGCGGCTTCTTCCGCAGGTTCTTCGGCATGTTCACGAGGAACTTCTGGCTGAAGCTCATCGCCCTGGTGTTCTCGATCCTCATCTACATCGCGCTCATGCCGGGGTCCGTGACGAAGGAGTCCGCACTGCAGGTGTTCGAGAAGCGCCTGTCGGAACTGACGGCCAGCCGTCCGCAGCCGGCCGCGACGAACAGGCCGCCCGAGACCGTGAAATCACCCAACAACTAATCCCACCGACCCGCAAATGGCATCATCCGATTCAAAGCAGCAGACACCGGACCGCGAAGGCGGCCACACCGAAAGACGCTTCACAGGCTGGATCCTGTTCACGCTCTCGCTCTTCCCGCTCGCCGCGCTCCTCACCTACGACTGGCACTCGATGGCGTCGCTCCAGACCCCGGTGCAGCCGAGCGTCAACTGGCTCGGCCCCATCGGCGACTGGTTCGCGTACACCGCCTACTCCCTCTTCGGACTCGCCGCGTGGGTCATCCCCGTCGTGTGCGTCGTGTACGGAATCCGCCTCGCGACCGGCCACCCCTTCCGCCCTGGCCTCAGGGCGCTGTGGACGGGGTGCTTCATCGTGAGCTTCTCGTGCCTGCTGTACATCGTCGAGCCGCACGCCCCCGGCATCGCCGCGCTCCAGCGCCACTTCGGGTACATGAACGAGGGCGGGATAACGGGCTTCCTGCTCGCGGGGAAGGTGCTGCTCCCTCTCATATCCGACATCGGCGCGAGCGTCATACTCCTCCTCCTCATGGCGGCGTCCCTCGTCGCCTCCATAGGCGCGAAGAACATAGCGTCCTTCTTCTCCTTCCTCGCCCGCTGGGCCGTCGGCGGCGAACCCGGCTTCAACCCCGGCGGCGCACTGCCCGGCACGCCCGAGTACGAGGAGGCGAAGGAGCAGTACGAGATCGCCCGCAAGGTCCGAGAGGAGGCGAAGCGCCAGCGCGAGGCCGAGAAGGAGCGCATCCGCGCCGAGAAGGAGGCCGCGAAGCAAGCCGCGAAGGAGCGTGCGGAGGCGGCTGCCCGTGCGCGCGCGGAGGCGAAGGAGGAGGCGCGCAGGGCGGCCGAGGAGAAGAGCCTCGCCGCGGCGCGCGTGCGCGAGGCCGGGGCGAACGAGCCGCCGCCCGCCCCGGCGAAGGCCGCGCCCGCCGTCCGCCAGCCCAAAGCCGAGCAGAAGCCGTCCGCCCCACAGGAGGCGGCCCCGGAGAAGCCGGAGGACAAGGGGCCCTACATCCTGCCGTCGGCGGACCTCCTCAATCCGCTCAAGGCGTCCACGGCCGACCACAGCGACGTCGGCATGATGAGCCAGAAGCTAATCGACACCCTCAAGCTCTTCGACATAGACGCGACGCTCAGCTACACCGTGCAGGGCCCGGTCGTCACGAAGTACGCGATCCTCCTCGAACCGGGGACGCGCTACTCCGCAGTCACGAACATAGCGGACAACATCAAGGGCTCGCTGCACGCGAAGTCGCTGCGCATCGAGGCCCCGATCCCCGGCGAGGAGTGCATCGGCATCGAGGTCCCGAACCTCAAGCCCGCCGGAATCTCCTTCCGCGAGATATTCGAGTCCGACGCGTGGAAGAACGCGAAGGCGGAGCTGCCGCTTCTGTTCGGCAAGCGAGCGGACGGCAAGGAGCTCGTCGCGGACCTCGCGTCCATGCCCCACATGCTCGTCGCCGGCGCGACGGGCCAGGGCAAGTCGGTGTGCCTCAACTCGCTGATCAACGGACTCCTCATGACGCGCACACCGGAGCAGCTGAAGCTCATCATGGTGGACCCCAAGTGCGTCGAGTTCACCCCGTACGCCAACATCCCCCACCTCCTCGTCCCCGTCATCACCGACAACCGCAAGGTCGTCTTCTCCCTCCACTGGGCGGTCGCGGAGATGGAGAAGCGCCTCAAGATGTTCGCCCGCGCGCACGTGAGGAACATCTACGACTTCAACCACAGGAAGACGTTCACCCAGACGGACATGTTCGGCGAAGACAAGGCCGTCAACTCCGACATTCCGAGAACCGTCCCCTACATCGTCATCATCATCGACGAGGCCGCCGACTTGATCGGACAGTGCGGCAAGGAGGTGAACCCCGACATCCAGCGCATCACCCAGAAGGCGCGCGCGGCCGGCATCCACCTCATCCTCGCCACACAGCGTCCGGACGCGAAGATCATCACAGGCGCAATCAAGGCCAACATCCCAGGCCGCGTCGCATTCAAGACATCGTCGTCCGTCGACTCGCGCACCATCCTCGACGACACGGGCGCCGAGAACCTCATCGGCAAGGGCGACATGCTCTTCAAGGGAAAGGACGGCATCCTCATCCGCGCACAGGGCGCGTGGATATCGGACGACGAAATCGCCCGCATCACCGAGTTCATCGGCGAGCACTCCAACGTCCAGTTCGACGAGAAGTTCGCAACCAAGCTCGGACGCGTCAAGGAGGCGCAGATCGACGACCCCTTCGCCTCCAACGAGGACGACCCCGACAACCAGCCCAAGCCGGAGGCCGAGGAGAAGGCCGCCGAGCGCGCGCAGGTCAAGGCCGCCGCGAACGCGGACGACTTCAAGAAGGCCGTCGAGTGCATCATCAACACGAAACGCGCGTCCACATCCCACTTCCAGCGTCAGATGGGCTGGGGCTACAACCACGCCGCCAAGATCCTCGACATGCTGACAGAGCGCGGGATCGTCAGCGCCCCGCAGGGAATGGGTCCGCGCCAGATCGTCATGGACCAGGACCAGCTTGTCGCGATCCTGAACGGCGACGACTCGGGAGCGGAGGCGGACGCCCCCGGCGGCGGCGGCGATGCGTCGTCCGACGAAACGGCGGACACGCCCGACGAGGGCGCAAACTTTGACGAAGCAGATTCAATCCAGGAGGAACAGTCATGATCGAATTCGGCTCCACACTGCGTCGGGCCCGCGAGGCCAAGGGGATGACCAGCACCCAGCTGGCGCAGAAGACGCACCTGATGGTTCAGCAGATCGAAGCCCTCGAGAACGAGGACTTCTCCAGGATAGCCGCGCCGATATACGGACGAGGCTTCGTGAAGCTCTACTGCGAAGCAGTGGAAATCGACCCCCAGCCCATGATAGCCGAGTTCATGGACATCTACGCCGGGAACCGCGAGCCGACCATCCACAGGCGCGCCTCGCGCCCCGTCCTTGCGCCGGACACCTCGTCCGCCCCCCTTCCGCCGCCCCAGCCTGTCGAGACGACCGGGGCCTTCAACCCTCCGCCGCCCCAGCCCGCACCTGCGCCGGTCGAGGCGCCGGTCGACTTCGCGCCACCTCCTCCGCCGCCGGTCCAGCCCGCGCCCCCGCCGCCGGCACCGGAGCCAAAGCAGTCCGATTTCGTCCTGGAGCAGGAGTTCGTGTCGCCGACCCCGCCGCCGCAGGTGAATCCGAGCCTCTTCAAGGAACCGCTTCCCGAACCGCCCGAAATGGAATATACACGGTCCTACGCCGCCGACGACTACGACGACAAGCCCCGGTTCAAGTTCAGCATGCCGTCCATCCCGCCGGTCGTGTGGCGGCTCCTCGTGCTGTTCATCGCCGCGTTCACGCTCCTGTGGCTCGTGCTAATCGGCTGCCGTGCGATATACCGCGCAACCATGGGTTCGGGCTCGCAAGCAAATGAGACCCAGCCCGCCCTCGTCGGGGCTCCGCAGGCGGTGCAACAGCCCGAAATACATTCGGGACCCCCTGTTTCAAGGCCGGAAAAGCCGGCGAAACCGACTCGTCCGCGCGACACTAGGACGATAGAGCCACTTTACATCGACTGAAAATTTGGCTATAATACACTTGTTTATGCGACAGCATACGATGGGGAGTAAACTATGAACAACGAAGACGGCTTCACCAGTTTCGCGTGTGAGAAGTGCAACACCGAAATAGAGGCGTCGCTGGACATGATCGGCCTGGCGACCGAGTGTCCCGCATGCGGCGCAAAAATCATCGTGCCAGACACCAGGCCCGAGCAAGTCTCGTCGGACGGCATTGTCCGCCACGGCCCCGGCGACGATTCCAAGATGAGAACGCAAGCGATCAAGAGCCGGACGATCCGGATTGAACTCGGGGACCTATGACGGCCAAGGCCCGTCGCAAACGTCCATCAAAGGGGAGATCGCTCGCACGAATTTGTGCGGCGGTCTTTCTTTTCGCCTTCGTGTCATGGCTCATCGGCGGCGTCTGGTTCGTCCACCATCCGCGCAAGTGGCTGGAGGAGAGGCGCGCGGCCTGGCCGGCGTTCGTTACGGAAGCCCTGCTGTGGATCGGCAATCCCGCAGGCGACGTCACGGACGGCATCGGGCTCACAGGCGAGGACGCCGTCGTCACGCTGCCGCGAAAGGCGCCGTCCGGCGAGGTCCTTTTCGCAGGCGTACCGGTGAGGGTCCGCGAGCCTGCGCCGGACGACATCAAGGTGCTCGACAGGGGCGAATTCCTCGTCGGCTGGTCCCCGAGGCTGCGGCACCCCGTCTGGTGCGCCTACCACGTCCCGCCGGAGGTCCGGTTCGAGACCGCGCCGCGCCCCGCCTTCAGGAAGGACGGCGAGGCGGAGTCGTCGCCGGTGACGACGGACTTCGCAAGGACCGGCTTCGACAGGGGGCACATGGTCCCTAACTACGCAATCGCCTCGCGCTTCGGACCCGAAGCGCAGGCGAAGACGTTCCTCCTTTCCAACGTGACGGCGCAGTCGCCAGCCCTCAACCGCGGCATCTGGCGCGAATTCGAGCACCGCATCTCCGACCTCTGGACGGCGCGCTGGGGCGAGATATGGGTGATCGTGGGATGCGTCCACGGCGCGGGGGAGACGCTTAGCGGCTCGGACATCGACGTGCCGTCGATGTTCTGGCAGCTCGTCGTCGCCCAGAACGGCGGCGAGGTCAGGGCGCTCGCGGTCGTCATAGAGCAGGACGTCCCGTGGAAGGCGTGGCCCGCCCGCTACATCGCAAGCATCGACGAACTTGAGGAGATGACGGGGCTTGACTTGCTGTCCGCCCTACCGGACGGGGAGGAGGCCGCGCTTGAGGCGAAGACTCCTTCGCGCCTATGGCCCGTCCGCATCACGGACATCGCAAGGCAGCTGAAGAACCACGTCCCCGCACGTGATTGAACCCCACCCGCCGGGGTACCTTTTGTATAATCCTAAGCGTCGCAGTTGAAAGGCCGCGATCGTGATTGCGGCCTTTCAACTGCGACGCTTAGGTTTATCCTGCAACGTCTCATGACGAACAGTATATCATAAACTCCCGCTAGTGTGGTAATTTACTGTGGTAACCATGTCTGACCCTGTAGCCTCGCATCGCGCATCGACCTCCATAGCTTTGGCAAACCGTCGCCCGGCAATGCGCATATTATAGCAAAAAAGAGACTAATCCGGCGGTTCTGCGCATAAAAAGGCTCTGTAGACCGCCACGGCGCGACGTTCGGCAGCGCTCCGCCTTGCTGCACGCCGCCGACGTTCCCGACATTTCCGACGCCGGGATAGTTGACGATTGGCGGCATGTTGTTGCCGAGCCCTATTCCGTTATTTCCGCCCATTGTTTCATCCCTTCATTCATAACGTCCATGCCGCCCTCAAACCTGCATGAAACCGCCGCCGTGGATGGCATCGAGAAGGACCTCCTCGGCGGCGGTTTCACCCCTTTCGCGCTCCGCGACCTGGAAGGCA
>CAMOCC010000097.1 GCA_946610035.1 uncultured Verrucomicrobiota bacterium
CGGCGACAGGCGCCGTCGAGAGCCAGGTGCTGGGCGCGGCGGTTTCGCCTGCGGGCCTCCGCGATGCCGAGGGCCTTGCGCGTGATCCGCTCTCCGGCACATTGTGGGCGAGCTCCGAATGGACGCCGCCGTCCATCTCCGAGTTTGGAACCGATGGCACGGCTACGGGCAGGACGGCACCAGTCCCGGCAATCCAGCGCGACAAGCTCCGTTCAAACCTGTCGCTCGAGTCGCTGACGATCTCCCCCGACGGACTCACGATGTGGACGGCGAACGAACAGGCGCTCATGTGCGACGGCGAATCGTCAAGCGGAAATACGACTGTAAGCACGGTTGTGCGCCTGACGCGCTACACGCGCACGACGGCGCAGGACGGCTGGCAGGCGGCCGGAGAGTGGGCTTATGCTTGCGATCCCTGCGCCAATGCCACATTCGCTGAGTGCGGCCTCTCGGGGCTTTGCGCATTGCCGGACGGTTCGCTTTTGGCGCTCGAGCGTGAAGTCAGCATCGTCACCTGGGGGCGGTGCCGCATTTACCGCATAACGACTGGCGCGCTTGCGGCGGCGACGGAGGTTTCCAATCTTTCCTCGGTGACTAACTCCACAGTATCCTTGGTCGCGAAGGGCAGTCCTCTCGTATCTTTCACGGGCACTGACCTGAACAACATGATCGTGTACGAGGGAATCGCGCTCGGTCCGCAGCTGAGCGACGGCTCGTACGGCGTCTATCTCGTCTCGGACGGCGGCGCGACTACGACCAAGACTGTTTTCGGCATTACGGTGACGGCGACGACCGTCAGCCGCATTTGCGCGCTGAAGCTGACGGGGCTCGGCGGAAGCGGCTCGGCAACCGAACCCGATGCGCCAGTGATCGGAGGCGAAGGGGTTGAGGTTCCTTTTGCCGTGTCGTCCGACAAGGTGTCCATCACTATCGGCAACGCCGCGGCGGGCCATCGGTACGGCTACAGGAAGTCCGTAACCCTCGCAGGGCTCAAGGACGCGCCCGTCGTGTATTTCGAAAATCCCGCGTCGGCGGACGGTGTGCTGACGCTCGAGATTCCGAAAGCGAAGAACGAGCCGAGTGGCTTCTACCAGATAGTCGTGGAGTGACGGGCATGAAAAGGTTGTTGGCATGGGCGCTTGTCGCCGCGGGAACGGCGTTTGCCGGACAGCAGATTCCCTGCGAGCAGTTCGACGTCTCGAAGGTCGTGCGCGGGAAAGGCGCGGTGGAAGTCGCCTGCACGGCGCTTGAGAAGCGGTTCTCCACGTCCGCGCACAAGCACTTCTTCGGGATGCGGATGCCGGCGGCGTTCGCAGTGGAGATTCCGCTTGGCGGCGAGGCGCTTTCGTTCGAGGCCTCGTGCGGCGTCGACAAGTCCGGCGCAAAGGGAGCCGTCGTGCTGCGCGTCCTTGGGGACGGCCGGGAGCTCTGGGTTTCGCCGCAGACGGCCTTTGGCGACAAGGAAGAGGTGAAGGCGCATGTCGACGTGACGGGCGTGCAGGCGATGACGCTGGCCGTCGATCCGGTCGAAGGGTCCGGCGAAGGCGTTCTCGCGGTCTGGGGCGAGGCGCGCGTCGTGTGCCGCGACGGCGCGCGGCTCCCGAACGACGTCCGGAAGACATCGCGCCAGCTCGGCATCCTCACGCCTCCCGCGGCGGATGCGCCGCGCGTGAACGGTCCGTGCGTCTACGGCGTGCGTCCCGGCAAGCCGATCCTCTACCGCGTGCCCGTCACCGGCCGGCGGCCGATCAAATTGAAAGTTGAAAGTCCAAAGTTGAAAGTCGAGGCGGTAGACCGAGACGACTTCGCTGCGGCGCAGACGGGGCTGTTCTTCAACCCCGATACGCGCGTCATCACCGGCTCGATAAAAGAGCCCGGCGACTATCCCGTGACGATTGCCGCGGAAAACGCCTGTGGCAAGGCCGAGAAGACGCTGACGATCAGGGTCGGGGAGAGGATAGGCCTCACGCCCGCGCTCGGCTGGAGCAGCTGGAACGCCTTCGGCGGTAGCGTGTCGGACGCGAAGGTGCGCGCGGCGGCGGATGCGCTCGTCGCGACGGGGCTTGCCGACCACGGATACGCCTACGTCAACATCGACGACTTCTGGCAGAACATCCCCGAGCGCGCGAAGGAGGATCCCGACCTCGACGGGCCGCTGCGCGATGACGAGGGGCGAATCGCCGCGAACCGGCGCTTTCCCGACATGAAGGGGCTGGTGGACTACATCCACGCGAAGGGCCTCAAGGCCGGCATCTACTCGAGCCCGGGTCCCTTCACCTGCGGGCGCGCCGCGGGAAGCTGGCAGCACGAGGAGTTCGACGCGAAGACGTTCGCGGACTGGGGTTTCGACTACCTGAAGCACGACTGGTGCTTCTACGACGACGTCGCTTTCGGCAAGGGGCTCGACCGCGCGATGTATCCGTATCTCGTCATGGGGCGTGCGCTCGCGCACCAGGAGCGCGACATCTACTTCTCGCTCTGCCAGTACGGCATGGAGAACGTGAGCGCGTGGGGGCGGCTCGTCGGTGCGCAGAGCTGGCGCACGACGGGCGACGTGTTCGACACGTGGAGCTCGGTCTCCGCGGCGATCGAGAAGCAGAAGAAGCTCTTCTACTACACCGAGCCCGGCGCGTGGAACGACCCCGACATGCTCTGCGTCGGAAACGTATGCTGGAACGACGGCGGGCCGTCGCGCCTCGCGCCGAACGAGCAGTACACGCACGTGTCGCTCTGGTCGCTCCTCGCCGCGCCGCTGCTCATCGGCTGCGACCTCACGAAGATCGACGACTTCACGCTCTCGCTCCTTTCGAACGACGAAGTGGTCGAGATCGACCAGGATCCGCTCGGGAAGGGCGCAGGATGCATTGCCGAGGGGGATGGGTGGGAGATCTGGGCGCGTCCGCTCGCCGACGGCTCGATAGCCGCGGGCCTCTACAACACGTCGAGCCGCGAGCAGGTCGTGCCGTTCGACCTCGCGGCGGCCGGGCTGATGTGCAAATGGCGCGTCCGCGACGTGTGGCGGCAGGAGGACGTCGGCGTGTTCCTCGACAAGTACGAGGCCTCCGTGCCGGGGCATGCGACGCATCTCGTCAGACTGTTCCCTCTTCCCTGCGGCCACCTGCGCAAGGGGATGGACGACATCCGCGAGAACGCATGGCGCCTTTTGCGCGAGAAGGATCTCGCCGGGGAGCGCCGGCCGACATTGAATCTGAAATGAAAGGAACAATGACATGAAAGTCAACGCAATCGCAGCCATGACCGCAATCCTCTCCGTCTCCGCAATCGCGGCCGACGGCGGCGCGAAGGCGCGCGTGGACGCCTTTCTCACGGGCGAATTCGAGGGTGGTGCGCTCAAGTGCATGAGCTGCGCCTACGAGCAGCACGGGAAGACGCGCTACAGCTTCGTCGCCGAGAAGGGCTGGAAGGGGTTTGACGAGAACACGCCTGTTCACGTCGCCTCCATCACGAAGGTCTTCACCGCGACTCTGCTGATGCAGCTGTCCGAAGAGGGGAAGGTGTCGCTTCTCGACTATGTGCAGAAGTACATTCCCGAGTTCAAGGGCGCGGACGTGCCTATCATCAGCCTGATGACCCACACCTCCGGCTGGCGCAACAAGACGGGCCATGTGGCGAAATCGGTGGACGCAGTGCGTCACGACGAGTTTTACGAGACCATGTTCAAGGAAGCGGAGGTTAACGAGAGATTCCGCTACATGTCGCAGGGTTACGACATCCTCGCCGAGATTTGCGAGAAGGTGACGGGGGCGGCGGATGTCGCTGATCTTGCTCGCGACCGCATCTTCCGTCCGCTCGGCATGGAGCATTCGGCTTTCGCGGCGCACCAGGGCCAGGCTGGGCTTCAGATTACCGCGCCCGACCTTGTCAGGTTCGGCCGCCATCTCCTCGACATCCGCCGCACGCGAAGGAACGGCATTCTCACGCCGCAGGGCGTCGACGCGCTTCTCCGCCGCTGCCTCAAGCCGGAATTCAACCGCACGCCGGCTTTCTTCGCGAAGTCCGGGTTCGTTGGGTTCGGGCAGTACTTCGCCGACGTCAACACGATGGAAGCCGTCGGGCACGCGGGCGCCACGGGATGCTATTTCCTGATCGATCCGGGCCTTGACGCGGTGGAGGTCGTACTCACCAACCGCATAAGCGAGAAGGATATGCACTTCAGCTCCTGCGACGCGAACTTCTCGCGCATCTTCTCCATCATGGCGACGCATTTCGGCGACGAGCCGATCGGTGACCGCGGCAGCGTGGAAGGCGCGGCCTTCGGTCTTCAGATCGACCGCGCCGCGGCCGCCGTAGAGTCGGAGCGCGTCGCCGCCAGGCAAGCCGTGGAGCTTGGCCTCTGATCCTTGTTTGAACGAATTACCCATGTGAGTAGTTGCTTGACAGGCGGGTATTTGCGAAAATATCCGCGTCATGAACACGAAAACTCTCATAGCAACAGCCGCGCTTGTCGCGAGCATTTCATTCACCGCCGGTGCCGCGCAAACCACGGTAAGTGACTTTGCCGGACTCTCCAACGCAATCTCCACCGCTTCCAGCGGCGACGAGATTATCCTCAATGAGGGTTTGTATGAGGTTACGAGTAAAATCACAATTACCAAGTCTTTGACGATAATTGGTGCGGGCAAGGGTCTTACGATCCTCGACGGCGGCTCGCAGGCGGAACCGGCCAGGACTAACACTGTATTCTACGTGCACGCGCCTAACGTCAAGATTTCCGGCATGACGATCCAGAACGCCTCAGACCTCAATGACAATGCCACGGTGTATGTCTCCTCGGGCGACAATGCCATGTCAGGATTCGAAATCCGCGACTGCGAGTTTATCAACTGCCACGGCAAGCGCGCAGGCGGCATGGCTACATCCGACGGTGCGGCCGTTGGCAGCAGCGGAATCGAAGCTCGCGCAAACTATCCGGTCATTACCGGTTGCGACTTCAAGGCCTGCGGTTCGCATGGCGACAACTCTGTCTCGCAGGGCGGCGCGGTTTGCGGAAGTTTCTGGGTGGAGAACTCGACGTTTGACGCCTGTACGCGCCAGGCCTGGAGCGTCGTGATGCTGCACAGCTCGTCGGTCGTCTCCAACTGCGTGTTTTCGAACATGGGAGTGGCGGTGCTGCCTACTTCCACCGGCATCATCTGCATGTCGCAGTCCGGCGGCAGGGCGCATCTCCTTGTCGAGGACTGTGTGTTTGCCGGCATCGGCGAAGGGCCGCTTGTCGGACAGGCATACTCCGTCATCGACCGCTGCATCGTCTCCAACTGCTATGCGACGGCGAAGGCGAAGTACGACACGGGAGCGGCCAGTGACGCCATCAGTGCCTTGAACGGAATTCTGACGCGCCCCTGGGTCAATGATCAGTCCACCCCAGAGTGCCGCAACACACTCTTTGTCGACAACAAACTTCCAATTCAGCTGTTCGGTTCTGACACCTACGTGAACTGCACTTTTGCGAACAACATCGGCGGCGTGTTCTGCAAGGGAGACTCAATGACTGCTTCGCTCAAGAACTGCGTGTTCTGGGGCAACACAGAATGGACGTGCGAGGGCGCCAAGATAACCAAGGGCGGCTGCGGCATCACTTTCCACTACAGCGGACTACCTGCTGGAGTGCAGGTCGCGAACTGCGTGTTCGAAGGTGCATCGGAGAATCCGGACCTTATGACAGTTGTCAATGTCGACACTACGGGCGTCAGCTCCAATCTCTCTTGCCGCGCTGACAACGAGGGCATCAAGTTCGCGAATTATTCGAGCGGCGACTTCCGTCCCGCGGACGGCTCGGTGCTGAATGCGCACGGCGCAGTCCTTGAATGGATGTCCGACGCCACCGACCTGGATGGGCATTCGCGTCTCTACAAGGGCAAGGTCGACATCGGCTGCTACCAGGGCGAGTTCGATGCTTCCGACGACCCAGTCGATCCGACCAAACCGCTCCCCGACGACTACAAGCCCTCGATCTCCGGGTTCGACAACGGGAGCGATGGAATCAAGATAACAATCGACAATGCCATTGTCGGTCATGTCTACGGCTACAAGAAGTCGACGACGCTCGAAGGGCTCAAGAATCCTGACCTTCCGATCCAGTACATGGAAAATCCCGTCGCGACTGCGGGCGAGCTCCTCTTCACCATCGAGCGCGACCCCAACGAGCCGACGTGCTTCTACCAGATCGTCGTCGAATAACCTTGCCGCGGGGCGCCTGCGGCCAACCGTTGAACGTCCATACGACAAAAGGAGCGATACATGTCGACCGCATCAATGCTTGTCCTTGCCGCGATAAGCGTCTTCACCGACGACTTTGCGACCAACCAGACGCTCGCGGAGCACTGGCGGGCGGATGGCGAGATAAGAAGCGAAGGCGGCCATCTTGTCGTAATGCCCGGCGCGAAGGCGGTCTGGCGCGGCTCGGTGCCCGAGAAGTATGTCCTCGAGTGGGCCGAGGGCGAGGAACGCAGGCCGAACCGCGTTGAATGCGACCGAGGGAAGAACCCGGCCGTGGTGTTCGCGGCGCGCAACCGCGCGCGCATCATCGACGACGTCGTGGTGTCGCTCCCCGAAGACGCCAACGCCTCCCCGAACCTCATCGTCAACTCCGGCTTCGAGCACGACGAAGACGGCGTGCCGCCATACTACTGCAACCGCGGCAGCTTCAACTGGCGCGACCACTCCGGCGAGGAGTACGAGAAGTGGACGGAGAGCTTTGCGGTAGATGCCGCCGAACGGCATTCGGGCCGCCAGTCGCTCAGGCTCGCCGTAAACGGGCTTTGGGGGCAACTCAGCTTCTATCCGTGGCGCACCGCGACGCGCAAGGGCGCGCACGGCGTCTTCACCGGCTGGATGAAGGCCGACAGGCCCGGGATGAAGATCACCGTGGGCCTTGGCCAGGAGAGGCGCACTTTCGACCTCTCCACGGAATGGAGACGCTACGAGGTCTCCACGACGAACATGCCGGCTCCCGGGCTTTTCAGCCCCGTCACGTTCTGCGTCCAGGAACCCGGCATGTACGACGGGCGCATCTGGCTCGACGACCTCCAGCTCGAATTCGGCGACGGCGCGACCGAATGGCGGCCGAGCGACCTTGACGCGTCGCGCTTCGGGGCGCAGGACAAGGTCGAGCGCCCGCCGACCATACAGGTGAAAAAGCTCCCCGTCGGAGTGAAGCCGAGCGTGGACATCTCGACATGGGAGAAGTTCGCGACGAATGCGGGGAAGTTCTACATCAGGCGCCAGGAGCCGATCAACCGCACGCAGGCTTTCCTCGCGTGCGACGACGACAGGCTCTACATCGGCTTCCGCAACTACGGGGAGGATGTCTCGCAGCTCAGGCACGCGCCGTACTTCAAGGACGATACGGGAATCTGCATGAGCGACTCGGTCGAGGTGCTCCTGCGTCCGACCGAGGAGAAGAAGAACTACCACCTTTTCTGCGCGCCGAACGGAAGCCGCGCCGATGCGTACGGCGAGGACAAGACGTGGGACGGCGGCTGGACGGTGAAGGCGCGTGATGCTGGCGGAGCCGTCGAGTATCTCGTCGCGGTCCCATTCGCAGACATAGCCGAGAACGGCATGGACCGGCACTGGCTCTTCAATCTCGGCCGCAACGACCGCCACAGCGTCAACCCGCAGTGCCCCGGCACATCCTATTCGAAGAACGGCGACTTCCGAGACGATGCATACTGGGCTTCGCTTGACCTGCCCGCAGACGTGTACGCGAAATGGGCGCGCGTCGCCGCGGCGAAGAAGTCGTCCGCGGAGCCGGTCGTGCTCGGAAGACTCGATTTCTACATGAACGAGCCGGAGGCGCGCTGGCGCATCTGGGACGAGAAGGGCGCCGTCGAGGAGGTCTCGCTCGACATCACGAAGATGCCATGCGGCACGAACGCCGTCTCCGTAAGGGCGCATGGCCGCAGCTGGCCCGTGGAAGTCGTGAAGCTCCCCTACTGGAAGGGCGCCACGCAGGTGAACCGATTCTCGCGTTCCGTGGTCCACGGCGGCGAAAAGGTCCTGATGGCTGCCAACTGCCTCCTGAACCGCGAAAACCCGAAGAACAGGAACGGGCGCTACGAGCAGCTCGAGATCATGAAGAGGCGCGGCTTCCGCTATGTGCACATCTGCACCTTCTCGGACAGGAAGCTGACGGACATGGCGATCGAGATGCTAGACGCCGGCCGCGACCTCGGCATGGACTTCATTCTCTGGACGGGAGACCAGGACGGCAAGACCGAGACGCGCGCAGAGACGCGTGCGCGGCTGATGCACTACGACAACATCATCAGCCGCGTGGCGACCGACGAGCCGGAGCTTGCCCGGCCCAGCGACGAGGTGCGCGACTTCATGATCGAGGAGAAGAAGCACTATCCCTACACCCCGGTGCAGATGAACAACACGACGTTCGGCTTTCCGAGCCGGTTCGCCGACCTGAGGACAGACATCTTCATGCTCGACGCCTATCTCACCGCAGCGGAGTTCAACACGGTCGACCAGGTGCTCCGCAACGTCGACGAGATGATGAAGGCGCGGCCCGGCGTTCCCTGCTGGTTCTTCCTCACGGGCGCAAACTCGATACACTACAAGCAGCCGTCGTACGGCGAGCAGTTCGCGCAGAGCTGGGGCGCGATATGCGCCGGCTGCTCGGGAGTCACCTGGTTCATCAACATGGTCGGCTCCAGGGCCAACTGGCAGGCGATGGTGGATTTCAACCGCGAGGCCCAGGAACTCAAGGACTTCATCCTCTCGGAGGAGCTGTGCGAGCCGGCGCGCGCGTCGGTCGGAACGGACCTCCTCCGCCATCGCACGTCGAAGTGCGGCGACGACTGGTATGTCTTCTCCTGCAACATCGACGCAGGGCCTCTCGAAGAGGTCGTTTTCACGCTGCCGCCCGAGGCGCCGCGCAGGGGCGTTGCCGAGGTGCTCTACGAAAACCGCAGGATCGCCTTTGAGAACGGAGAGTTCTCCGACGCCTATCCCGCGTACTCCCGCCACGTCTACAGGATAACGGCGACCCCTTGACGGAATCGGCGCCGTTTGGTAAACTACGCGCCATCTTGTCCATGGTGGGCGGGATGAAG
>CAMOCC010000098.1 GCA_946610035.1 uncultured Verrucomicrobiota bacterium
CTGCGTTGAACGGTGTGTGCGCAGCGGCGATGAGCCCTTCGAGTTTCTTCATTTTTCCCTCCTTGGACGCGGCACCCTGCCGCTTGACTTGCCAACATTATACCAAACTCCCGCGCTCTTGTGCAGAGTATTCGGGAGAATTCGGCCCAGTCAGGATATTCGCAGAAACGACGAATCGGCGCCTCTGCTCAGTCGTCGACGCCCTTGTAGAAATCGGCGTCGTCTTCACCGTCGGGATTCTCCTCAAGCCACTCGTTGAGCTGGTTCTCGAGAACCTTTGGGTTGGAGGGCAAGTCTGAGACCTCGACTTCCATCATCTCGGCGATGGACTCCTTCATCCGAGTCACGACCTCAGGAGTTCCGGTCTCTATGATCTTGCAGTAAGTCGCGACCTTGACGCTGTTGCGCATATTGCAGTCGATGGCCATGGCCATCGAGTCGATGGAATCTTCGTCGGAGAGAACCTTCGACATGGCGACGAGCATTCCAGAAAGCTCTTTGTCGCCGATTGTGGTATCGTTCAGAAGATTGTCGAGCTGGTCAAACACCGATTCCACGACTTCTGGATCGGAATCGGCCATGAAATCGACAAGTTCGGCGAGCGACGCCGGCAGGAACAGGCCAATGGCTTCTACTGCCTTCGCGCGGACAGACGCGGGCACGGCATCCCTGCCGCGCTCCTGCTGGATTTTCGCTATCTTTTCGCAGGCCTTCGTCAGCGATTTGCGGTCTTCAGTGTCAAGACACAGCTGGATTTCATCCATCAGGCGCTTCATCTCAGGCGAAAGATCGTCGTAACCATCGCTGTCGGCGAGTTCGACATGCATGCGCGTGCCGCTCTCGGCCTCAATGGGCGTCTCGTTCTTGGCGCGGACATTCTTCGCCTTGCCGGCCTTAGGCGCGGCGCTCCGAGGATTTGCATGTCTATCCGCAGAGCTGTTTTCCGTCTTGGAGGAATTGTCTACGGCAGGTGAAAGCGACATCAAAACCGCGCCTATAACAGCCAAAAGCGCAACGGGTACAATTATTTTCCAGGTAATTTTCATCTTTTAAGATAATATATGCGCCAAATCCGGCACAATGACACCAAAAATCACTCAACGCCCTTGTAGAAGTCTTCGTCATCCTCGCCGTCTGGGTTCTCGGCAAGCCACTCGTCGAGTTTTTCCCTCAGCGCCTTGGGGTTCTGGGGGAGTTCGTTAACCTCAACTTCGAGCATTTCCGCGATTGTCTCCTTGAGGCGCGTGACCACCACCTCGTTGCCCTTTTCGAGAATCTGCTGACATGCGTCGACTTTCACGCTGTTGCGCATGTTCATGTCGATCGCCATTGCCAGGGAGTCAACGGCATCTTCGTTTGTGAGAACCTTTGACATGGAGACAAGCATTCCAGCCAGCTCCCTGTCTCCGATTGTCGTGTCGTTCAGCAGGTTGTCGAGCTGGTCGAAGACTGAATCGACGACCTCAGGATCGGAATCGGCCATGAACCCGACGAGCTCTGCGAGCGACGCGGGCAGGAACAGCCCCACCGCCTCGACCGCTTTTGCGCGAATCGACACCGGCACAGCCCCCTCGCCGCGCTCGCGCTGGATCATCGCGATCTTTTCACACACCTTCGAAAGGGCCTTTTTGTCTTCGCGGTCCAGGCAGTCCTGGATCTCGGCGAGTATCTGCTTCATTTCCGCAGTCAGCTTAACGCCGTTTTCGTCGACATCGTCGTCGAGCGCGATGGGCCTGCGGGCTCTCGCCGTATTGTTCGACGAGGACACCTTGAAGCCCTTTGCCGCCTTTGCGGAAAGGGCTCGGTTTTTCGCCGCGGGAACCTTTCTGACGCGAGTCGGCTCTTTCACGGGCTTTTCCTCGTGACGAAGGCATACTGACGCCGCGAACCAAGCAGCCGACAGAAGAACCGCCGCTGCCAGCCAGACCGAAACTCTATTGAACCGTAACATCTATTGGGTATAATTCTACCAAATATGGGCTCCGTGCGTCAATACGGCTCCGCCGCAGAAAACTCGCAGATGAGAATCAATGCCCCACACTCACATAAACACAGTCGCCTCCGCCAGGGAAGTTGTTGTCAGCCGACGGCGCAAAGTACATGTATACCGAACCGGCACACCTGTGACAGGAAACTCCCTGCTATCGCCTCCAGACCTTGCCGAATGTGTCGACAACTTCCCCGTCCTCAAGCGTGTAGATGACTTCGATCACGAACTTTGATGTCAAGAACCGGGCAGTCGCCGTGCGAACGCGAACAGGAACTTCTATGGGATTGTCGTATTCATCGTAGTCCTCGTACGTATCCTCGACCTCGGGCGACACTTCGAGAACCGCCGAAGCGCTTACCTTCGTCTTCGCAATCGTGCCGGCGAGCGCAACCGTTCCGCTCGCCTTTGCTGTCGCGGTGACCGCGGCCTTTGCGCCGCCGACCATACACTCCGCGCATTCGAGCGTGTAGGCGAAATCCTCGTCGTACGCCTTCGAGACAATGAAGCCCTTCGCGCCCTTCCTCCCGCTCGCAACGACCGCGGCCGCAACCGACTTCGCCTCTGCGAGCGCAAACGGGTTGCGCTGCGCGGCGATACACACCAGTGGTTTCATGGGCGCACTACCGTATTTGTCCACCGTATATTCGCTGTACCAGCCGGAAAGCTGGCGTCCGTCCCACGCCGAGTTCGTGTCTATCTCTATCTGCGCCTGCCAGACCTTTGTCCCGCCCTTCAGCGCCCCGGACGTTACCTTCTGCGTCTTCTTGAGCAGTATGGTGTACACGCCGTCCTTTTCGGAGTCGAATCCATTCGCTGAAAAGGCCGTGCCGCAGATGTTCGCCGTGACTTTGCCGGCCGTTGTGACGGTAACCTTCGCCGCCTTCGCCATGCCGTCGACCATCGGCATGTAGACGTCATCCCCTCCGCCGGATTCCATCGCCTCCAAGCTCGTGCTGGCAAAACCGTTGTAAGTGCCCGCGAGCGCAGCCGGGAGCAGCGACTCCACCTTGAACGTCGCGCTCGCCGTAGATGTGTACGTCTTGGCCTTCTTGCCGGTCCCTACGGTCTTCTTCATCGTGAACGTGACGGTGAACAGGCCCGCCTTCGACGCCGCGCCGACGATGGCCGAGCCGTTCCAGGAGAGTCCCGTCGGCAGGCCCGTCACGGAAGCAAGCTTCCAGCCGTTCGTCGCGAACACCTCCACGCCGATGTCGGCGAGCGTCCTTTTCGTCTTCATGCCGCCGTCGACGATGTATGGCGAGAGCGTCGAGGTCTCAAGCCCCGCGATCAGTCCGTTCGCGATCGCCGCCGAAGAGTTCGGCGCGACGATCCTGACGGACTTCGACACGCTTCTCCCCGCGCGGTTCTTCGCGGTTATCTTAGCGGTGTACACGCCCGGCTTCAGCTTCGAGGCGTCCGTAACCTTCAGCAGATACCTGTCGTCCGTACCGGGGACCTTCACGAGGTCGATCCCCGCGGGCTGGCCCTTTACGGCAACGGACGGGAAGGAGAGCGAATCGGCCTCCACGGATATCTCGCGATCTGGATCGCCCTCGACATACCAGTCCGTCTCCGGCTCGACGGACAGAACCGGCGCTATGTCGGCGGACGACTTCGCGAAGACGGCCCTGACGGAGACCGGCTCCGCACCCATGGTGAACGACACGCTCTGCTGGCGGCGCTTCTCCGCGCTGGGCCAGGGCTCCGACTCGTCGTCGACATTCACCCATCCGACGAATACATACCCCTTGTTCGGCGTCGCCTTGAGCGTGACCTTTGAGCCATACGCCTTCGAGCCCGCGCCGCTCACTGTGCCCGCCGTCTTTGAGCTGACCGCTGCGGACACCTTGAACTTCCTGACGGTCCAGCGGGCGTAGTACGTGATGTCCTTCGTCACCTTCGCGGACGCCTTTATCTGCGTCCCTTTCGTCTTGGCCGTCCACCAGCCGGCGAAGCTGTAGCCGAGGCGGGACGGGATGGGCAAGTCTCCTACGGCAGTGCCCTTCTCCACCTCGCGCATGGCCTCCTCCTCATCCGCAAACTCGCCGCCGTTGGGATTGAATAACACGGTACGCGTCTCAACCTCCGGGTCAGGCCCCGGACCGGGCACGGGAAGAGGCTCGAGCGATCCGTCGGGATTGTAGTAGCGAACTGTCGCCAGGAAGCTGCCGTCCAGAATCTTCGCCTCGTCCACCACACCCCTCAGCGCCACTGGCAGATAGACCGTCGCGAGCGACGAGCAGGAGGCAAAGGCGCGCTCGCCGACGGAGACGACGTTGGACGGCACCCACGCCTCCACCAGGCTGTCGCAGTCGCAGAACGCGAACGCGCCGATTTCCGTGACGGTGTCGGGCAGGGAAACGTCCGCAAGTTTCGTGACGCAGTTGAAGGCGTAGTCCGGAACCCGCACGACACCCGCCTCGAGCACGACATTCGTGAGCTTGCGGCAGTTGTCGAAGGCGTTGTTGGCGATGCCGCGCACATCGCCCGGAACGACAACTTCCGTGAGCGTCTCGGTATTGGCGTCAACGACCCATCCGTCCACCATATCCACGTTGGCAATAGCCGTCGCGTTGACGAACCGGCAGCCGCCGAAGGCGATGTCCTCGACCACCTTCACGCTGTCGGGGATGGTGAACGACGAAAGCCCCGTGCAACGGTAGAACGACGCGTTGCCAATCACCTCCACGCCCGCCTCGACCGTGACGTTCGTCAGTCCCGTGCAGCCCTCGAACGCGCCCATCGGGATTCGCTTGAGCGACGCGGGAATTGTCAAGGACGTCAGATTCGTGCAGCCATCGAACGCGTTGTCGCCCATCGCCGTCAGGCCCGCCGGCAGTGCCAGCCCGGCGAGCTTCCCGCAATTCTCAAAGGCCTGCGCGCCGATGTTCGTCACGCCGGACGGGAACGCGACCGATTCGAGTTTCCTGCAGCTCTCGAAGGCCCGGTCCCCGATCGACTCCAGGGCGGTGGGCAGTACGACGGACTTGAGTTCGGCACAGCCGTTGAACATATCATGCCCGAGCGTCTCGATTCCAGGCGCGAACACGACATGCGTGACGGACCGCTGCCCGTTGAACAGTCCGTCCGCAACGCCGTTCACGCCAAAGAGGTCGACCGAGCCGGACGGACTGTCCGCCGCCACCGCCCAGCCGGAGAGCAGGCCGATTCCGGGAACAGTCTCGGCGTCGAACGCCATCTGGTTGCAAGACGAGAAGACTCCGCAGCCGACGTGCGTGACGCTCGCCGGTATCACCACGTTGGTCAAAGAACCGCAAGAGCTGAATGCATAATCGCCGATGGACTCCAGCCCTTCGCGGAGACCGCACGCGCCGAGCGCGTTGCATCCGCTGAACGCGCGCTCGCCAATGGACGTCACGGACGACGGCAGGTCAACTATCGCCAACTTTTCGCAGTTCATGAACGCGTCGGCTTCGAGAATCTCGACGCCGTCGCCGATTGTCGCCGTCTCAAGCGCGGAACACGCCGAGAAGGCGCTGTCGCCAATCGTCTTCACGCTGCCCGGAATGTCGACGCGAGGAAGCGCCCGGCACATGGTGAACGCGTCCTTGGCGATGTTGGTTACCGTGTTCGGAATGTTCACGCTCTCGAGCGCCACGCAGCGGCAGAAGGCGTTCTCACCTATGTCGAGGCATCCCGCGCCGACCGCAACGTTCGTGATGGACGAGTCCCTGTCGAAGTAGAACGCGTTGGAGGCGATGCGCCTGATGCCGTCCGGCAGCCTCACGCTCGTCACCTTTGTGCAGTTCCCGAAGAGCCCCGGCGCCATGTCGCGCACCGGATACGTCGTCTTCCCGTTCGGCCCGTCGGGACCGATCCGCGAAGGCACGACGATGTCGCCCTTGCATACGTCCCTCGCATTGGAGTCCCAAAAACCCGGCGTGGAGATCGTCGCCTCGCCGTTGACCACCGTGTACCCCCACAACAACCTCTGCTCCGAGTCGTACCAACGGCCGTCGTCTCCGAGCGCCACACATGTCGAGAAAGCCGTGACAAGCGCCATCGCAATAAGTCTTTTAGCCATAACATCCTCCCCTGCATGTCTGCAACCAACCTTGCCAACGACAGGATTATACCAAATCCACTCCAAACAGGGTTAGGATAATTTCGAAAACTTTCGCCTCAAAAACGCCGCGATTTTGCTTGGCCAGTGCTGGGACTCGAGGTGCAGGACCGGCATCTCGACGAAATTCACCTTCCTTGCGATTATGTACACGTCGAGCAGTCTCTCCGCCACAAACCCGAAGACGCGCCTGTCGTAGTCGGAGTACGACGAAATGTCGAGCCGGCGCTCCAGCTCGGAGAGGACTCCGAAAAGCCACGTGCAGTAGTCGTCTAGAAGCGGGCGCTTCATGACCATCATGTTGAAGCGGTGTCCGCTCGTGGACTTCATCGCCGAATCAAAGGCGGGCAGGAAGTCGGGGTGCTTCTCCTCCAGTATGCGGCGCGTCTCGTCGAGGTCCTCGGCATGATGCGCGTGGATGTACTGCGAATAGGTGGATTCGATGAAGTAGTTGCGCCTCTTCGGCAGGACAGCGTCCGCGCGCGAAAGCGCCTCGCATATCTCGGCACCGCTCGCGATTCCGCCGCGCCCCCTGAAATGGCGGCGGTAGTGGACAAGCCCGACGGCGTCTGCCTTCGTGTTCTTCCATGCCCAGTAGAGCGCAGTAAGCTCGCACCAGCCCCTGTTCTTCGCGCTGATGTTCTCGCCTTCGTCGTCGCGCGCGAAGCCGGGCGGAACCGCCGCATCGCCCGAAAGCGCCGCACCGACGAAGACGGGGAGATACACGGCGTCCTGTGGCATCGCGTACTGCTTGTGCGTCGCGACTACCATCGCGAGCTCGGAGTCTTCGCGATTGAGGAAAAACGGGCGGAACACGACGTGCCGCTCGCGGTCGGATTCGGGCGGTGGCGTCATGTAGTCTGGGCCGTAGAGCCGCGTCATATAGTCTTTCATCGAAGCGGCGCACGGGCACTTGCGACCTTCGAAGTCCAGCGCCTCGCCAGGCATCAGCCCCGCGCGCGGTGCGAGCTCGCCGAAATAGTGGCGGCGTCCGACCGGATACGTCACAAAGCGCGACGACTTGCCGCGGCAGAGTCCGTTCCACCGATCCCAAAGCCGCGTCCATCTGCCGAGGGACATGAACGCAAGCATAAAACCAATTCCCCTCTTGAAGACGAACACCCCGCCCGAGAGACCCCACCTGCGGTGCCATCTGCGCTCGGCGAACGCCTTGCGGCACGAATAGAGGAATCCGAACGCGAGCGAGCCGAGTCCGTGCAGCCGGCGAAGGACCGGATTGTCCGGCGCGGCTTCCGAAAGGAACACGTCGACGAATACCCCGGGGCATGCTGGCGGGTTCACGAGGTCCTCGCGCGTCACGAAACTTGTGCCGCGCAGTCGTATCCTGGGGAAGCAGAGTCCGTAGCTCTTCGGCGCACCCGGCTCGAAAATCGCGTACTTCTCCGCGAAGCGCGTCCTGAACGCGTCGCGGAAGCGCGGCCAGTCCGCGCGAGGCATGTTGACGTCGAGATCGTCGTCCCACGGGATGAAGCCCCCGTGCCGCGCCGCTCCGAGCGCGGTGCCGCCGCCGAGGATGAGGCGCGTTCCTGTATCCCGCGCCACGGCGAGGATGTCGTCGAGGATCGACGCGAGGCATCTCTGAAGCGAGGCGAGGCGCTCCCCTTCCAGCGGAACAGCGTCGCAGGCGGCAAGATGCTTGTATGCGTCAAAGGTCGAGAGCCCCATTCAACCCTCCCGCCAAGAGGCGATGAGATTGTCGTATGCCTCGAGA
Source organism: uncultured Verrucomicrobiota bacterium (assembly GCA_946610035.1). Classification (GTDB taxonomy): domain Bacteria; phylum Verrucomicrobiota; class Kiritimatiellia; order RFP12; family UBA1067; genus UBA1067. The sequence goes on from CAMOCC010000098.1 coordinate 7,807, forward strand.
AGCCCGGTGCGCGGCTTCCATCCAAGCGCTTCCAGCTTCGCCGTGGAAAGGCGCATCCTGAACTCGGGCGCGTAGCCGCGTCCAGCGGCGCCGGCGAGATCGACTACAACGCGCGTCGGCGGATGCGCCGCGGCGAGCATGTCGGCCATCTCGCGTATGGTGCAGAAGGTCGCGGGGTTCGCGACGTTGTACGCCTCGCCCGGCGCGCCCTTCGCGGCGAGCGTCAGTATGGCGGAAACGGCGTCGTCGATGTAGCAGTAGCAGCGCGCGGTGCGTCCCTCCGTGTGGAGCACGATGTCGCGCTTCTCGAGGACCGCCTCCGCGAACTGCGCGAAGACGCGCGTGTCGCCGCGAACGACGCCAGGGCCGAACGTCTGGGTAAGGCGCGCAATCGTGACGTCCACTCCGAACTCCTTCGCGTACGCGGCGCACAGGTTCTCGGCGAGACGCTTCGCCTCCGGATAGCTCGAGCGCACCGCAGCGGGATCGAGCACGCCGAAGTCGCCTTCGGCAACGGGGTCGGACGTTGGCGCGCCGTAGACCTCCATCGTCGAGAGGAAGACGACCTTGCCGATGCGCGCGGTCCGCGCGAGCTCGAGGACGTTGCGCGTCCCGCCGACGACGGTCTCGATCGTCTCCACCGGTCTCTCCACGAATCCGCGCGAGGCGGTTTCCGCCGCGGCATGGACGAGGCAGGTCCCGGCGGGGGACGGGAGTGGCAGGCGGGACGCGTCGAGCGGCTTCGTGACGTCCCATTCGACGACTTCCACACCCTTCAGGCCGCCGAAGAGCCGACTGGCCTTCTCCGTATTGCGAGCCACCGCCACGACAGCATCGCCATTGGCCGCGATTGCCTTGACGAGCGCCGCGCCGATCAGTCCTGTCGATCCTGTAACGATGTATGTCATTCGATGTTCCATTGAAAAGTTGAAAAGTTGAAAGGTTGAAGGTTCATAGCTTGGACTCGATCAGGTCGCAGACGCGCTCGGTGGCGTGTCCGTCCTCGACGCAGCCCTTGCCCTTCAGGAAAATCTCCACTCCCGTCTTGTACTTGTCTTCGTCGAACGTCCGAATGTTCTCCGCCAGCTCCGCCTCCGTCTTCGCGACGGGGAAAGGCGTCTCGGACATCGGGTAGTAGAAGCCCCTTCCGCGTTCGTATTCGTTGATGTCCGGCGCATATACAAACACAGGGCGGCGCGACAGCATGAAGTCGAACATGCAGCT
>CAMOCC010000099.1 GCA_946610035.1 uncultured Verrucomicrobiota bacterium
CTGGATGTACTGGTAGAGCCCGCCGCCGGAGATCGCCTTCATGATCGGGAGCCACAGGAGGCCGAGCGCCGTCATGACGACGGTCGTCGTGCGGCCGATGGTGACGAGCTTGCGCTGCGGGGTGTCGGGCTTGAGCTTCTGGTAGACGTCGACGGTGAAGAGCGTCGACACCGAGTTGAAGAGCGATGCGAGCGAGCTCATGAGCGCTGCGATCATGCCCGCGACGACGAGTCCGCGGAAGCCGACGGGGAGGAGCGTCTGCACGAGCGTCGGGAACACCGTGTCGCCGTTGAGGACCTGCGAGCCGTCCGCCGCAGTCTTGAGCGGAATCGCGAACAGATTGCCGTCGATCATCACGTGGTTGTGGTGGAGTGCGAAGCCGAGCATGCCGGGAACGAGGAAGAGGAACACCGGGCAGAGCTTCAAGGCACCGCCCCAGATCGCGCCGCGGCGGGCGTTGGTGAGGTTCTTCGCGGCAAGCGTACGCTGGATGATGAACTGGTCGGTGCACCAGTACCAGACGCCGATAGTGGCGGACGCGATGGCGACGCCGAGCCACGGGAACGCCTTGTGGCTGAGCGAGTGCCAGAGTCCGAACTGCTCGACGTTGCCGGTCGACTTGATCGTCGCCTTGAGGACCGCCCAGCCGTCGGTGATGCCCTGCGCGGTCGAGCCGTCGGGAAGCGCCACCCCGGAGTGGCCGAGGTGGTAGAGCGCGAAGACAGTGACGGAAAGCGTACCCGCGAGGATGATGCCCGTCTGGACGAGATCCGTGTAGACGACGGCGGAGAGTCCGCCAATGGAGCTGTAGACGCCCGCGAGGACGACCGTCGCCACGGCGCCGATCCAGAACGACGTGACCGTCGTGCCGCCGATCGTGAGCTGCACCTCGGGCATCATCACCTCGAAGAAGAGCGCGCCCGCGAACACTGTCACGGAGATCTTGGTGAGGACGTACGCTGCGAGCGAGACGAGCGAGAGGATCCAGCGCGCACGCGCGCCGAAGCGCCTTTCGAGGAACTCGGGCATCGTGGATACGCCGCTCTTGTAATAGAAGGGAAGGAACACCCAGCTCATCATGACGAGCACCCACGCGTGGAGCTCCCAGTGCGCCTGCGAAAGGCCGGCCGCCGCGCCGGAACCCGCAAGGCCGATCAAATGCTCGGACCCGATGTTGGCCGCGAAGATGGACGCGCCGATCGCGAGCCAGCCAACAGATCGACCGCCGAGGAACAAATCCTCCTCCGATTCAATCTTGTTCTTCCGCATGGACCACCAGACGACGCCGCCCAGTAGGCCAAAGTAGCCGAGGATCATCAGCCAGTCGATTCCCGTTAGCATTTTAACTTCCCTTCTTTTTTTTCCTTGGTTGGGCACTCGACACCGAGTGCCATGATTGATGCAATGATTATAGCACTTTCCCCTCTTGAAATGCAATTCCAAAGTTTGTAACATTCGTTGCACAAAATATCCTAAAATACCCCATTGACCCAACCCACAAAGAAATGATATACTATGTCTCGTTTTCGCGGGCTATTAGCTCAGTTGGTTAGAGCGCTTCCTTGACATGGAAGAGGTCAGTAGTTCGAATCTACTATAGCCCACCATCCCAGTTCAATCGTGGAGCCCCGTAAAAGCGGGGTTTTTGTGTTTCCGGGAGTTCTCCTGGACAAAAGCGCCGCGAAACGCCTGCAGCCCCATTACCTCTCACCTCGCCTCGAAGCTGTCGAGGACATCATAGCCGCCGCCATCCTTGCGGTTCCAGATGCACTTCACCTTTATTGCAGCGGGACCAACCGAGACGACAATCGCCCCGTAAGTCGCCCCGCTCGTGCCGTAGGCCGCGAGGATGTCCGCCATCTCCGTTCCGGCGATCGCGCCCATGTCGGTCGTCACGGTGGATGTGTGGCTCGTCTCGTCGACCATCGAGGCGACCATGTACACCGTGCCGTCCCCGTCGGGAACGAACCGCTCCTCATCCGCCGACCACTTGAGCGGCTTGGTCCGAAGGTAGTTGTGGTCGTCTCCGGAGAGCGCGAGATCAACGTTGTACTTGTCGAAGAGCGGCGCCCACCGCCGCACGTGTCCGCGCCCCTTCGCGTTGTTGTACAGGAACCACGGATCGTGCTGGCAGACGACGAGGCGACGCAACCCCCTGAACACCGCAAAGTTTCGTTGTTGCGTCTGCGATGCAAAATATGCCGACATCGACTATGCAGAGACGTTTGCCTCTGCATAACTATCTCGTCGCACAATGCCAGCGACTCTTTCTCTCTTCCTCAACCTGATATGCAGCGGCCGACGAATGGGATGCGACGAATTAGGACGCTGACGACCGACGCGAGCACATACGACACAGCAGCCGTCGCAAATATCGTCGCCAACGTACCGCAATGCGGACGCACCGCGTCGAACACCGCCAGGAGAACGAACATGTGCAGAAGATACATTCCGTAACTCGCCTCGGAAATCGGGCGCACGATCAATCGGTAGAACGCGCCATTCCACTTGATCTTGCGGATCATCAGGAACGCGGCGATTGTCGCGACAGCGACGCCGAAAGAGCAGTATTCGATGCTCATTTCCAGATCTACCGCGAAAGCATAAGGCTTCACACACGGGAAATCAGGTATGCGGAAATAGAATCCGCCGCCCATGACGGCCGCGCCCACAAGCCAGAGCGGAACCGCCACGGCAAGCGTCCGCCGCCACGAAAGCTCCGGCGCGAACCGCCTGAACCAGAGGCCGAGAAGCATGTAGCCCACGAATCCGCTCACGTAGTGGAACATTCCAAACATGTTCCACGGGCATTCCCCGTAGAGATACGGAACCGCGCCGAACGACGGGTCGCCGTAAAGCGACGACCATAAACGGCGCAGATACGGGAACGTTGTCGTCATCAGCCACAGGATCAGCCAGCCGCGCAGTTCGCGCTCTCGAACCTTCTCGGCCCACGGCGAGAGAAGCGGCATGAGGAGATACAGTCCGAGCAGCATCGGAACGAACCAGAGATGTCCGCCTGCGTCCGGGAAATTGAAGCACGACTTCCCCCAGCTGTCGCCGAACCACCATATGTAGGCGCAGTCCCATACGACAAACGGAATGACGATCCGCAATAGGCGCCGCCGGAAGAACTCTCCCGTTGGCTTCTTTAGCGGGAATAGAAGGTAGCTGGAAGCCATGACGAAAAGCGGCACGCACACGCGGCAGACGCTTTCGACGACCGATATCCAGACGGCATCCAACCTGTTCGCGATGAACGTGACATTCGGCGCCTCTCCGCCAAGATAGAACGGTTCCGCCGCATGTATGGTCATCACCATGAAGCAGGCCAACACCCGCAGCCAGTCAAGAAACACGACTCTATCGCCAGTAGCATCACCAATGTTCATTATTACGTTCCTCTCGCTCGCCACCACGGTCTATCAGCTCCTCGATATTCTTTTCGCCTTATTCACGTGACACAAACCGCATCTTTATGCGATTCGGATGTGATATATTAAACCAAATTTTCCCTCGCCACGCAAGGGGAAAGCGCCTCATCACACGTGGGACTCATAAAGGCCGCTGGGGAGCGCGAGGAGCAGCGAATGACAGCGATCGAGAAATCGACTGCTCCACGTCCTTGTCGGTGTTGCAAGGCCGCCACCGGCCTTGCTCTGCCCAAGATTGCAAGGGCGAGGGCGCCCTTGCCACATCGCCTAGCCACATCTAGGCCATCGCTTCGATTATTTTCACGGCATGTTGCCATGCCCGGCGAAATGTGCTATCATAACCATGACTATGAGAAGATGGACTGAAACTGCAATTGCGACGGCCACGGCTGCGCTTCTCGCTGGATGCGCCACCATGAACGCACCCCAAGACAACGCTTCCGACGGCGAGCCTTCGCCATCGTACCGCCTTGAGACGATTGCGACTGTGAACGACGGACGGGTCATCCCGCCTTTCCTCAGCGGCGTCACCTGGTGCGGGGAGACGAACTTCTGCGCCGTGGCGGACCGCGAGGGGAAAATGCATCCGTTCACGATTGCGCCCTCCGACAGCCTCGCTCCCCCCGTCTTCGGCGAACCCGTGACGCTTGAAGGCGTCGAGGACGCAGAGGGCGTCGCCTTCGACCCGCTCAGGGGGACCGTCTGGGTCTCGGACGAGTCGGGTCCGCGTATCAGCGAGCACGACATCGCGACTGGCAGGCGGCTTTCTGACATCGAGATTCCGCCGCACCTGAAGCGCTGCCGCGCAAATCTAGCGACCGAGTCGCTCGCGATTTCGACGGACGGACTGTTCATGTGGACTGCGAACGAGGAGACGCTCGAGTGCGACGGACCCGTCGCGAGCAAGCGCGTCGGCGCGACTGTTCGGATATTCCGCTTCCTCCGGGCAAACGCGGAGTCGCCGTGGATCGCGGCGGGGGAATGGGCCTACAGAACCGATCCCATGAAGGGAGAGACCTTCAATGGATACCACAGGAGCGGGATCGCCGGACTCTCCGTCGATGCGAACGGCGTCCTGCATGCGCTTGAGATCGAGTTTTCGCGAAAGCTCGTCCCCGCCTTCAGAACCCGCATCTACACGCTCGACTTCGCCGGAGCCGAGGACGTCAGCACTGCGGATAGACTGGCAGGCAAGTCGCCTGCGCGCGTGAGGAAGACGCGCGTCTACGAATCCCAGCAAATCACCGAAATGTACGAAGACATAGCCTTCGGGCCAGAGTTCCCGGACGGCGGTCGGCTCGTCGTCCTCGTCGCCGACGGCGACGACACCCTCGCAAAGTCGGTCCGCTACCTCAAGACGCGCGTCTTCACGGCCGGGGTGCGATTGCGATTGAAATGACTGGAATGATAGTTTCTATCCGTGGGGATATGTTTCGGAATCAGGGCTTCATCTTGAAAGTATAGCCGTTGTAGTGAAGCACGCGCTTCGAGTCATCCACACGGGGACTGTCCCCTCTTCGCTCAATTTGGAGACGCGGCTTCCAGCCGCGTAATGATTTGATGGGCACAGTCCCTATTCCCGAGGGGGTTAAATTATTTGGAGACGCGGCTTCCAGCCGCGTCAATTGAGTGATTGGCCTGCGACTACATTAGCGCATTTGACGCGGCTGGAAGCCGCGTCTCCAAACCTCACGGGAGCTGTCCCCCAATTGCCTACATTAGCGCATTTGACGCGGCTGGAACGCGCGGAGCATAAGCCGCAGCGGTAGAGGTAATTGCAAAAGCAGGAATATATCTCACTCGACCCGCAGCGTGCGTTTCAGCCACACCGCGGCGAGTTCGGGCCACGCGTCGTTGTCGCGTCCCGTCCTGCGGCTGCCGTAGCCGTGTCCGCCCTTCGGACCAAGCAGCATCGCCGCCTCGACGCCGCACTTCCTGCAGGCGAGGTAATAGGCAAGCGAGTTCTCGACCTGGCAGAAGTCGTCCTCCGTCTGAGTGATGTACACAGGAGGCGTCTCCTTCGTCACGAACGTGTCTTCACAGAGGGCGAGGTCCGGCGTGGGCTTCGCGCGGAATCCGCCCTTGAGGAGTCCGCCCGGATAAACCAGAATCGTCGCGTCGGGACGGCAGGAGAAGGCGTCAACCTCGTCGATCGGCTCGTACTTGCGGCTCTTGAAGTTGTTGGCCGTGCGCGCCGTCAGGTTCGCGCCTGCGGAGAATCCGATCTGCGCGATCTTTCCGGGATCGACCTTGAGCTCCGCAGCGTGCGCGCGAATCCACGACACCGCGCGCTGCGCGTCCATGAGCGCGATGGATCCGTCGTTCGGGACGCGGTACTTGAGGATGAATGCGTCAAATCCGTTTTTGTTCGCCCACTCCGCGATCTCCATTCCCTCGTGCCGCCACGCGAGGAGGAAGTATCCCCCGCCCGGGCATATCAGCATGGCAGGATGCACGCCCTCCCCCGGCGCGCGGCGAATCGTCAGCGTCGGATGGCTCACCTGCTGGTAGTTGACGTCTCCGTACGGCTGGCCGGGGTCGAGTATCTCCGCCTTGTCCGTAGCCCCGCCAGGCATCTTCCCCTCCGGCCATATGTCGACGATCCTCCCGAACGCGGCGACTTCCGCGGCGAACGGATTCTCCTTCTCCTCCGCAAACGCCCCGCCGAGCGCGACGGACGCCGCGCAGATTGCAACTGCAACTTTGATTTTCGTCATCACCTTGTTCCTTTCCACCAGTCGATCTTGAGGAGGTCCTTTCCGCCCGGCTCGCGCGAGCGGAAGACGAAGTAGAGGTCGCGAACGCCCTTCGCGCCCTTGAGAGAAATCCTGCGCTCGGCGAACTTCGAGTCCTTCGCGGCAAGCTCGAGCCTGCCGGCGAGAGGTCCGTCCTTCGAATCGAGCCGCACCTCGATCGACGCCCCGGGAACGAGGCACTGCACGGACGCGACGATCGTGCGCGCGCCCTTCCCGAAGTCGACGCCCTTTACGAGGATGTGCTCAGTGTCGTCGACGTTTGCGACGATCTGGTTCCAATGCTCCTTCGAGCTCTTCCTCGCAGGCTCGGTCTTGAGTCCGACGCCCCACGCCATCGTCTCCGCCTCGACGCGGCGGAACGGATCGAACGCGCCGACCTGGCGCAGCACGCCGGCCTTGAAGTACGGCAGCTCCGGTATCGTGCCGTCAGGCGCGTACTCCATCTCCTGCGCGGCGACGGACCGCCTCTCGTGGTGCTTGCTCGTCTGAAGACGCAGGACGTCGTAGTTGAACCCAAAGCAGTAGCTCCGTCCCTTGAAGTCGATTATGCCGGGATGGTTTCCGCGAGTCTTAGGCGTGTGGTCCATTATGTGGCCCTTGTACTCCCACGGACCCATCGCCGACTTCGACATCGCGTAGCCGATGCCCTCGGGGCAGCACGTCGACGAAAACGCGAGGTAGTAGTTCTCGCCGCGCTTGTAGAACCACGGACCTTCCTGATAGTCCTGTATCTTCGGAAACTTCACGATGTCACCCGAATACGAGACCATGTCCTTGTTCAGCTTCACGCAGTAGAGCTCGGGATTGCCCCAGTACATGTAGGCCTGTCCGTCGTCGTCGACCCACACCGTGGGGTCGATGTCGTTCCAGTGCTCGCGCTGCCAGACGAGGGGCTTGCCGATCGGGTCCCTGAACGGACCGTACGGCGAGTCCGCGACGAGCACGCCTATTCCGTTGCCGTGGAGCGGACAGTACATGTACCACTTTCCGCCGCGCTCGACGACCTGTATCGCCCACGCGCCGTTCTCCTTGTTGCGCGCCCACTGGAAGTCCTTGAGCGACGCCACCGCGCCGCAGTCGCGCCAGTTCACCATGTCCGTCGAGGTGTAGAGGAGCCAGTCGAACATCTTGAATCCGTCCGCGTCATCCTCGTCGTGCGAAGTGTAGAGGTACACCGTCCCGTCGCGCACGATCGGCGCGGGGTCGGCCGTGTACTTCGTCTGCACGACAGGCATCAACGGCTGTCCGAACGGCGCATCGCGCGAAATGAACTCCGCGACGATCGTGCGCACTTCGCCGAACGTGTGCGAGAGTCCGTGGTCGTCTCCTTCCATCAGGTGCAGCTCGCTGCCGGGATGGTCCTTGTGGAACTGCTCGGCGTGGCGCGTCTTCGCTATGGGGTCGCCCGTTCCGTGGACGATGCACATCGGGCCCCTGAACTTCTTCGCCGTCTCGAATATCGGCAGGTCGTAGGCGGTCTTTATGAATTCGCGGCCGATGACGTTTCCGCCAGGAAGCTTCACCACGTCCGGCGGATTCTTCGGATCATAGCGCGATCCGAACGTGCAGCCGTTGCGCACGTCGTCCTTCAGCACGCACGCTGGCGCGAGGAGCGCGACGCGCGACACCTTGTCGCCGAGCGAGCCCGCCGTCATCGCCGCGACGACTCCGCCCTGGGAATGTCCGACGACCGAGACCTTTCCGTTACACCACGGACGCGACGCGGCCCACGCGACGACGCGCTTCGCGTCCTCGACCTCGTTCGGAACGGTCATGTCGCGCATCTCGCCCTCGCTCTCGCCGTGTCCGTTGAAGTCGAACCTGACGGACGCGACGCCGCGCCGCGCGAAGGCTTCCGCGAACTCGTGGAAGAACCCGCCGTGCTCGCACTTGTTCGCGCCGAAGCCGTGGCAGATGACGGCTATCGGATACTTTGCGCCCGGCCTTCTGTCGTCGGGGAGGCGAAGAATCGCGGAGAGCTTTCCCTTCGAGCCGTCGATCCAGAACTTCCCCTCCTTGTCCTCGATGGACCCAGGGGGCTGCACGCCCTCCTTCGTCTGCGGGATGAACGGGATCGTGCCGTCCTCGTTCCACTTGAACTCCTCGATGCAGGCGGAGCGCCTGAAGCCTCCGCCGCCCGGAAGAGCGCCGTTGTGGTAGACCATGTAGCTCCTGCCCTTGAACTCGATGTTGCCGCCGTGGATCGTGAAGCTGTTGTGCGGCGTGTCCATGATCTTGCCGCGGTAGGTCCAGGGTCCGTTGATCGTCGGCGCGGTGGAGTACGCCATGTGCTCGGGAACACCGCCCGCGGCGTAGGAGAGGTAGTATGTTCCATTGCGCTTCATCACCCACGGCGCCTCCTCGTAGGAGACGATGGGCTCCTCCTTGCCGTGGGCCCAGTTCATGCGCACGGACTTCGGGCCGAAGCACTTCTCGTCGTCGAATCCCGGTATCTCGCGCCATCCGTCCTTGAACGAGACCATGTCAGAGTTCAGCTCGCCGTACCAGCATCCCTTGTTGCCCCAGAAGAGGTAGGCTCGTCCGTCGTCGTCGACGAAAACCGTCGGGTCGATGAACGATGCGCCGACGGCGAGCGGCTTGCCTATGGGGTCGTGGTAGGGCCCCTCCGGACGGTCCGCCACCGCGACGCCGATCGCGTCACCCTGCGCGCAGTTGCAGCAGATGTACCAGTACCACTTCCCGTTGCGCTCGACGGCCTGGCTCGCCCACGCCTTGTCGTCCTTCTTCGCCCACTCGAACGTCTCGAGGCTCAGCGGCGCGCCGAGGCTCTTCCAGTTGACGAGGTCCTCGCTCTCGAAGACGA
>CAMOCC010000100.1 GCA_946610035.1 uncultured Verrucomicrobiota bacterium
GGCAAGCCCTTCCCTGACCATCGGATGGTCGTCGACTATCATTATCGAGATCATGGATCAGTCGGTGCGCTTTTCGTAGTTGGCGCCGTTGAACATGACGTCCTCGCCCTTGCAGAGCCACTCGGTGAGGTCCTCGAGCTCGCCGCGGCCCGGCACGACCGACCAGGCGGCGCCGGCGGGCGATGCGGGTATCACGAGTTTCTCGATGTGGCCGTCCGCAAACACGATATGGGCGAACAGCCCGTGCTTGCCGTTCGGATGGTTGAAGCCGATCACCTCGTTGTGGTTGTACTGGAGCGTGCAGTCGTTGGCGAGACCTGGCCCCTGATCGGTGTTGACGCTGACCTTGTCGTTCTCGAGGAACTGGAGCTCCGCGAACATCAGGACGCGGTCGGCGCGCGGAAGGCGGCCGTAGCCGACATGGGGGTTGTAGAGCTTCGCCTGCGAGCCCTGCGAACTGTCGTAGCCGAACCGCTCGTTCATGACATAGCTCCACAGCGGGTTCTGCTTGCGCATGGCCCTGCGGTGTGCGGGGCAGACGAACACCTCGGAGTTCTCGGAGACATACCGCCAGAGCGCTCCGTTCGTAAGGGCGTGCTGGCGCACTTCGAACTGCTGGTTGTACGCAGAGGTGAACCAGCCGCCGCTCGCCACATGCGAGGTCGTCTTGCCCTCGTATGCGCCGCGCGAATCCCAGCTCAGCCAGCCGGGCGCCTCGGTGAACTTCTGCGAAATCTCGCCGGAGGAGCCCGAATCCCTGTCGAGGCCGCGAAGCTCGACCGACCCGGCGAGCGGATAGCAGGAGCTGGCCATTGCGTAAGAATTGCAGGCGGTTGCAAGGTTCTTGAGGTTCGTGAGGCAGCGCGCGGCGCGTGCGGCGTCGGTTCCGCCGGACAGCGCGGCGACGAGCGTGCCAATGAGGACGGCAAGTATGCCGACGACTACTATGAGCTCTATGAGGGTGAATGCCTTTTTCATGTCGGTGTCAGTCAAGTGGACGGTAGAAGAGAAGCCGCGTGCGGTGGGGATACCCGCCCGTCGCGCCGGTGGCCGTAGAGGGATCGCGCCAGACGAGCGCGACGGCGCGCGCGCCGAGCTGCGGGGGAAGCTGGTCTGCCGTGCCGCCGCCGAGGAGAAGCGGTTCTGCGCGCACGAATACGAGGAAGAGCTGCTGCTTCGCATCGAAGCAGTCGCGCCAGAAGCCGTAGAGGAACTTGCGGTCGGCGTCCCACATATCGTCTGTGTCGCCGGTCATCTGCATGTCCTGCCCGCCGCCCGCGGAGAACACCTTGCCGTCGCTGCAGAGCCCGTACCAGTCGAGGTTGTTCCAGACCGTCTTCCACCCGGAATTGCCGGACGCGCGCACGCGCCGCATGAACTCTCCCGCGACCTTCTCGAGATCCTCCCACGCAAGCTTCGCGTTCTCGTTGTATCCGTTCCAGGCGTACTTGGTGTTGAAGTCCCGGACCGACATCGACGCATAGTCGGTAGCGCCCGCCATGACGTTCGTCGAGGCGCGGCGCCAGTCAACGGGCGTGTTCGCGAACGCCGCCATAAGGACGTTCGTCGAGTCGGAGTAGGGGTTGACCTTCATGCCGGTTCCCTCGCTCGTGAACGGCAGGTTCTCGAACGCCGTCTTGTTTTTGCCGATAGGGTCGTAGGTCCGCCACATGAAGTCGGCGTTGAGCACATGGCCGGCGTCGGCCGCATAATCGTTGCCGTTCCAGTTGCCCTGCGGAATGTTGTAGTTGCCGGAGTTACCATAGTTGCCGACCGTCTCGAGATTCGTGAAGCGCGGCAGGAACGCAAGTTCGTAGACCGACTGGAGGTACCCGGCGTCGCTCGTCGCCATGAAGATGTCGCCGTCGCGGTCGTTGCCGCCGACAAGGTTGGTCTCGAGCCACTTCGACTTCGTTATGTTCCCCGCGGACTCGGCATACCAGTTCTCGGGAGCGTGGTTGTGCCGGGGATCGGGCACCATGACCGCCGAAGGTGAGATCGTTATGGGATCGGTGGTGTTCTCGAGGTTCTTCATGCCGGCGATGCCGAAGTCGAACGAGATGCCCGTCCCGAACTTCAGGATCGGCCACTGATAGCCGTCCAGCGCCTGCGAACCCCTGAGCAGAAGCCCGATGGTCGGATCGTTTATGGAATTCTGCGTCGCGTCGTCGAGAATGCTCGCGGGGACCATGTCGACGATCTTGCCGTCCGCGTCCTTTATGCGCAGCCACACCGCGGCGTTGAGGTGAACCTTCCTGCTCCAGTTCGGATCCGCGTTGAGCTTGTCCTTAAGGGCGTTGTCCGCGAAATCGGCGTCGCGCGAACCGATGGTGCCGCCTGCGCTACCGCTCAGCGCCGGGATGGCCGTGTGCGCCGCCGCGATGGTCGCGTTGTTCTCCTTTGGATTTTCCAGCACCGCGGCCTTTGTAGGAGTCCAGTCTGTGAAACCGCCCTGGGGATTCTGCGTACGCGTCTGGGTCCACTGGTACGTGACCTTCAGGAGCTCGTTGCCGGGATTCGCAAGATCGGTGGCGAGCCTTACGCCGGCGCGCAGGTCGAGGTCGCCTTCCCATACGGCGCTCTCCTCGTCGGTCATCTTCTCGGGGAAGTTGGGCCTACCGCCCTCGAGCTTCACCGTCATCACGCCGGTGTTGACGTCGAGACCGCTGTCGGGAAGAGAGGAGTTCGCGAAGTGAAGCGCGTCGGAGGCGTTGTTCGTGCGGAAGGGGATGGGCGAATCGGTGGTGAGGAACATCGCGAACTTGCCGTCGAGAGTCCAGCTGGAAGTGTCGGATTCGTCCTTGTGCAGAAAAGGATATGCGACGAGGGTGTGGATGCGCCCGCCCTGGAACGCCTGGGCGAAGCCGTCGCTCTTGATTGCCCAGCGGACGACGAGCTCGACCTTGCGCTCCGTCGCCTGGCTTGTGTCGGGCGTGAGCGCACCGCCGTTCCAGCCGGTCAGCTCGCCTTCCGTCCGCTCGACGCCGAACGACGGCGAGCCGGCGAGCCTAGGTTCTACGCCGCAGATCATCGGCGCGCGCTCGGTCGTCGGCACGGCGAGCGAAACCGGCACGCGGTCTGCGTCGAGGTAGTCGGCGAGAGCCGTCATGCCGAGACCGCTCAGCCTATCGTACCAGACCTTCGCCTCCGTGCTCGGAGCCACCTGGGTCTTGTAAAGCGACGTCGTGCGCGAAAGCGTCAGCGGGCCGCCCTTCTGCAGATACGCCATCTGGTACGGCTGGTAGCGGCCGTCAGAGAGGTCGTAGGTCTCTATCTCGGTGTTCCCGCCTGCGGACGCGACCGTCTTCTTGCCGCGCGGGAACCAGCCGTCTGTCACAAAGGTCATCGCGGCGTAGGTCTCGAGCTGGGCCATGCCCTCCGCCGGATAGAAGCTGCCAGTCCCGGTCTTGAGAAACTCCGCGAACGGGCTCTTCATCTTGCCGATGGAGCCCTTGTCGCCAAGCGCGAGGTTGAAGTCGGCGAGCGAGATGAGGGGCATCTTCGACGAGGAGTCGAAGCTTATCTCGAGGGTGTCGTCGTCGATGTCGCGGAACTTCTCCATGAACGTATCCCACGCGTCTGCGCCGGACGGTGCCGATCTGTGGCCCGCCGGCTCGAAGAGGTGTGCGGCGGTTATGCGGCGGTTCGCGGCGGACGAGCGCGGGTAGTCGGCGACAAGCCGGTTCACGTCGAAAAAGTCGGAGACGTCAATTGCGCAGTACGCGAAGCGCCCGGTATCGTAGCCGAACGACTTCCATACGGCGGTAGGAGTCTTCCGGGACCAGTAGCGCACTTCGTTCACGAGCGAGGGCGGAAGATAGGCGAGGCCCTCGAACGTAAGCGTCGGCGCCGTCTGGGAGATGTCCTGCTCGCCCCCGCCCCTGAAGAACACGCGGTTGCGCCAGGTGTTCTGGGCCCTGCCGCCGACTCCCGGATGGACGCCGTCGGCTATGGCCTGGTCGATCTCGTCGACCGCGCGGGCCAGGGCGGCCTTCGCAAGCTCGCGCGAGGCGACGGTGCGCCTCAGATAGCTCGACGGGAGGCGCGCACGGCGCATGTAGGCCGAAAACGCGACGGCGGAGACTACGAGGAACGAAAGTACGCCGAGCACTATGAGGAGCGCCGATCCGTTTCTCTTCATTTGCGTTCCTCCTCCGTAAGCCTGTAGAAGTTTGGAAGGTAGTAGCACGTGCCGAGGTCAAGGTTCTCGGGACGGTCGATCTTGCCCTCCTTGATCCTGATCAGATACGGCCTGCCCCACGGATCGAGCATCTTGCCGTTCGCGGAAAGCTGCACCATCGCGAGCACCGGGATGTCGCCCGAATTCGCGCTCTCGCCCTGGCCGAGCAGAAAGCCGAGGGACGAGGAGTCGGCCTCGACGTCGTTCATCTCCCTGAGTTCGTTCTTGCCGTTGCGGGAATAGTTCTCCCACGCGAGGATCGCCTGCGACAGCACCTTCACGTCGCCCCTCGCCTTCTCGACGCGGGCTCGCTCGCGCGTCTTGCCGACGGCGGTCCCGACCGAAGCCATGAACACCGCGATCATGGCGATCACGACGATCAGCTCGACAAGCGTGAAACCTCTTTTATTCAAAGTCATCGGGGTTGCTCCAAATGTCGTCGTAGTCGTTTAGGACGCGGTTCGGCCCGCTGCTCTTGACGTTCACGATCCAGTTCTTTCCGGCCTGCGACTCGCTCTGCTTCACGTCGACCGGCCCGAACGCATCCCTGATCTTCGCGTCGTCCTTCTTGAGCTCGCCGCGTCCCTTGAGGTACTGAACCCTCTCGCGCTCCTCGACGTCGGTGTTGTCCTTCGAGTCGACCGCGCGCTTCCTGAGCTGGGGACGCTGCCCGCCGCCGCGCTCGTTCCAGATGGAGAGCGTCCTGTGCAGCTCGCCGTTCCAGAGGTAGAGGCAGTCGGCCTCGTCCCGCACCGCGGCGACGTTGTCGCGGACCTCGTCCATGTCCATCAGTCCCGCGACGCCGGTGCGCCACGCGATTGACGACTGGTTGAATATCATGGTGAGGATCGTCACGAGCATCCCGAGAAGGAGCGCCGCGACAAGAAGCTCGAGAATGGTGAAGCCGCGCCTCATTGCCCGCCTCCCTCGTCGATCACGCCCTGGAATCTCGCCTCGGTGTAGTAGAGCGGGGCGGCGAAGAGCAGATTCTCCTTCGCAGCCGCCCTGAACGAGATGCGCACGACCGCGCTGTCCTCGTCGTGCATCACGACGAGCGCGGCCTTGAGGTTGCCCGCCTTCTGCTTCGAGACCTGCATCCCCGACGGGAAGCCCTCGCCGAGGCTCAGGGCGCTTATCGTGCGCGTGTAGGCCGACTGGGCGAGGCTCTCGGGATTCGACACGACCTTGCCGGTGGTCCGGTTCTCGAGGTAGTGGCCCCAGCCGAGGCTGCCCGGGGAGTCGGGGATCCTGCGGAAGGCCGACCACTTGACGTTCGTCGCGGTGAGCGCCGTGACGAGCGGCCCCATCACGGCGTCTGCGTAGGCGGCAGACGCGACGTCTTCGCGGCTCTGGCGCTCCTCGCGGAAGCCGAACGCGTAGAGGGAGATTATGCCAAGGACGCCCACCGCCATTATCATGATGGCGAGGTTCACCTCGATGAGCGTAAAAGCCTTTTTCATCAGTGCAGACCCTCCGTGGGTTTATCGGTCGTGTCGACCGGCTGCGCTTCAAGCTCGCCCGACTTGCCGGGCCTCAAGCTGTATATCTGTATCGTCGACGTTCCCGTGGCTCCCTCGTCAGAGCCGTCGCCGGAGTTGAGGCTCACGTCGAACCACATCGTCTTGTAGTCGCCCGACGATATCTTGTCCTGCGGCCGCTTGTGGTAGGAGCTCCCGAAAAGATAGCCGTGGGGCAGCTGTATCTCGGCGAACTCGAGGCCGTACGCGTCGCCGGCGTGCCATTCTCCCGCGGTGCCGGTCTCCTTCAGGACGTAGGCGTAGCAGGGGATGTCCTTCGTCTCGCCGGTCGAAAGGAGGGTGTCGCTGTTCTGCTCGGTCACGTTCTTCGTGGTCTGGCTCACGAGCGAGCGGCCGTTGCTCGAGCGGGAGTTCATCTTGTAGAGCGGCACGAGGTTGTCGTTCTCGGTCGAGCCGCTGTTGGCGTTCTCGGCATCCTCGTCCTCCTCGCTCTCGATGAGACGCTCCTTGTCGAGATCGCCGAACTCGTCGTAGAGATACGGGTCGATATACCGCGAGACGCGCCCCGCCCGACGGACCGCGACCGCCCTGCCCACGACGACCAGGGGCTCGGTGTCGGTCTCCTCGCGGAGAGTCTCGTTCCAGAAGTACACCGCGACCGGCTGGCGGTCGATCTGGGCGCGGCGGTAGGCGGCGCGGATGAAGTGGTTTACGTTCTCCATCACGCCGCGCTCCTCCATGCCGCGCTGCATCGCGCGGTAGCCGCCGACGGTGACAGTGCCGAGGAGGCCCATGATCATCACGACCATGAGCAGCTCTATCAGTGTAAATGCTCTTCTCTTCATCACTGCGTAGACACCTTCATCTGGTCGGTCGGCTTGGAGTAGACGACCTTGAAGTGGCGGAAGTAGCCGTGGGACGCCTCGGGGTAGCCGAAGTGCATCTGCGACGACTGCATCTTCTGGCCGTTCGCGTCCTTCTTCGTGCCCCTGATGGCGGTCATGAAGTCGAGGCCGATGTTCTTCGAACCTGCGCGGCCGTCGTAGCGCGAGACGAAGAGCCCCGATATGTCGAGGCACGGATTGCCCCTCTTGTACTCCTTCAGTATGTCGCGCATCATGTCGTCGACATCACCGGGGTCAAGCACGTAGACATCGGAGTCGGTGCGGTACTCCTTGCCCTCGGTGTTGCCCTTCTCGCCGGTGATCTTGGACTCGATGTCGCCCGGCCACTCGCCCTTCTGCGCGTAGTACGTCTCGAACGCTGCCTGCACGACCTTGCAGCAGGCGTCGGCCTTCCTTATGCGCGCCTGCTTGATGGCGCCCGAGGCGGCGGTCGTCACGATGCCGAGGAGGATCCCCAGAATCGCGATCACCATCACGAGTTCTATTATCGTGAAGCCTCGCCTCACTTGCGTACCTCCTTCGTCTGGCCGACGGTCCAGCTGTAGACGTCGTCCTTCCTGAGGCCGATCGAGTACGCCTCGATCACGCCGTCCTTGCCGCAGCACCACACGGCCGCGGTCGCGCGGATGTCGACCGTCTCCCCGCCGAGCGGCACCGACTCTATCACGCCGTCGCCGTCGAGGTCGAGCGCATAGCGCAGGATGTGGTCCTGTATCGTGCCGCCGCTCGGCACCTTCGTCGACAGCGAGGTAGACGAACCGCGGCGCTTAAGCACGGTGAAGGCCCACGGGGAGATCACGCCGAAGCGGTCGTAGCCGGAGAGCTGGGTCTTCGAGCTGTTCATCGTGAGGGTCATGTAGCCGCCCTTCGCGAGCGGCAGCGCCGCGTTCTCGTCGAGGATGTTGTTGCTGTTGTGGCCCTTTATGAGCGCGCGGGGCCAAGAACCCTCCTTCTGGAAAAGGGAGACGAGGGCGGTGGAGGTGTTTGCCACGAGCTCCTGGCAGCGCGCCTTCTCGGCCGACTTGAGGAACTTCGAGACGGACGCCAGCATGACGCCCATCAGCGTCGCGATGATGCCTATCACGACGAGCATTTCTATAAGGGTGAATCCGCGTCTTTTCATGGTCAGTTGCTCATGTGGGTGAGATCGTCCTTGGTCCACTTCGCCGCGAGGTCAAGCTCCTGTCCGGAGAGCTTGTCGCGGGCGATCCACGGCGGGAACGTCTTGCCGTCGGGACCCGAACTCCACAGCGTGTAGCTCTGGTAGGGGGAGCGGGAGTAGTAGTAGAACTCGTGGCCCCACCCGTCCTGGATCGTCACCGAGTCGAGGATGTACTGGTCGCGGTACGAACCGTCGCCGTCGGGCGTGTAGCACGCCCTGCGGAGGGCGGGCGCGAGTTGCTGGATCTCCATGCTGTCGAAGATGCCGCGGTCGCGCCAGTGGGTGCTCTTGATGTGCACGCCGAACAGGCTTATGTCCCTGTCGCACAGGCATATGCCCTCGAGGTTGGGGAGCCAGCGCGCGCAGACGGACTGGGACGGCATCATGAGGAGCTTTGTGACGTTTTCGCTCCGGCCGTTCCCGTTGTCGTATTCCTGGACCCAGCTGTACACGGTCGTCCACTGTATGGCGTCGCCGACGAAGGGATCGCACGGATTCTGGTTGTTCTTCGTCCACTGCGCGTAGCCGCCGGCCTCGAAGTATTTGGAGTTGCCGCCCATCATGACGAAGTAGCGCGGCAGGAGATAGCTCATCACGCCGTACTGGAACAGCTTTATCTCGCTCCAGAGAACCTCGTCCTTCTTCGAGGACAGCCTGTCCTCTACGGCGCTGTCGGCGGCCGACGAAAAACCCGCCGCCGCCCATTCCTTCATGGACTGGTCGCTGAAGACGTCGTCGTATTCGCCGGACGAAGCGGCCGAGGCGATGAGGTCGCTCAGCTCGCGGATGTAGCCAGACATCTTCTCGGGGAACGGGAAGCGGCAGCCGACGGGCTGGGTGCGGCACACGGCCTCGACCCAGCGCCACGCCTCGCTCTCGTTGCCCCAGTTGATCGACTCCTCCTGCTCCCTGAAGCTGCGGTTGCCGTGCAGCTTGACGGGCGGATAGCACCCGAACGCGGCGTGGAATCCGGAAAGGCAGTTCTCGAGGCGCTGCATGCGGGTGATCGTCATCGTCCGCGCCTCAGCGTCGCCCACCACATTCGTGATACGGAACGTTATCGCCATCAGCGACACGAGCACCGCGATGACGATAAGCAGCTCCACAAGCGTGAACGCGCGCTTCATGATCAGGCGCCACCTCCCGAGACGGACTGGATGATCTTGATCATCGGCAGGAACAT
>CAMOCC010000101.1 GCA_946610035.1 uncultured Verrucomicrobiota bacterium
TTTGGAGACGCGGCTTCCAGCCGCGTCAATCAAGCGATTGGCCTGCGACTACATTTAGCGCATTTGACGCGGCTGGAAGCCGCGTCTCCAAAACCCTGCAGGGACTGTCTCCCAATTGCGGTCAACCCCGTCACCACCAAGCCCTAGGCCGACGCACCGGGACGGTGCGTCTCCTTGGGAATCGACTCCTCTGAGACTGAGCAACGACTATCAAGGAGACGCGGCTTCCAGCCGCGTCATAGTCTGGAGTATCTTAACCGCAGACCTACGCAGACGCTGAGGCGCGGAGTGCGCACAGGAGATTGTCGACCTCCTTCGGGAGAATCTGCCGGTAGCACACGGGAAACGCGGATTCTGCTGCGCAAGCCACCTCAACTCGCGCTTCAAAAGCGCGTTCGGGCACTCTCCGTCCGTATTCAGATACAGAGACCCGTAACAAGCGCTACGGGGACAGACCCCGTAGCGCTTTGCGCTGACGCGCGACCACTAAACGCGAAGGCTGTCAGAGTTCCTTGATCTTTAGGTTGCAGAAGCTGACCGTGGAGTCGCTGTGGTCCTGGAGGAGGATGCGGCCCTCGGCGACCTCGCCCCAGGGCTGGGATGCGCCGGCGGGCGTCTTGCCCCACGTCGCGTACTTCGACGCCTTGACGGCCTTGCGAAACTCCTCGCTCCCGCGTTCGTATTCAAGCACCTTCACGCCGTTGAGCCAGTGCTCGACGTGCGAGCCCTTCGAGACGATGCGACCTGAATTCCACTTGCCAATACCCTTCAGTATCGAATCGGCGTTCGCAGGGTAGATGTCGTAGAGCGAAGCCGCCTTGCGGTTGCCGTCCCTGCCCTTGTCGGAGTCGGGGTGGACGTTTTCGAGAATCTGGTACTCCTCGGCCGAGCCGCCGTTCTGGTTCTCGTCAACGAAGTACTTCACGCCCGAGTTCGCCGCGCGCGTGAGGCGGAAGTCGAAGCGGAAGTCGAAGTCGCGGTACTTCCCGACCGTCACAATGTCCCCTCCGCCGCCGAGCTTCTGGTCCTCTGGCGGAAGCGGGAACCACTCGCGCTCCGGCGAGATGCCGCGAACGGGACGCATTGTTAGCGTTCCGTCCTTCATGACCCAGCCCTTCGCCGGAAACGCCTTGCAGTCCTTGGCGCTCACCCAGCCCTCGGACGTCGCGCCGTCCCAGAGGAGCTTCCACCCGTCCGCCCTCTCGGCGTCCGTGAGCGTGTTCGCCCCCTCGGGCGCCGGCATCATCTTCGCGACGGGCTTGATGGAGTCCGCAACGCCGCGCCAGTAGCCCACGCACTCGGAAAGCGGCGCGAGGTTGTCAGTGAAGTCTGCCTCGTACTCGAGGGAGGTGACGCCCTCGTAGCCGACCTCGGCGAGCGCGTTCATGACCTTCACGTAGTCGATCTTGCCGCGGGAGAGCGGGACGGACGCGCCGTCCGGCTTGTTGACGTCGAAGTTCTTGAAGTGCATGTCGTAGATGCGACTTCCGTACTTGCGGATCGTCGCCACGGGGTCGTTTCCGCACCCGTACTCCCAGCCGACGTCCATGCAGAAGCCAACCCTCTCGTCGAGGTCCTTGACGAGCTCCCAGCCGTATGCGACGTCAGGGTACATCGTCGGCGACGACGGACCGTGGTTGTGGATCGCGTAGCGGATGTCGAACTCCTTCACGAGCCTGTCGACCTCCTCCAGGAGCTTTCTGGACCCCTTGCGCTTGTTCCAGGAGTCCTTTTCGTCGCCCGGCTCGTAGGGAACGCCCACGACGGTCTTCACGCCCATGCGCCTGGCGAACTCGAAATAGGGACGCAGCTTGGAGGCGTCCTTTGCGTAGAGCGGACCGAGCGCGTACGGCGTCACTCCGTACTTGGCGCATTTCGCCTTGAACGCGGCGATCTGCTCGTCAGTCGAATTGTAGGGTAGGTGGAAGTCCTTCACACACAGGTAGTGGACGTCCATCCTCTTCATCGCCTCCAGGCACTGGTCGAGCGACTGCTTGCAATAGGTGTAGCCCGCCATTCCAAGCTTGTACGGAACCTCCGCATTGGCCGCCGCGGCGGCGAACGCAGCGGCGACAAACGCAAACTTAAAGGATGTCTTCATGTCTCCTCCAAACTCTCAACTTTCAACTCTTGACTTTACACTCTATAGAACTCCTCCCAGCCCTTCCTGGGAGTGCCCTTGGAACCCTTGAGGAGCGCGTTCGCCTCCTCGTCGCCGACAATCTGCTTCGCCACGGGGTCGAACTTGAAGCTGCGGTTGAGGCGCTGCGCGATGCACCCGAGGCAGAAGACCTCGGAGAGCGGCGAAGAGACGCAGAACGGCGAGCGCGTCTCCTCCTTGCCCATGACGGCGAGGAGGAAGTTCGCATAGTGGTTGGAGCCGTTTTTCGGGTACGAGGGGACCTTCCCTCCGCCGCAGCGTTTGAGCGGGGACTGGTGCGACCCTCCCTGCCACGCCGTCCCGTCCGCCATGTAGAAGAACTTGCCGGGGACGAGGTTCTTCGCCGCGTCCGCCGCCGTCGAGCCCTTCGCGGCCGGGATGTCCTTGTTCCAGCCCTGCGGAATGTAGCCCTCGGGGAGTTCAGGCTTGTTGGCCACGCCCTCGTACCAGTCGAGGTCGATCGCGGGACGCCTCCCCTTCGCGGGGAACTTGAACGTCAGCGTGTCCTGCATCGGGAAGACGTACGGGTTCCAGCCCTTGACATCCTTGATCAGGACCTCCGTCGGGAGCCCGAGATCGAAGAAGCGGTGCATCGTGTCCATCGTATGCGCGCCCCAGTCTCCGAGGCAGCCGTTGCCGAAGTCATACCAGCTGCGCCACTCGCCCTGGACGTAGTCCTTCGAGTAGTCGTGGAACGACGCAGTCCCGAGCCAGGTGTCCCAGTCCAGCCCCTTGGTGAGCGCCTCGGCCTTCGGGAAGGACGAGACCTTGCCGTTCCACTTGTGCCAGCGACGCGGATTGTTCATGTGCGCCACGAGCTTCGTGAGCTTCGTAACGTCTATGACGCCCGTCTCGACGTAGTGCTTGAACTGGTAGTAGTTCTCGCCGCTGTGGCCCTGGTTGCCCATCTGCGTCGCAACGCCGTACTTCTTCGCAGCCTGCATGAGCAGCTCGCACTCCTCGAACGTGTGCGCAAGCGGCTTCTCGGAGAAGACGGGAAGCCCCATCTTCATCGCCGCCATGAGCGCGGGGAAGTGCGCGTGGTCGGGCGTCATCACAGCGACCGCGTCGATCCTGCCGTCCATCTCGTCGAGCATCTTGCGGAAGTCACGGAAGCGCGGCGCGTCGGGATACCGCTTGAGCGCCTCGACGCACTGCCTGCCGTCGAGGTCGGTGTCGCACAGCGCGGCGATGTGGACGAGCCCGGTCTTCTCGAACTCGCGAATGTCGTTCCACGCCTGCTGGCCGATGCCGACGCACGCAAGGCGCACCTTGCCGTCGGGGCACTTGGACGCGCAGGGGGCGAAGCACCCGGTGATGTAGGGGAACGCGCCGGCGGCGAGCGCCGATTTGAGGAAGGACCTTCTGTTTACTAGCATATCAATTTTCCTTTCTAAAGCCTATGCAACCCATTATACCATTGTCCTACCCATGTGGCAAATGGGAAATATTTGGAAATAGTACAGCGGACGTTTTTCAACTTTGCTATTGCAACGGCGCGGATAATTCGCTATCATTAGCGCAATGGGAAAATACGCATACGGACAGCAACCTTCGGACCTCAGGGCCGCCGCGCTCGGACTCGGCTGGCTTAAGGGCGTCCGCCACCTGAAATCGGCCTCCGCCACGGGGTCGTACTGGCACGTCCATCGCGAAATCCAGTTCCTCTTCTGCATAAGGGGCGAGTTCACGTACGAGTTCAGGGACCGTCCGCCCGTCGTGCTCTCGGCCGGGCACTTCATCGTCATCCCCCCGTCCGTCGAGCACAGGCACATAATGGCCATCGACCCGGCGGGGCATCGCGTGGAGCTCCTCCTGACTCCGCCCGGTTGCGGCAGGCGCGCAGCCTTCCGAGCCTTCCCCGTCGCGATGCAGGACGAACTCATAGAAGGTCTCCTCTCCAGGGCGTCGAGATCCGTCCCGTGCGACAGGCCCCTTCAGGCGCTCTTTGCCGAACTGGACTCGCTCGCCGTCAAGGGCCCGGACTGCTCCGCGCGCGATCTCGCGCTCGCCCGCACGCTCGCGACCGGGATCCTCCTGCGCTGCACAGCCCGGGAATCGCTCCCGCCGCCGCCGAGCGAATCGGAGCGCCTCATGGACCAGGCCCTCGCCTGGTTGGAGGGACA
This sequence comes from uncultured Verrucomicrobiota bacterium, assembly GCA_946610035.1. GTDB lineage: Bacteria > Verrucomicrobiota > Kiritimatiellia > RFP12 > UBA1067 > UBA1067. The sequence continues at coordinate 4,288 of CAMOCC010000101.1, forward strand.
CTTCGCGGAGAACGTCAGCGTCGACCGGCTCGTCTCCATCACGGGCTTTTCGCGTACGCAGACGTTCACCCTGTTCAAGTCGCGCACGGGACTCTCGCCTGCGGACTGGCTGACGCGCCGCCGCATACGCGAGGCGCAGAGGCTCCTGGAGGGAACGGACCGCGCGGTATCCGAGATATCGGCCGACTGCGGCTTTTCCTCGCCGGACTACTTCTCCACCGTCTTCAAGAAACAGACGGGGCTGCGCCCGCTCGACTGGCGCAAGAGCCGGACCGCCGGCGAAGCCCGCTAGCGCGCCGTCTCGGCGAGCGGCTCGGGGGTCGGCGGACGCAGGAGAAGCGCCGGGTCGTCGCTCACCCTCCCGGCGAACTCGCGCAGTGACGACGCGGCGCCCTTCGCCTCGTCGAGAAGGTCGCCTATTTTGTGCCTGCTGTCGGAGACGATCCGCCCCACTTCGACGACCATTTCGTTGGCGTTGGAGACAGCGCTCGCGACACCGCTCATGGATGCTGAGAAGTCGTGTCTGAACTTGTCGAAGTCGATCTTGTCGATTTCATTCATCACGCGCGTGGCGGTGTCCGAAAAGCTGTCCATGAGCGACGGCGCCGGCGGGATCAGCGGATGGACCGGCTTCCACGATATCTTCGGTGTGGGCGCGACCCTGTCCGAGGCGAAGTCGATCTCTATCCTCGAAAGGCCCGTGATGCCGCTCGCGGTCACGGTGGCGCGTATCCCCTGCGAGATCAGCTCGCGCACGAGCAACTCGGAGTCTTCTCCATCGTCGAGGCCCACGAGGGACTCCTTGATGGCCATGAGTATGTAGATGCTCTGGTTGTCCGACCCCTTCACGTCGTATTCCGTGCCCACGAACGAGATCTTCCTCACTTCGCCGACCTTGACGCCGCGGAAGTTCACCGCGCTGCCGACGGAAAGCCCGCTAACCGGCTTCTCCGAGTACGTCTCGAGAAGCAGCTCCGCGCCCCTACCCCTCACGCCGCCAAGGTAGATTAACGTCGCCGTTATCGCCGCCAGACCGAGAAGGACGGCGAAGCCTATGCGTGCGTAGTTGGCGTGGTTGTCATTTGCCATGGATCTCCCCCCTGTTGAAGAATTTTAACACAAACGGATCCTTCGAGCCGTCGCGCAGGCCCGCAGGGGTCCCGAGCGCGATCATCCCGTGCCGCGCCTTGTCGAACATGGCGCAGCGGTCCGCAATCTTGAAGATGCTCGGAAGCTCATGCGTCACCACGACGAAGGTCTTGCCCGTCTCCGTCTTGAGCTTCAGGATGAGGTCGTCGAGGGCGGACGACGTAATCGGGTCCAGTCCCGCGCTCGGCTCGTCGAGGAACACGACATCCGGGTCCAGCGCCATCGCGCGGGCGATCGCCACGCGCTTGCGCATCCCGCCGGAAATCTCATGCGGCAGCTTGTGCGCCGCGTCCGCAAGCTCCACGTCGTCCAGGAGCATCATCGCCCTCTCCACACGCTCCGCGCCCTTGAGTCTGGTGAACTCCTCAAGCGGAAGGAGCACGTTCTCCAGGCACGTCATGGAACCGAACAGCGCCCCGGACTGGTACATGACGCCGATCTTGCGGCAGAGCGCGGCGCGCGTCTTTGCGGACCACTCCAGCCCCGCAAGCCTCAGTTCGCCCGAAAGCACTGGATTGAGCCCGATCATGTGCTTCATCACCGTCGACTTGCCGCAGCCGGACCCCCCGAGCAGGATGAAAACCTCCCCCTTCATCACGTCGAACGTGACGTCCCTCAGGATCGTGACGCCGGGATAACCCGCATCCACGTGCTTCAACTCTATTATAGGTTCGCTCACTCGTTCAACCCTCTAGTTCAACGCTCCATACGACCACCCATCCGCATTTTCCACTTTCCATCTTCCCCTTTCCATTTTATATTTTACAATTGCCACACGTAGCAGAGGACGGCCAGTATCCCGTCCGTGACGGCAATCGCGACGATGCCGCCGACGACCGCGCTCGTGGCGGCCGCGCCTACGCCGTCCGCCGTAGAGGACGTGCGCATTCCCGCCGAGCAGCCGACGAGCCCGACGAGAAGTCCGAAGAGAGCGCCCTTGGCGAGTCCGAACGAGATCATGAAGACGGACGTCGTGGCCTCCACGTGACGCCAGAACACGACCGTCGGCACGTTCATCATCTGAAGGACGATCGCGCCGCCGACAAGCCCTGCGAGTTCCGCGAAGATCGTCAGCACCGGCATCGCAAGGACCGCGGCGACGACGCGCGGGAGGACAAGGAACCTGACCGGCGGAAGCCCCATCGTCGTCAGCGCGTCGAGCTCCTCGTCCACCTTCATGGTGCCGATCTCCGCCGCGAAGGCGCTGCCGGAGCGTCCGGCGAGGATTATGGCCGTCACGAGCGGACCAAGCTCGCGGAAGAGACCTATCGCCAGGAGGTCCGCAACGTACACCTCGACACCGAACATCTGAAGCGCGGCCGCGCTCTGGAAGGCCAGGATGACGCCGAGGAGGAAGCCGATCCCGGTGGATATCGGAAGCCCGTCGAACGCCGCCCTCTGGAACGCAAGGGCCGAATCGGCGAAACGGAAGCGCCGCGGATGGACGACCATCCCCATCGCCTCGCACACCGTCTCGCCCAGGAAGGCCATGTTCGCGCGCTGGCTCCTCCAGCCATTCACCGTCCAGCGGCCGACGCTCTCGAATATTCCAGCCATCTGCTGAACGAAGCCACTCAGAGGTCCTTCAACGCGTCGTTAAGCGCGGCGACGAACGCACGCGAAAACGCCTTGGAGTAGTCGCCCGCCCGTGCGTCCACGTAGGCGGACCCCTTGGCCGCAGATGTGGACGGAGCACCAAGCCTCCCGCGGCGGTTCGCGACGAGCGTAAGCGCTACTTCGGCCTTGCGGACGCCCTCTTCGCGGCAGTCAAGGTCGAGGCGGGTGACGACCACGCTGAACGTCACGTTCGTGCCGACCATGGCCGCGTTGACGTCGTACCGCCCGGTGGAGGCCAGGACGTCCTCGGCGGCGCCCTTGAGCAACGCCTCGGGACGCGCGGCGAAGGCGTTGAACGGATCGAATGCGACCGACCCGTCGGCGCGCCTGACGGCCAGTTTCGGCACATCCCACGGCGGACGCACCTTCACCTCGGCCACTCGAGCGGGGACGACGCCACCCTTCGCCTCGACCGCCTCCCCGGCGATGGCTATACCCTCCGCGTCGACCGTCCAGAACGTCGGCGCCTTCGGATGTGAACCCAGACAACCCGCCAGCGGAATCGCCGCCGCAAGGGCCATGACAGTATTCAAGAGACTCTTCATGATGCAGGTATTATATCAAAGTTAGTATATGAAGAGCATCTCCCGGTACTTGGGAAGCGGCCACTTCGTGTCGTCGACGAGGTACTCGAGCTTGTCGACGGTCTTGCGCAGGTCGTCCATCGCGGCGAGTATCGCGCGCGGTTCGCCCTTCGCAATCGTCTTCTCCATCTTCTCGCACTTTACGTGCAGGTCGTCGAGACCCGCGCCGAGCTTAAGAGACAGAGCCGTGAGGCCGCGTATGCCGACTTTCAGTCCGTCCCGCTTCGCGCGCCCTATTGCCGTCGCGAGACGGCTGAACTCCTCGGCGACGACGGGGCGTATCATCGAGCGGGCGATCTCGAGCGAGACCTTGCCCTCTATGACGATGCGGCTCCTGTAGTCCTCGGCAGCGATTTCGCGGCGGCTCGCCATCTCGCCCTCGGTCAAGACGCCGTACTTGGAGAAGAGCGCCCTGTTCACGGGATCGTCGAGCGGCGCTATCGCCTCAAGCGTGTCGTGAAGGTTCGGAAGCCCGCGCGAAGCGGCCTCCTTCGGCCATTCGGAACCGTATCCGTCGCCCGAGAAGAGGACGCGCTTGTGCTTCCTGATGAGGCGCTGGAGCAGGAGCTGCAGCTCCTCGTTGAAGTCGCCGCCGCGCGCGTCGAGCTTGTCGCAGATTGCGTCTATCGACTCGGCGACGATCGTGTTGAGGACGGTCTGGCTCGCCGCGCAGTTCTGGGACGCGCCTGGGGCGCGGAACTCGAACTTGTTGCCCGTGAAGGCGAATGGGGAGGTGCGGTTGCGGTCCGTCGAATCCTTTGGAAGCGGCGGCATGGTGTCCACGCCGATCTTCATCGTAGTCCGCCCCGTGTGGCGCCCCGAGGTGCCCGTCTCGATGTCGTGCATGACGGCCGAAAGCTCATCCCCGAGGAAGATCGATATGATCGCCGGCGGAGCCTCGTTCGCGCCAAGGCGCCTGTCGTTGCCGGCCCCGGCCGTGGTCATGCGCAGGATGTCCGCATGAAGGTCGATTGCTCGGATGATCGCGGAAAGGAACGTGAGGAATATCGCATTGTCCCTCGGATTGTCGCCCGGCGAGAGGAGGTTCTTCCCGCCGTAGGCGATTGACCAGTTGCAGTGCTTGCCCGACCCGTTGACGCCGTCGAACGGCTTTTCGTGGAGCAGGCAGACGAGCCCGTTAGCCTCCGCCGTGCGCTTGAGCGTCTCCATGATCATCATGTTGTGGTCGACGGCGAGGTTGATGTCCTCGAACATCGGC
>CAMOCC010000102.1 GCA_946610035.1 uncultured Verrucomicrobiota bacterium
GCGCGCGCTTACGTCTTGAGGAGCTGGCGCCGCATCGCTATCGCGACGGCCTCGGAGCGGTTTGCCGCGCCGAGTTTCTTGAAGATCGTCATCACATGGCGCTTCACGCCGTCTATCGTGATGCCAAACTGCCGCGCTATGTCGGAGTTGGTGAGACCGCGCGTCACGGACTGCAAGATGTCCAGCTGCCGCTGCGTGAACTTTGGCACGTCGGGCTCCTCCCTGACGTAGACCTCGATCTCGGGGGAAAAGACCGTCTCGCCGCTGACCACGGCGTGGATGGCGTTTACAAGCTCCTCGTTCGTCGCGTCCTTCATGATCGCCCCCGACGCGCCGTTTGAAACCGCGCGCGAAACGTCCGCAGACGTGCCGAACGTCGTGAGTATGAGGACCTTCACATAGGGAAGCGCCTCGCGGATCGCCCTGGTGGCCTCTGCGCCGTCCATCTTCGGCATCATCAGGTCGGTCACCACGACGTCGGGCTTCAGCTCCACCGCCTTGCGGAGCGCCTCCTCGCCGTCCTCCGCCTCTCCCACAACCTCCATGTCGGGCTGGTACTTCAGAAGTGTGCACAGGCCCATCCGGACGATCGAGTGGTCGTCCGCCACGACAATTCTTGTTTTCTTCGTCATTTCTAGCCTCCGTTCTCTCCGACAGCCTTGATCTCGATTGTAGCCGTCGTGCCCTTCCCTGGGAACGACTCCAGCGAAAACACGGCGTCGAGCCGCCGAGCGCGCTCGCGGATTCCCTTCAGTCCGAAATGCCCTTCGCCCGGGCCGGCGCACCTGTCGGGGTCGAATCCGCGTCCATCGTCGCGCACTGCCATCCTCAGGACTCCCTGTTCGGACGTGCATTCGATCCAGACGTTTGCCGCACTTCCATGGCGAACCGCATTCGCCGTGAGCTCCCTCGCGACGCGAAGGAGCGAATGGGCAGTCGTGTCGTTCAGCCGCGACCGCTTCACGTTGCACGAGACGTGGATCGCCGACCTGCCTGCGACAGGGCGGACGGTGCTTTCCAGCGCGGCGGCAAAATCGGGGTCGTCGAGCGCATCGCTGCGCAGGTCCCAGATGCAGCGGCGCAGCTCCGAAAGGCTTGAGCGGATCATACGCTCGGCAACGTCGAGATGGACTTCCTCGTCCGTCGGCGCCACATGCCGCGCGCTCCGTGCAGCGGAAATCTGCATCGATATCCCCGACAGGTTCTGCGCCACCGAGTCGTGGAGCTCCGCCGCCAGGCGAGTGCGTTCGTCAAGCCTCAGCTCCGCAGCCGCGTTGGCGATCTCGGCGCGATAGAGGGCGCGCGCGGTCCGTCTGGCGACGATCCGCAGGGAAACCGCCCACACAAGCATCCCGACGAACGCGGCGAAAAGCGAAGCCAGCACGACCAGGAGGCGCCCTGTGGTGAGCCACGGACGTCGCGAAAGGACGTGCAGGTCGCCGGCGTGACGCGGAACGAGGAAAAGCCTGTCGATGCGGGGGAATATCATGCTGGGGCGCCAGTTCTGGGATTCCAGCACGCATACGCCCGTCGCCTCGACGACGCTCTCGGCCTCTATTCCGTCTCCAATCCCGGGATTTGCACTCAGGTCCAGCGACACAAGCAACCCGCCGCAGTCGAGCATGATCGACATCCCCCGTCCGCCGCCCGAAGGAACCGCACACACTCGGCCCCTGATCCGGACAAGGCGCCCGTAGTAGTCTGGCTTCACCATGTTGCGGCCGTTTTCATCGAGGAGGATTTTTGCAGGCGTCACGTCTTCTGGCGCCTCCGGCAGGAGCTGGGCTTGCGACTCGACCCTGTATTTCGCCCGTGTGAAGTTGATTCTGAAAAGATCCGTCTCCGGATATCCAACGACGTTCACGCGCGCGCCCCACTTTGGGACGCTTGATGCGTCCGCAAGTTCGACGCGCATCGCATGCCCTTCGTCGTCGCGCATGAGAAACGTGCCCTGACCCCATACGGCAAGGACGACACCGGAAGCCGTCCGCCGACCCATTCCCGCTATGAGATAAGGGCTCGCGTCCCGAAGGTCGCCAACTGGCGGAAGCTTGAACGAGTCGCAAGGGGGCGGACTGACCACCGTGATGCAGGATTCGGACCATGTGCGCACAAACGGCCCTATGAACAGGCGAAAGCCCGCGTGTCCCGAATGCACCGCGCCAGCAATCTCGACCTCGGCATCGACGAGGTCATGCATCCTCTTTCGAAAGCCTCCGCTTTCGGCTACTGCAACCGGAATCTGATCCGCGCCGACCCGCAGCATGACGTAGTTCCACTCGGGGTCGATGTCGTCGGCGCGAACGTCAGCAACCGTGCCGCGGACCTTTATGAAGTCGACCTTCCCGCCGTACCGCAGGATCTCGCCCACCGACATGGCGCGCGACTCCGGAACACGCGCAGTGCCGACAATCTCCACATTGTCGAGCAGCATATTGCGCACACGGGAGGACTCCACGCAGGATGTATGTCCGCTAAGCGCCACAACCTGACCTGGCGACAGGCCCCGACGGCCGTCGGACACAGCCTCGAAGAAACCACACTCGTCCTTGAGAAGCAGGAGCCCGTTTGGATAGACCGCAACGACAACCGCCTTGATCTCGAACGGACGCCCCTGCGAAAACGCCTCGTCGGACAGAGCATCCGACTCAGCGCTGGAATGAAGCGCGGCCTCGCCCCGCGCAACAAGGGCGCAGAGCAAGGCGGCAAGCAATGTCGTGGTTGTCTTCATCGCTGTCTCTATTCGAGCATTATGCTCCTGAATCTCTCGATTTCTGAAAGCGGAATGCCGCAGTCCAGAACAAACTTCTCGACGCGCTCGTTTATCGTCGCCCCTTCGTAGCCAGCGAACAGCTCAAGCAGCTTGTCCATCCTCTTGGCATGAGTGAAGTTCGGAGTGCGCGAGCTGAACGCCGTCACCTCCCAGTCTCGGACCAGCTCGCCTTCTGGAACGCCAAGCAGACCGTTAAGGACAAACGCGAGCGTTCCGGTTCGGTCTGCTCCGGCGATGCAGTGGAAATCCACCGGATAGTTTGATTCGTCCATGAAAACAGCCCAGGCGGCCTTCATGGCGTCCTTGCCCTGCTGGGTGCCGAGCTTGGCGTAGGCGTAGAACGGCACGTGCACACGCCTGACTCCGTTGCCGAGCGCAGAGCCCGTCATGCCCTCGCACTCTTCGTTCCAACGCAGGTCTAGATCTGTCCTCACTCCGCAGATTCGCGTCGCCGTGTCGATGCCTTTCGCTGTGATCAGCGTCTTGCCTAGCGGATAGATGCAGTCAACGACCTTGCCGCTGGAATTTGTTACAGGCACTTCGACGCAGGACTCGAAGCCTGCGCTTCTGAAGACCAGCCCCTGCCTGACGCGGCGTCCGCCGAGCGTTTCGCGTCCACCGAGGTCGCGCACATTCTTGACTCCGTCCCAGTGCAGCTGCCGCGGGAAGGCGTCCGCTGTCCTGAACGACGAACCGGTCCTGAGGTTCCTGCATATGTATTCCCAGCTGTAGCCGCAGTTGGCCTCGAGATTCTCGATCACGAAGTCGTTGCCTCGCACATTCTCGTCCGCCGCGATCTTGCCGTCCGCCGTTCGCCTGACGATGATGCGCCCGTTGCCGTCGCCGCCGAGCCAAGCAATGCGCACGGGCCGGGGCAGCGAACCCGCCTCGTACATCGACTTGCGGACGGTGGAGTTTTCGAGATCTGCGCGTCGCTCTTCATCGCTCTTCGCAAGCCATCTCGAATAGTACGCGCTCTGGAGCGGCATGACCTGTCCGTTCTCCGGAACGGTCGCCTCAAGCGCGCCTGCGATCTCGTCGTCGTATGGCGTGTACGAGAAATCGTCCACTACCGCCTCGGCCTCGTCGAAGTCGGGCGTGCCCGTCCATCCGCGCGGGAACCACACGCCGACCCAGAACTCTCCGGGCATGTTCGGAACGTGCGAACGGTTCGTCCGCACCTTCTCGCCGTCCACGTAGTAGTCGACGCGGTCGTAGTGCCAGTCGAAGCGGAAGTCGTGGAACTCGCCGTCGTCCATCCGCGAGGGCAGTTTCGTGTAGCCGGTCGTATAGAGGTCTGAAGCCTCGCCGATCCACGTGTTGCAGAGCGCATGGTCGAAGGCGAAGCCCGTCTTCGCCGCATCAGGACGCCCAGGCATCTCGATGTCGATTTCGTGGTTCAGCGTCTTTGCGCCGGAAGCGTCGTACCTGAACGTCCAGATGGCGGTGCAGCACCCGAAATGCGGAACGACCTTCATTCGGACGCGGTAGCTGCCGTAGTGCATCATCGTCTTGGACACGAGGCAAGCGCCGGTGCGGATGCCGGGGACGACAGAGCGACCCTTCTTGTCAACGCCCTTCACTCGGCCTGTGTAAAGGTTGCCATGCGCCGCGAGATACGCCCGTCCGTCTTCGAACCGGACGTTCTCCGGCACGACGCCGCCGTTGTACTCGTGTCCGTCGTCGCCGTTACCGCCCCAGTTCGCGTTGGCGAGACGCCATTCCGACGGATTGATTGCAGCCGTCGCCGAGCAGGCGACTACGATTGCAGCGGAGATTGCTGTAAGACACTTCATGCACTGCCTCACTTTACTATTATGACCATGCCCTGGGCGTAGCATGTCAATGCAGATGTCTTCATCGTTTTGCTCATTATCATGGCGCTGCATCGTCATTCCAGCGGCGCGCAGTTGACGCCGTGGCGGACGAGCCATCTCCTCTCGGCGGCGGCGCGCCTCTTGAAGTCGTCGAACCCTGGCTTCGCCTCGCCGAGCCAGAAGACCTCCGCGAGCGCGAGCATGCGCGGCCACGCCTTCCACGCGAGGTCGTACTCGTTCCACGTGTACTCGGTCCAGTTGTTGCCCTGGCCGCCGAGGATGTGCGCCTTCGCGGCGTCGGGCACTCCCGCGCAGGGATCGAACGAATAGCAGCGCTCAAGCGTGACCTTGCCGCCGATGTAGAAGAACGGATCGTCCTTCAGCCCCTGCCCGTAGTCAAGGTAGCAGTAGCTGCACGGCGTCATCACGACGTCGTGTCCGCGCGCCGCGGCAGCCGCGCCAGAGACGAGTTCGTGGCCAGCCCCGCTGCGTCCCTCGCGCCAGCTCATGCCGATCGCGCTCTTCGGCACGTCGCCGAGAAGGTACTCATCCCAGCCGAGAGCGCGCTTTCCGCGCTCGGCGAGGAACTTCACGAAGTGCCGCGTGATCCACGGCTGGAGGCCGTGGTGGTCGCCAAGGCCTTCCTTCCTGATCCGCTCCTGGCACTTGGGGCACGTCTGCCAGCGAACCTGGGGGCACTCGTCGCCGCCGATGTGGATGACGTCGCCGGGAAACACCCCGCACACCCAGTCGAGGACGTTCTCCATGAACTTGATCGCTTCGTCGTTTCCTATGCAGAGAACGTCCTTCTCGATTCCCCACACGAGGCGCGGCGTGCGCTCCGCGAGGTTCTCGGGATTACAGGCGAACTGCGGATACGCGGCAAGCGCAGCGTAGACATGTCCGGGGAGCTCTATCTCCGGCACGACCTGTATGTGGCGCTCGGCGGCGTAGGCGACGATCTCGCGCAGGTCGGTCTCGGTGTAGTAGTAGGGACCGTACGGAACGCCGTTCAGCTTGTCGGCATCCTCCTTCGTGCCGTGGAACGCCGTCACTCCGTGCTTGACGCTAGCCGGACGGACTGCGCCGTACTTGACGAGCTCTGGATAGCCGGGGACGTCTAGGCGCCAGCCCTGGTCCTCGGTGAGGTGCCAGTGGAAGCGGTTGAGCCTGTAGCGCGCCATAAGGTCCAGGATCGACTTCACCGTCTCCTTGCCGAAGAAGTGGCGGCATTCGTCGAGGTGGAAACCGCGCCAGCTGTAACGCGGAGAGTCCTCGATCTCGACGCACGGAACCTTTGCTCCGTCCTTTCCTCCTTCGGACATCTGCTTCAGCGTCTCAAGCGCGTAGAAGCGTCCGGCGTCGTCGGACGAGACGACCTTGATTCCGTCCTTCGCGACGGACAGACGGTATCCCTCCTTCGGAACCGAGGCGTCGGACTCGAACTTCACCTGCGCGGCGACGTCGCCCTTGAATGCAAACGCGCCTTCGCCCTCCACGGCCTTCCGCGGCGCTGGCACGATCTGCAGCGCGGCCGATGCGGACACCGCTGCCAGTGCAGCCACAGCAATAAGGCTTCCTCTTGCGATCTTGTTCATGATGCTATCCTTTCTTACATAGTCTGGGAATCGTCCTGCCGGGAGTCCCCTTAACTTTTTTCTGCCCTTATTTTACCAAAATCCTTGTCATCGCAATAGTCACCGAAAAGGTACGCCCGTCTGATTGGGCTCGATTTGACCTTCGGACTGCTTCTGGTAGACTCTGACCCAGTCGACTTCGAAGGTGGCCTCGCCAAAATCCTCGGCGGGCGTGCCGCCCCAGCTGCCGCCGACGGCAAGGTTGAGTTTGATGTAGTACTTCTGGTCGAAGGGCCAGCTGGCCGTGTCGTCCACGAGAGAGGATGGGTTCGGTGCGTAGAAGTACTCCACGCCGTCGCAGTAGCCGCGGATGGCCTCATGGGTCCATTCCATGGCGTAGCGGTGCCAGTCTCCGGGATCGTCGACGCGGATGCGGCTTGAATACGGATGTTTTCTTCCGGTCGCAGGGTCAGTGTATCCGGTGTCGCGGCCCGCCTCTCCGGTTGCGTTGTAGCTGTGCGCAGAGAAGTGGACGGTGTTCGGGTCGTCGCCCGGAACGTATTCTATGATGTCGATTTCCCCGCCGGTGCGGGATTCGTCCCTCACATAGTAAGGGCCGTTCCTGGGCAGCATCCAGAAGGCCGGCCAGCATCCTCTTGTCTTTGGCAACCGGGCGCGCATTTCAATGTAGCCGTACTGCCAGCTTTCCCTGGTGTTGAGCCGGGCCGAGATGAACTCGCGATCCTTTGAAGCCTCGGAGGGGGCGATCTTGCAGGCCATGATCTTCAGCGTTCCGTCGCTGACCGACGCCGTCTTCTGTCCGCTTGGCTCGAATACGCCCCCGGCGCAGTAGTACTGAAGCTCGTTGTTCCCCCAGCCCGAGCCACCGCGCTCGAACGTCCAGTTGGAGTAGAACCGGTCTTCCGAGTCGAACTCGTCGCTCCAGACCAGCCGGTAGCCGTTCGGCACGTGGGCGGCCTCGGCTTCCGGCGCGGCGTCGGTAATGGCATCGGGGCTGTCAACGCCGCACCCGGCGATTAGGAGCAGGAGCCCTGCCGCAAGCGGCGTCTGGAGTTGCGGTTTCACGGTGACGTCCTTTCGAAGGCCATGTTTTTGCGACGACATCATAGGCGCGGAGTTATCTTACCACAATCACAAGTTCCACGCCAAACAGCCTGATTCCGTCGTCCACGGCGCGCGCTTTGCGGATTGAAACCTTCGTGCCCGTTCCGGACAGGGCGAACCTCATCGCGGGCTTCGCGCCGAGCCTGCAGAGATAGTCGCCGATGTCGAGACAGTCTGTGCGATCGCCGACATCAACCGTTACCACCGCGCCTGCGGAGGCGGGGGTGAAGAATACGCCGGAGCCGCCGAAAGGCGCGGAGAGTCCGGAGAGATCGACTCTTGCTCCGTCGGCAAACGAAAACGTCTGCTCTAGGTCGGCGAGCTGCGCAAGGGGCCTGAGCGTCCCCGTCAGCGAGAAGGACCGGTCGGCCAGCATGCCGCCCTCCGCGACCGCAAGGTTGCCTATCACGAGGTTCTCCGTGCGGTTGGTGACAAGACCGTCGAGGTACAGTTCGCCTGCGCCAAGGATGGAGGCGCAGCGGATCATGTGCTTGTAGCTTTTGTGCATTCTGAACGCCATCTGCCCTTCCTGTATCTCAACGGACATCCTGGCCGAATTGTCGGAGTCGCCTGGGTTGGCATCGACCGTCAACCTCTCCGCGCCCTTCTTTACAAGCCTTCCCTCAAACCCTCCGTACGTCGTTATGCTCTGGTTGACGCCGCGGTCGTCGTAGATGGTCGTCGGCTTGCGCGTGTCGAACGTCATCGTTCCGTTGATCCTCGTCCAGCCATATCCAGTTACTGTTCCGCCGTCAAGGATGAACGTTCCGTCCTTGATCCTCGCGCCGTCGTTCAGGTACCTTTTACCAAGCCAGACCTCACCGGAAGCAGCTTTGATGGTCCCGCCGTCAACAGTATACTCGTTGGTGAACACATTGTCCGACTCATGCCCTTCCGCAGGCTTGTTGCAGACGATGTAGAGAAGTGCGGACTCGCTGACAAGCGTCCCCGCTCCGGAAACGCCGGCGACGAGGGATTCCGCCCCCGAAACGACCATCTCGCCTGCGGCGACCTCTATTCCTGCGCTATACGTGCCGCCGACTGCATGCGTCAGAGTTCCGGGGCCCGATTTGCGGACATGTCCGAGCGCTTCAACTGGGCCGCTTATTGAATAGTCCATTCCCTCGCCAACGTAGA
>CAMOCC010000103.1 GCA_946610035.1 uncultured Verrucomicrobiota bacterium
TTGTTGAGCTGGCTGCGCGCTCCGAGGACCGTGTCGAAGGCGTGGGTTCCGAGCGAGCCGTACTCCTTCTCGAGAGCCTCCTTGAAGGCGGTCATAGTCGCGCTGTTGACTGCCTTTCCCTGCGAGAAGAAGAAGTTGCCGAGGCGCGCCGTCGTGTTCTTGCCCTCGCCGCTGACGACTATGTCGCGGTTTCCGTAATGCGTCTGGTTGACCAGACTCCTGAATGTTTCAACGTTCAAAGGCATGTCGCCCCTCCTCTTTTTTCAAGATGGACATCAATGCTTTTCCTGTTCTGTATACACACAGAAACGGAAAAGGTTACGCCCGAATCATCGATGGATGAAAATGAAAATCGGGTACGGCATCCGGTGCTGAAGTCTCGTCCGCCTCTTCGCCGACCAGGAGACGGCGTATCCTCTCCGCCCAGATGTCGCAGAGCTGCAGTATCTTCTCCATGGTGCGAATGAATTCCTCCACATCCTTCGCCGCCTCCTCCAGGTCGAAGAAGTAGTTGTAGACTACGGTCTCCGACTCCGGCTCCAGGGCAAAGTAGCCGCCTGCAGTATCCCTGCCGAAGAGCCCTCCCACAAGGAGGTCGCGATAGACCACCCCGGGCGCATCGGGCGGCAGGGTCGCCAGCTCTACGAAGCAGAGCACCTTCCCCGTCGCCGCGACGAACTGGAGGTTCACATTGTAGGCGTCGTCGACTCGTACGCTCACAAGCCCGGACTCGTCCGGCGTCAGCGATTCAATGCCGGAGGCGTCCCGGACATCGGACAGGAACTTGATGTAGTCTTCTTTTGTTTTCATGCGCATCCATCCCCGTTGTTCTGAGTCTTGTCTTACTCCTGTTACTCCTGCGACACCTTGTCGAGCAGTTCCTGCGAGGCGCGGATCGCGCCAAGCGCCTTTGCGCCTCGCTCAAGATTGTAGTAGATCGCCTCGAGGAGGTCCTTGGCCTTCGTGTTTTTCGAAGCCCAGCCGTCAGCGGCATCCGGGCGCGGCGAGGGAACGTAGAACGTGTCCGTCGCGCGCAGCATGTACGAAGGCTTGGCGGTGGTGGCCGTGATTTCGTTTTCGAGCTTGCGGAACGCATCCTCGCGGTCTGGGGAAGGTGCGGGTATCTCCCCGTATATCCAGAGCGCGCTGCCGGAATCATCCTCCGCAACCCCGAACACATGGCCGTCGGCGGAGAATTTCCACACGCCCTCGGCGGCAATGGGTTCAGCAATCCCCACCGCAGCCGCAAACTCCTCTATCAGTTTCTCAAGTGTCATATTTTTGCGCCTTATACCAGTCAACTGTCACATATTATAGCAAAAAACGGCATTCTTATCAGCACTATTCATACAAATGTCTATGCAGATTTTACTTAGTATGTTTAATTTACATGCTGTGAGCACGACACTCACCCCTCGACACGGTAGGGGGCGACCACGCGGATGCTTGCGCACACTTCGGGTTCGGCTTCGCCGAATCTGCCCTCCGAAGCAGAGCTTCTTCGGCGCATGGGCGGCCCGCCTGTAGAAGCCCTGCGCGCCCGTCTGCTTCGGCTGGTTGTTTTGAACCACAGACCAACACGGACGCGCGGCGCGCGGCCTCTTGCGACTTTGCTTCGCAAAGCTCCTCGCTTCGCTCGTCTGGCAACCTGACGGCTTCGCCGCAGGCGCATCTACGCTTGCGCAATTTCGGGTAGGGGCGGCGTTCCACCGCCGCCCGTGTATATTCGTGGTCACTTCCAATCCACATGCCACACGGACACGACTTGCGACACCTACTTCACATGCTTCCCTGTCGGGCTGTGGTGGCATCCGACTCGCGGCGACAGTCTCGTCGACGGGAAGCACCTGTTCGAGATCGGCGGCGAGAAAAAGACATTTGCGCAGATCAAGGATATGCCCGACAGCTATCTTGCAATTGACGGCATTGAAGTCGGACGCGGCTGCCGCATCCCTCTATGGCTGTTCGGTTTCCTTTACTGACGCGACAAGGCTCCGCCCCTACTCCGCCTCTATCGGCGCGTCGCTCACCCAGACCTTGTAGAACCCCTGCTCGCCCGTCTGCTTCGGCACGACAACCGCATACCCCGCCTTCGCCACACACAGGGGGTCCGTCGCTCCGCGACGGACATCGTCGCCGTCGCCGCACTGTTTTGAACCACAGACCAACACGGACATGCCAATACCCAAGGATACGCAGCGTCCCGCTGCGTCATCTGACTTCAACTGCCAGTATTATTCGTCGCCGGGAACACCCGCAATCCAAGGAGTCATGTAGACCGGCATATAGAGGATTCCATCCTGCTGACGGATGTCGCCCGGATGTACAACATATGCGGCACTCATGGACTGCCCGAACTTCCGCCTGAATTTGTCGAGCGACGACGTCGTATAGTCGTTCTCGCTTTTGACCTCGACAGCGGAGACATGCTTCCTGCGGGTGATCTGCGCGTCTGGGAGCAGGAAATCTATTTCCATCCGATTTTCAGCGTTCTTCTTGTCGTACCTTGCGTAGAAAAACAGTTCAATGCCCTGCGACACGAGCATCTGCGCGACGGCGTTCTCAACTATCATGCCCTCGTTGATTGAAATCGAATCGAACATGACGCGCCTGACGATCCCATCAAGCGCCTTGGCGTTTGAGCCAAAGGCATGCGAAATCAGAAGCCCCGTGTCGGCCAAGTAGCACTTAAGTGTCGAATATTCTGCACTAAGCTTGAGCCCGGCCACCGGCTCGGTCGAATTGTAGGCGACGTTGACGATCATCGCGTCCTTCAGCCAGAGGAACGCATCACCGTATTCCCGCATCCTCGCATCGGCGTCGACCGCCGCAAGCCGGAACTTCTTGTCATGCTCCTGCAGTTGTGCAGGGATTTCGTCGAAAACCGCCTCAGCCTTGATGGCATAACGACCGGCATGCTTCCGAATGTCGTTTCTGTAAAGCCTGATGATGCGCTTCTTCACCGCCTCGACCTTCTTGAGATCATGGGTCTCCGCCCAGCACGAAACCGCCTGCGGCATACCCCCCACTACCATGTATTCCCTGAAAGCCTCCGTGATCTTGCGGTGAACAGCCCCGAACGGCACGAGGTCGCGCCTGTGCGACTTTATGGTCTCGACCATCTCCGTCCGTCCGGTAGCCCAAAGGAACTCCTCGAAATCAAGAGGGTACATCTTGATGGAATCCTCTTCCGACGGAATCACGATACCAGTGACGTTCTCAGCAATCGACATGAGGCTTCCGGTCTCGATGAAATGATACCTACCGTCCTCCACCAGATACTTGATCGCCGCCCGCGCCCGCGGGAATTCCTGCACCTCATCGAAGATGAACAGGGTATCCCCCTCGTAGAGCCGCACTCCGTAGTACTCGGAAAGCTTCCTGAAGAATACTTCAAGGTCCTCCAGGTCATTCTCGAAAATACCGATCACCGCCTTGGACACCTTGTTGAAATCGATAAGGACAAAGGAATGGTATTCTCGCTTCGCGAATTCCTCGACGATCCAGCTCTTGCCGACACGGCGCGCCCCCTCAATCAGCAGTGCCGCATCAGGTGCAGACTCGTTTTTCCACCGCAGAAGCTGCTCATATATCTTTCTTTTCATTGGAATGCCCTTTTACAATGGTACGGCGCATAGTATATCACGATTCCAAGACCCCTAGCAAGCAGAATTTACACGATTCCAAGACCCCTAAAGCGGCAATTTCCCACGATTCCAAGACCCCTCGCAACCCAAAGCCATGTTTCCCTCCCTCACGGCTCTTCCGGCAAGTTGTAAATCGACCCACAATTTGCAAATAGTGGGCGTCACCACTCTAAAGCCCGCGGGGGCTGAGCCGGCAAGGGCCGAGGCTCGGCACCGAGAGACCCCCATCTATTTCATGCTCCCTTAACTATCTCTTTGGATTTTCTGAACCACAGACCAACGCAGACGCGCAACGCTTACGCTTGCGCAATTCCGGGTAGGGACGGCGTTCCACCGCCGCCCGTGTACATCCGTAGTCACATCCAATCCACATGCCACACGGACACGACTTGCGACACCTACTTCACATGCTTCCCTGTCGGGCTGTGGTGGCATCCGACTCGCGGCGACAGTCTCGTCGACGGGAAGCACCTGTTCGAGATCGGCGGCGAGAAAAAGACATTTGCGCAGATCAAGGATATGCCCGACAGCTATCTTGCAATTGACGGCATTGAAGTCGGACGCGGCTGCCGCATCCCTCTATGGCTGTTCGGTTTTCTCTACTGACGCGACAAGGTTCCGATCCTACTCCGCCTCCATCGGCGAATCGCTCACCCCTCGACCAGGTAGGGGCCAACCACGCGGATGCTTGCGCACCCTTCGGGTTCGGCTTCGCCGAATCTGCCCTCCGAAGCAGAGCTTCTTCGGCGCATGGGCGGCCCGCCTGCAAAAGCCCTGCGCACCCTCCTGCTTCGACACGACAACCGCATCCCCCGCCTTCGCCGGCTCCGCCGCAGAAGACGCCTTTTCATGTAGCCCATTGCCTGCAAAAACTAAAATATGATACAATGCCAGTGTTCTAAAACCACGATTTTTGCAAAATCATGTGGTTTCCAAACCACAATGGAGGAGTCTTTACGACAATTTCAAGAAACTGAAAATAGCCTATACGGGTTCTTCCATCCTGCGACTTTGCTTTGCAAAGCTCCTCGCTTCGCTCGTCGGGCAACCTGACGGCTTCGCCGCAGGCGCATTTACGCTTGCGCAATTTCGGGTAGGGGCGGCGTTCCACCGCCGCCCGTGTACATCCGTGGTCACTTCCAATCCACATGCCACACGTACACGACTTGCGAGCGCTACTTCACATGCTTCCCGGTAGGGCTGTGGTGGCAGCCGGCGCCGGTGGACTTCGACCCGCACCAGATGCACTTGCCGTCGCCTGGTCCGTGGCGGTGCTTGCTCGTGGGCGAATGGTGGCACCCCGCCCCATAGCTCACAGAACCGCAGTGCCTACACTTCGACTCGTTCTTCTGCGTCGCAATTAGCGCCCCGCCAATTGTAAGGCAGATTGCGACATTACCTATTTTTTAACACAGAGGCGCAGGGACTTGACTATCATCAGTTGCTTGATCTTCATCTTACAGCTCCTCCTTGGTAAAGATTATTCCATCCACCCAGGCAGCGTTTTCATGTTCTTGGCTTGGTTCGTCGTAGTCGTCGCGGTAGAACGACCAGCGGATAAGTGTTTTAGTGGGTGAGTTGGGAGTGGGTGAGTTGGGAAGTTCAATGGTTACCGTCTGCCAGTCGGTCTTGCCGTCGATGCGCGCGACCTCCACACCGTTCGTGAACACCGCAAGGCGGTCCCATGTGGCGCCGCCGCCATCGTCCTTCTCGCAGTCGACGCGCCAGCGGAATGTAAGAGTGCCAGCGCCATTGACCGTCGTATCGAGCCACGTCTCGGATTCCGCGCCAATCGTGCCGCTGCGGGTGGAGGTGTATCCCGTCTGCGCAGTCGCGTCAATTACGGGTAGCCAAGAAGCATCCCCGCCCGTGGTGAATGCGAGCGCGGGCGCATCAAGCGCAGTAGCGAGCGTGTCGTCGAATGTGCCGAACACAGCGCCGATTGCCACAGGGGAGTTTATCGAGAGCGAAGCCTGGTAGGGCGCGATCACCGAGCGCGCCGCATTCAGTTCGTCAGCAGCATTCCCTGTCCACCTGAAGAAGGATTTGCCTGAATCGGGCGTGGCCGTAAGGTTGATGGTTGAACCCGCCGGGTAACATGCAGCTGTCGGTGCGAGAGAAGAACCATTCTTGATTGCACCGCCGGAAGACTGGCTGACCGCCACAAGATAGTTCGTCTGCCAGATGTCCCACTCGAAGGAGATGTCTTCGGTGACGACGAGCGTGAAGGATGTGCCCTTCTCGGGGTAACGACTTGTTCCAACGCAGACAAGTTTCGTCGTTCCCGCATCGTCGATGACGTCGGCTGGCGCGGTGAATGTCTTGCTTGTGCCCTCGCGTACTGACTCGCCGTTAACGGCATAGACGGGTATGCGGCGGAAGTTGGCGAAGATTTCCTTGTTCACATCGGCGGTCACAACAAGTTGCGCCCCTCCCGTCGTAGAACCATTGGGCAAAGTCCAGTTCAGAAACTCATAGCCGTCGTTTGCCGTTGCCGTGAGCGTGGCGGATGCGCCGCGGTCGTAGGTGCCTGCGCCGCTGACGACACCACCGTTCCCCGTTCCCGGTTCACCGCTTCCCGTCACGACCCTTGTCGTGACATTCATCGCCACCATCTGACGCGCGGCCTGGGTGATGGTGTATTCCTCGCCCGCGATGATGATACGTCCCGTGCGCTCTTCGCCCGTATCGTTGTCGGTGTAGGTGTAACGTACCGTGCCGCTTCCTGTTCCGGAGTCGTATCCGCTCTGGACGGTTATCCATGGTTCGGTGGCAATTGCGTTCCACACCTGTCCGGCCGTGGCCGGAACGCCGACAGAACCTGCGCCAGCATTGCCGCCTACGACTTCAGATGAGGGATTGATTGACAGCTCGTAGGCGCGCTGCGTGATGTACACTGTCTTGTCGCCGATGATGATTGTGCCTGTGCGCGGCGTGCCGTCGCCGACATAATCGGAAACGATGTATTCGATTGTGTGATCGCCAGTACCGACCACGTTCCCATCAGAATCATATTCGCATCCGTCATCACCCCAGATTACAATCCAATCCGGCGAATCCGTAGCGGCGACCCAAGTCACGTTCCCGTCGGGATGTACGTCGATCGTCGCGTAGTCGGACGCCGTGCCGAACACGCGCGACTCGTATTCCACTTCCACCGTGCGCCCCTTCTGGAACACGGCGAATTGATGCCCCGCTATCATGACAGTCGTCTCGCGGGGATCGACCGTATCGTTTCCGTCTGCAGATACGACCACCGCGCCCGGACCGATTCTACTTGTGGAGCCAATAACGGATATCCAATCGCAGTCCTCCGAAATGGTCCAGTTCACAATGTCGTCGGTTGTCACTTCCACGTTAAACGGCTCGCCCGCAGCATTGAAGGTATGGGCATCCGCCGAAATCATCGCCGTCGCGGCAGGCTGCGTCACCGTATGCGACTTCGCCGGGAGTGCCGCACTCGTCACGGCCTCCACCCGAATTGCCCCAGTCCGTGCCGCCATCGTCGGATTTGGTGAAACCGAGTAAACCACGTTCCCGTTGCCTGCGCCGTTCAGGAACGACGGCATGACGGTGAGCCAGTTCGCCTGGCTTGTAGCAGTCCACGGGAGATCAGGCGTCGCCGTTACGGAGATGAGCGCATTCGCGCCCTTGACCGACGCCGTGGTGTTTTCAGGGCTAATGGAGAAATCAAGAGCATTGGAAGGACGCCCCGACTGGTTGATCGTCAGCCACTCCGTCCCGATCCTGACCATCCCGCTCCGCGCAAGCCAGCTTGGATTCTCGTTTATGGCTATCGCCACATTGTCGCCGCCATGACCGCTCCCGCCATCGACGACGGAAATCCATGTGCCATCAAGTTCGATATCCCAGTCGGTCGAGGCCAACGCATTAACCTGAACATCGATGACATGACTCAGATAATCCCGCTCCACCCGGTAGGGCTGGCGCTCCGCGCCAGCCGCACCGTCATCGGCCACCACCAGTTTCATTCTCCTTCCCGTCTGGTTCACGGTGAAAATGCAGCCTGCCGCCGTGATCGTGCCGCTGCGCGTAGAAACCTCGTTCCACGGCGCAACGCTATAATTCACCCGCTGCTCACCAACACCTGTCGTTCCCCATTCCCCGTTCCCCGTTCCCTCAACTGTCACCGAAATCCAATCAACATTGCTCCTTACCTTCCAGTTCGCCTGCGCATCAACAAGAACAGTGAACAAACCCGCGCCGCCATCGGTCTCGAAATCTGCGGAATATGCGTCAAGCTCCGCGCCCACGCCCGCCTGCGTGATGGTGAACACATGCCCGCTCACGTAGATGTACCCAGTCCTCTCCTCAACACCGCTGTTCGCCGCAACCCTGTATGCGAGAGGCCTACCCGCCGTATTGCTGGAATACGCAGGAAACGTTATCCAGTCGTCGGATGCACTTGCCGTCCATGTCCCGCTGCCGGAGGTCGTGATGGTCGCCGAACCTCCGCCGGACGCAAACGCCCTTGATGTACTGCCGATTGAAATGTTCGCATCCTCTGCCGTCGGTGGATTCGGCGCGGGCAGCGTGTCGAATGAAAGGCTTGTCACATTCACAATGCGAGTCCATTCGTAATCCCCAGAGACGTGCTTCAGCGTATGTGTACCCGTCGTCCTCGGCTGCCACGCAAACACGCCGGAATTGGTGGACGAAAAAG
>CAMOCC010000104.1 GCA_946610035.1 uncultured Verrucomicrobiota bacterium
CCTCCAGCGTCTCCGCATTGAAGCGCTTGCCGCCGCACTGCTCGCAGGTCACGTACACGTCCGGAAGGAAGCTCATCTCCAGCTTTCGGAGTCCGTCGCCGCCGCACACCTCGCACCTGCCGCCCTTCACGTTGAAGGAGAAGCGCCCGGGAGTGTAGCCGCGCGCCCGCGCGGACTCCGTTTTCGCGAAAAGTTCGCGGATTTCGGAGAAAAAGCCCACATAAGTCGCCGGATTGGACCGTGGCGTCCGACCTATAGGCGACTGGTCGATCTCGATGACCTTGTCGAAGTTCTCCATCCCGGCGAGCTTCCTGTACTTCCCGGGGACTTCCTTCGAGTTGTAGAAGCGCTTCATCAGGGCGCGCTTCAGCGTCTCGTCCACAAGGGTCGACTTGCCGGAGCCGGAGACCCCCGTCACGACGGTGAAGGAGCCGACGGGGATGTGGACGGTGATGTTCTTCAGGTTGTGCTCGGTGCAGCCGGAGAGGGTGAGATAGGGTCTTTTAGGGTCTTTTAGGGTCGGGTTAGCGTCTTTTAGGGTCTTAGACCCTCCTTCGACCCTATCCGACCCTAATCCGACCTTCTTGCGGCCGGTGAGGTAGTCGGCTGTGAGCGACCGCGACTTGAGCAGCCCCTTGAAGTCGCCCTGGTACATGACCCTGCCGCCCTCGCGCCCGGCTCCCGGACCGAGGTCCACGATCCAGTCCGCAGCCCGCATCATTTCCTCGTCGTGCTCGACAATGACGACCGTGTTCCCCCGGTCGCGGAGCTCCTTCAGCGTCGAGATGAGCCGCTCGTTGTCCCTCGGATGCAGCCCGATCGTCGGCTCGTCGAGGACGTACAGAACACCCGTCAGGCCGGACCCAATCTGCGTCGCAAGCCTTATCCTCTGCATCTCGCCGCCCGACAGCGTCGAACTCGCCCTGTCGAGCGTAAGGTAGTCGAGCCCCACGTCCACAAGGAACTTGAGCCGCTTCACTATCTCGCCCCTTATGTCCTTGAGCCCGGGGAAGTCCTCCAGCCCCTCGAAGAACTGAAGCGCCTCCGTGACCGGCATCGCCATGACCTCCACTATCGTCCTCCCCGCCACCGTGGCGGCGCGCGACTCCGGCCTAAGGCGCGAGCCGTGGCAGTCCGGACACACCCTGAAGTTCTGGTAGGCCTCGTACTTCGCCCGCGTCTCGTCGTCCGGCGCCTCCTCCATCTTGCGCTGAAGCGCGGCGAGGACGCCCTCGAACGGACGGTCCACGCGGCGCCAGCTGAGGACGAGGTCGTCCTTGAAGCCGTGCATCAGCCCCTTCCTGAACGCCGCCGGCAGCTTCGCGTACGGCGTCGAGAGGTCCACCCCGTTCTGGCGCGCTATCTCGGACAGCAGCTCCTTGTGGTAGAGTATCGCCATCTGTCCGCCCAGCCTGCGCCACGGATGGATCGACTCCTCCAGAGGCAGCGACTTGTCGGGGACCACCAGGTCCTCGTCGAAGTAGTAGAGCTGCCCCAGCCCCGCGCACGTCGGACACGCCCCGAAGGGCGAGTTGAAGGAGAACGACCTTGGCTTGAGCTCGTCGAAGGAGATTCCGCAATGCGTGCATGCGTTGAGTTCGGAGAAGACGCATGTGCCCGGCTGCCGGCCGTCGAGGAACTCGACTTCCATTATGCCGTGGCCGGTGCGCAGCGCCAGCTCCACGGAGTCGGTAAGCCTTGTCCTGTCGCCCGGAAGTACGAGGCGGTCGACCACCACGTCGATGTTGTGCGCCTTCTTCCTGTCTAGCTCGGGCAGCTCGTCAACCTGATACGTCGTCCCGTCGATCCTCACCCGCGCGAATCCATTGCGCTTCAGCGCCGCCAGCGGCTCCTCGTGCCGCCCCTTCTTCCCCTTGACGACGGATGCGTAGATTATTGCCTTGCCTGACTCCTTCACGAGCACGTCGACTATCTGCTCCGCACTCTGCCGCGTAACAGGCCTGCCGCATTTCGGACAGTGCGGAACCGCCGCCGATCCCCACAGTATCCGCAGGTAGTCGTGTATCTCCGTTACGGTGGCGACGATGGAACGCGGGTTCCCGCTCGTCGTGTGCTGCTCTATCGAAATCGCCGGGCTCAGTCCCTCGATGCGCTCGACGTCGGGCTTCTGGAGCCTGTCCAGGAACTGCCGCGCATACGCGCTCAGGCTCTCGACGTACCTGCGCTGTCCCTCGGCGTAGAGCGTGTCGAAGGCAAGGGACGACTTGCCGCTCCCCGAAAGCCCCGTCACGACCGTAAGCGAATTGCGCGGAATCCTGACGTCTATCCCCCGCAGGTTGTGCATGCGGGCGTTTGTGATCACTATGTCGTTGTTCATCAGCCTCTCATTCGTCGACGGACACCACATCGTAGTCCGTTCCGGTCCACTTCAGCATGACACGCGCCGAGTACCCGTCCGGCAGCTTGTTGGCCTTCGGCGCGAAATACACGTACACCACGGCGTCAAAGGTTCCGTCGGACGCCGCCGCCACGGGGCACAGCGCCGTCGTGCACGAGACCGCCGCGCGCTTCCCGTTCACGACGAAGACGCCCTTCGCCTTTACGGACCCGTTGGCGCCTATCGCAAGCTCGACGGAGTATTCGCCCGCGCCGTCCGCATTCGCGTAGGAGACGGTCCGCTTGCCGATCCTCTTCCCGATCGCCTTCCACGAATCATCCTTCCACACGCTGCGCCACGCCTCGAACCCGTCCGCCACGACGTATCCGCCCACGCCGCCTTCCGTGAAGACCGCCGTAACCGCCGCTCCCTTCGCCGTCAACTCCGCCGTGTACGACGGCTCCGGCTCGCTCGCGTAGGAGGCGAAGGCGGTCGCCTTTAGCGTCAGCTTCGCGCCGCCTGCCTGCCACTTGCCGCTGATCCTTCCGGACTTCGCAACGGAGAGCGCGACGATTCCGCCGTCCCCGCCCCCGTTGAACTTGCCGACCAGCCACGAGGGAAGCGCCTCCACCGCGATCGCGCAAGTGGAGACGGACGTCGCCGAGCCGTACTTCGCCGTGAAGACCGCCACGAACGCACCCGCCTTCTTCGGCACGCCCTGTACGACGTAGCCGGACGTCGTCTTCTGAAGCTTGAGTCCGCTCGGCAGGCCCTTCGCCTTCACCGTCGCGCCGGACGCCGCCTCCACCTTCCACGAACACGCTATCGCCTGGTGGAGCTCCACGACGCCGTCCTCCGCAACCATCGCCTTCGGAACGACGGTGCACGCCGGATTCTGGGCGGACGGCTCGACGCCGGCCGCCTCGAGGACGCGCATGTTCAACTGGACGAGGCTCTTCTCCTTGCCGACCGTCACGACGAGCCACCCGCGCCGCGTCTCCCAGTCCATGAGTTCCTTCGGCTTGCCGGTTACGGACCATACGCCGCCCGCCTTCTTGACCTTGAGGCCCTTCGCGAGGCCGTACGCCTTGACCTTCGCGTTCGCAGGAATGGCGACGCCGGCGACTTCTGCAAGAGTCGCGGAGAAGGACTCGTTTAGGATAGCGTCGACTAGGGTCGGTTCAGGGTCGACTGGGCCGGGCTTGTCGCCGCCGCCCGAACCGCCGCCTTCGCCCGAATCGCCGCCTTCGCCTTCATCGTCTTCCCCGCCGCCGGAACCGCCGCCGCCGGAGGCTTCGGTGATGGTGACAAGCGCCTCGTGCGTGAACGTCTTACCGCTTGCGAGCACGACGCGGTAGAGGACGGAGTACGTGCCGGCGTCCGTGAACGCCGGAGCCTCCTCGGTCCACGTCTTCCCGCCGTCCGTCGAGTACATCGGCTTCTCGCCGGATTTCATGTACGGTGCGAAGGCCTCCCCTATCGCCTCGGCATCGAGTCCGTGCGCCGCGCCATCGGCCTCCGCCGTCACGTCGAAGACGGACACCGCACCGACCGGCAGTTCGTCCGCCGTGGGCTCGTCCGTCCCGTCGGGTCCGAACGCCGAGACGATCGTCATCGTCGCCGTCAGCGTCCCTGTTATCGCCTCGTAGTTGTCCGCGTCGCCCGTGAACTTCGCCGTTACGGAGAACGTCCCGGACCCGGTCTGGCCGTTCCCTTCATACGAAACGGTGACTCCGTCCGGCAGCTCCCCGTCTATGAAGATCGACTTCGGCTCACCGTCCTCAAGGAGCACGGCGTCCGTGAACGACACATCGGAAAGGTCGTATTCGCCTTTCGCTATCGTCCATTCGACAATGCGCTTGGACTCCTTTCCGCCGTCGAACCAGCGGTCCGCGCCGTTCGCAAGCGTCGCGACCGCCCTGAACGTACCGGCGGTCGTCGCCGCCGCATCAACGACAGTGCATCCCGCAACCGCGGTGACGCCTGTCTGCTCGGATCCGTCGTAGACGAGCGAGTCGAGGACGTGGTAGCATCCGACGACGCCGACACCCTGTCCGCCCGGCGTGACAGCGCCGCCGCCGGACGACCCCGACTCTGCGGCAAGCGTCCAGGAAACATTCCGCGTCGCGTTCGTCTCTTCGTCCGCCCACGCATAGCCGTCCATCAACGCAAGTGTCGCCGTGTATTCGCCCGGTGCCGTCGCCGAGGCATCCCCTCCAGTCACAGTGCACCCCGCAACCGCCACGACGCCCGTCTTCTCCGTCCCGTCCGCAACGGGAGAGTCGACGACAAAGAGCGCCCGCACCTTCTCGGCCTGGGCCGCAATGCTCCACTGGACGGTTCTCGTCGCGTTCGTCTCGTCGTCCGCCCAGGCATAGCCGTCCTTAAGCGTCAACTCCGCCTCGTACTCGCCCGGCTCAGTGGCCGAAACAATTCCGTCCGTCACCGTACATCCCGCAATCGCGAAGACACACGTCTTCTCCGTGCCGTCCGCGACTGCCGGACGGACCACGTACAGCGCGCTCTGCGACGTCTCATCGGCGGCACTAGGCGTCCAAGTCACATCGTCGAGCCACGACATCGCGTTGGCCAATCCGACCCAGTAGAACGTCGTCGGCCCCGTGGAATCGACATTGTATGTCACCGTCTGCCAATCCCCTATGACAACCTCTACTTCATTTGTCTCGTATAACGTACCCGGTATTATCTCTATGATCTCAAGGCCGTTTGTCGAATAGTACAGTTCGGCCTGGGCAACAGCCGCATTGGCGTCAGTGGTGAAGGAGCAAATCGGCTTGTACTTCTCGGGGACCAGTTCGCCTCTTAGGCCGCCCTTCCAGGAAAAGGTCAGGGTTCCCGGGCCGGACACCGTTCCCATTAGAACCGCCGTGCTGGAAAGGATTTCTGGCATGTCGTATTCAAGCCCGATGGACACTTGCGGCATCTCCAGGCACGATGGAGCGGAAAGGTTCGTCTCAGTCGTCACCGTCCAGCAATTTGTCGAGACAAGCTCGAAGTTCGCTCCGACGGCTTTGGAAAGTTCGCCGTAGTCCGGGGCTACGGCCTCGGTCCAGACGGCGTAGAGTACCGTCCAGTCCGACTCGCCGATGTCATCGACCGACTCCTCGTCCGCGTACTCGGCGGACGCCGCATTCGCCGTCTTCGCCCAGCCGGCGAAGTCGTAGCCTTCACGCGAGAAGGCGGACGCGCTGAGATTCGTCGCCGTCCCCTTCACGAGCGTCTGCGAATCCATTGCGCCCAGGCCGCCGTTGGCGCAGAAGTAGACTTCGCACTCTTCCGGCGGGAGGACGGACGGATCGTCGGACCATACGGCGTGGAGGACGACGCAGCCCTCTGTCACGAGGTTGGATACGATCTCGCCGCCCGCATAGTCCGGCTCTGTCGCCGAGGCTTCATTCGCCCATCCGACGAAGGCAAAACCCGTCCGGGTCAGCGCCGCTCCGGTCGGGAGGGAGAACGTCGCGTCGTAGGCGACAGTCGTGTTAGTAATAGCCCCAAGTCCGCCATTGGCATTGTAGTACACGGCGTATTCATTCGGCGACCACGTCGCCTTGAGGACGTTCGTCGCACCGGGGACCGCGAGCCCCTCCGTCCTGTCTCCATCTTCGAACACGGCGGCGGCCGTCCCGTTCGTCGCCCAGCCCGCAAAGGCGTAGCCCGCCTTCGTGAACTTGTTCCAGGGCAGGTACACTACGTCGTCGTCATAGGCGGACACGTCCTCCATCTCGCCCTCGCCGCCGTTCGCGTCGAATGCGATGCAGCCAGGTTCGGCTATCGCGCTCCAAATCGCGTAAAGCGCAATGTAGTCGTCCGGCTCGGGACCGACGACTTCCGCGCCGTCCGCGTACGTCACCGCGTCCGGCCCCGCATCCGGGTTCGTGGACCATCCGCAGAAGGCGCGGACGATTACGTTCGTCTCGAATCCCTCGCCGTCCGTCTTCTCCGTTATGGACGAAATGAACTTGTTCTCAAATGCGTTCGGCGAAAGCGCGGCGGATTCGCCGGGCCTGGTCTTCTGCGGAGCCATCGTCCCCTCGCCGCCGTTCGGGAGGAAGTATATCGTCCCGTCGGACTCCTCGCGTTCCGCCGGACCGTCGAGGGTGTGCGTCTCACCGCCCTCGTTCATTGCGAAACGCGCCCAGTACGTCGCGTTGGAGAGAACGCTCACCGTGCGGTATGCGTTCGTGTCGCCGTCGCTCCACTCGACAAATCGGCATCCTTCCACGGGCGTCGCGCGAAGGTTCGCAGTCTGTCCGTAAGTGTAGCTCTGGACGCCGGAGGGGTTGACCGACCCGTAGGGCGGCGTCGCGTTGCCGATCGTGAGCTGGTGCCTCCCCAGCGTCCAATTTGCGGTGAGCGTGCAGATGTCGTCCCGCCCGACCTTGTCGCCGTTAGCGATCGCCTTCTTGTCCTCCGTGTACCATCCGGCGAAGTCGTAGTGCTCCCTCACCGGCGTCGGCAGGGAGTACGTCCCGTCGATGACGGCCGTCGCGGTCGACGGCGAGACGGTTCCGCCGTTCGCATCGAGCCTTATCGTCATGTTCGTCGCAGTCCACACGGCGTAGAGGTCGACGCCCGCCGTCGTCGCCGAGAGGTCCTCGCCCGTCACCGTCGCTCCGGCCTGGAACTCGGGCTTCGTGGCGGACGACGTCGTCGCCCATCCGTCGAAGGAGCGTCCGATGCGCTTCCAGTCGCAACCATCGAGCGTGACTTCGTCGATGTAGGAGTGGCGCGAGCCGGACTTCGACTCGGTCGATCCGTCGTTCTTGAAATAGGCAAGATCGTAGTCGAGCCACTTGAAGCACGGCGCGATGAGCATGTGCTCCGCCCAGTCGCGCAAGCCCCCGTCGCCGGGGACCGTCACCGTCCCGTTGGAGTCGACTTCAAGCGGATCCGCGCTTATCCTCGCGTTCGCAAGAAGTTCGGGGAAGACGAGCGAGTTGGGAATTGCGCCGGACGGGTCCGCAAGGATGTTCATCATGAGCACCCATTTGTCGAGCGTGTAGCCCTTCGGAACCTTCGCGAGGGCGTACTTGACACCGTCCTTCCCGTTCGCATAGCGGTTCCTGCGGACGCCTACCGGGGACACGGCGGCGTCGGAGCCTGCGAGTACGCACGCCGCTCCGTTCGTGTAGACGACGTTGTGCTGGAGCGCATACGCCGAGTACTTCGAGTCCCAGCGGTATCCGCCCGTGTATATCCAGCTTTCAAGGGACAAGGCGGCGAAAGGCGCGAGCGCCAGCAGTCCGCCGACAGCGATTCTCTTCACGTTCATCATTCACCTCCTTGCTTGAATCTCCTGAAAACTCCCGCTTTTTACATCTTGTTCAGGTCGAGCGCAAGCAGGAACTCCGGGTTGGACTTCGTCTTCTTGATGGAGTTGAGGACGCTCTTCATGGCGGACTCGGGGCCGGCCGGCGCGAGTATGCGCCTCAGGCCCCACGTCTTCTCGAGCTCTATCGGGTCGAGGAGGAGGTCCTCCTTGCGCGTGCCGGACTTCTCGATGTCCATCGCCGGGAAGATGCGCTTGTCGGCAAGCCCGCGGTCGAGGACGATTTCCATGTTGCCCGTGCCCTTGAACTCCTCGAAGATCACCTCGTCCATCCTGGAGCCCGTGTCGACGAGGCCTGTCGCGATGATCGTGAGCGAGCCGCCGCCTTCGATGTTGCGCGCCGCGCCGAAGAAGCGCTTCGGACGGTGCAGGGCGAGCGCGTCGACGCCGCCCGTTAGGATCTTGCCGGAGTGCGGCTGCACGGTGTTGTAGGCGCGGGCCATGCGCGTTATGGAGTCGAGGAGGATGATCACGTCCCTGCCGTTCTCGACCTGGCGCTTGGACATCTCGATCACCATCTCGGCGACGTTCACGTGGTGCTGTGGCTCCTCGTCGAACGTCGAGGAGAGGACCATCGCCTTCGTGTTGCGCTGCATGTCCGTCACTTCCTCGGGGCGCTCGTCGATGAGGAGGA
>CAMOCC010000105.1 GCA_946610035.1 uncultured Verrucomicrobiota bacterium
TTTACAGTGCTGAAGCGCATCTCATGCGACGTGAACTGACGAGTATAGGTTTAAACAACAATGAAAGGCAAAATCTATGAAACTGAAAATCGACTGGAAGACATTGGCCATTCAAGTCTGGAACGCGCTCAAGCCCGTGATAATCGGGGCCGTCGGCGGCGGCATCGTCTCGTTCTCGGCGAGCGGATGCTCTTCGCTGACGCCCAGCGACAAGACGCAGACGATGGGCGTCTACGCCTTCGGCATCCCCGGCATCGCGGTCATATCGCAGACTACGCAAGCGGCCGACAACAAGGGCGAAGACACCAACGTGCCGGTTCAGGCGAACCCGGTAGACGTAGGGCAATAGGCAAAGGGGGAAATATTTGGAGACGCGGCTTCCAGCCGCGTCAATTGAGCGAGTGGCCTGCGATTACTTTAGCGCACTTGACGCGGCTGGAAGCCGCGTCTCCAAAACCCTGCAGGGACTGCCTACCCTGTCTCAGGGGGTGTCCGTCGCTCCGCGACGGACATTCGCAGCGCTCGCGCAGAATCAAACAAATCGGGAGCGCGCGAGGAAGGCGAATGCGTAGCGACTGGGAAGTTGACCGCTCCACGTCCTTTTCGTTGCGTCGCGGAGCGACGCAACCACCTGAGCGACTAGGACGCCGCCATCAGGGGTGTCCGTCGCTCCGCGACGGACATTCACCCCTCTCGCGCAGAATCAAACAAATCGGGAGCGCGCGAGGAAGGCGAATGCGTAGCGACTGGGAAGTTGACCGCTCCACGTCCTTTTCGTTGCGTCGCGGAGCGACGCAACCCCCTGAGCGACTAGGATGCCGCCATCAAGGGGGTCCGTCGCTCCGCGACGGACATTCGCAGCACTCGCAATGAATCAACCAAATCGGGAGCGCGCGAGGAAGGCGAATGCGTAGCGACTGAAAAGTTGACCGCTCCACGTCCTTTTCGTTGCGTCGCGGAGCGACGCAACCCCCTGAGCGCCCCCTATGGCTATGCAGATACTATTGCCTCTGCATAAATATCACGTTGCACCCCGTCTGATCACCTAACATGCAACTCGACCTCGGAGCAAATGTCACCGCACGAAACCTTGATGACTGCGGGGCCTGTGCAAACCGGCTCGACAACTACGACAAGCTCGCCGTGGAAGAGCTTCATGTGCGGCTCTACGAAGGACTCGAGGCTCGTCGCATCGCCGTTGCAGATCGCCTTGAAGCGGGCGGCGCCCTCAACCTCTACGCGAACCTCGTCGTTCGCCCACGGACAAATCGTCCCCTTCCCGTCCACGAGCCTCACCGTCACGAACGCCAGGCGCGGCTCCGATTTCTCGTCCGGCGCGGCGAGCGTGGCCGCATCCGTCTCCAGCATGAGTGCGGCGGGCTTCCCGGCTGTGCGGACTGACTCCTCCATCGCCTTCTTCCCATCAGCATCGTATGCGACGACCTTGACCGCACCTGGCTGGTACACGACGTCGTTCCAGCGCAGTCGGTAGCGGTCGAGCCTGGACGTCCTGTCCTTTTCACGCACGCCCTGCGATACGCCGTTGACGAAGAGTTCGGCCTTCGGGAAATCAGTGTAGCAGTAGACCGGCGTCACCTGTCCCTCGCGACCCGGCCATGTCCAGTGCGGGACCAGATGAAGCGTGTGGCTCGCCTTGTTCCAGCGGCTCCTGTAGAGATACACGCGGTCCTTGGGGAGCCCGGCGAGGTCGAACATCCCGAAATAGCTGGAGCGGCTGGGCCAGTAGTTGTCGTACGGCGAAGGCTCGCCCAGGTAGTCGAAGCCCGTCCAGACGAATTCGCCTATCGTCCACGGCTTGTCGTCCTGCGTCGCCCAGTCGTCGTCCGGAAGGTTCGACCACGAACAGCTCTCCGTGTCGTACCCCTGGCACTGTCCGTCAGCGTAGGGCGGCTCGTTTCCGAGCTTGCGCGCCACGACGGGGAACTTGTATTCTCCGCGGCTCGAGACGGTGCTCGCCGTTTCACTGCCGAGAACGATCCCCTTCGCAGCCGCCTTCTGCGCCATGTCGTAGAATTGAAGCCGATAGTTGAGCCCCACGATGTCCATCGCCTGCGCGACGCCTGACTTGACAGCCCAGTTCGCGCGGTCGAGCCCCTGCACGCACGGCTTCTCAGGGTCCAGCCTGTGGATGATTTCCTGCATCGACCTGGAGAGCTTCAGGCCCTCCGCGGAAGTCTGCTCGGGAATCTCGTTGCCGATCGAATACATTACGACGGACGGATGGCTGCGGTTGGCGAGGACAAGGTTCACAAGGTCGCGCTCGTGCCATTCGTCAAAGAACCGGGCGTAGCCGTTCTTGCACTTCGGATAGCGCCACATGTCGAAGCTCTCCGCCATAACCATCATTCCCATGCGGTCGCAAATCTCGATCTGCTCGGGGGACGGCGTGTTGTGGGCGGTGCGGATTGAATCGCAGCCGATCTCCTTCAAAAGCCCGACCTGCCGCTCGAAGGCGCTCGCGTTGAACGCCGCGCCGAGCGGACCGAGGTCGTGGTGCAGACATACGCCCTTGAACTTGCGCTTCACGCCGTTCAGCTTGAAGCCGTCCGAATCGTAGGAGATGGTGCGTATGCCGACGGTGTCGCTTCGCGAATCGAGCGTCTTGCCGTCCTTCACCAGCTCGGTGGTCAGACGATAGAGGTTTGGCGATTCCGGGCTCCAGAGATGCGGATTCGGCAGCTCCAGTTCGAGCGCGGCGTTTCCGCCGCGGACCGTCGCCTCGCCCTTCGCCGTGGAATCGCGGGCGGGAATGCGCCCCTGGTGCGATTGCAGAACCGACAAGGCGTAGCGAACCTGGCATCCGTCCGTGGCGTTGCGAAGCTTGGTCTCGATACGCACCCGCGCGGACCTGCCGTCCCTTTCGAGGGAGATCGTGCGGAAGTGCGTGCCCCAGTAGTCGATGCCGGATTCGCCTCCGGTGACGAGCAGGACGCGGCGATAGAGTCCCGCTCCCGGATACCAGCGGCTGGATTCTGCCACGTTGTTCAGGTGGACGGCGAGTTCGTGTACGCCGGCTTCGTGCGGAACCTCGACGATGAAGACGTTGTACCCGTACGCCCATTCCCCGACCTTTTTTCCGTCGACGTAGACCCTGGGCTCGTTCATCGCGCCCTCGAAGACGAGCGCTGCGTATCCACAGCCCTTCGGAATGGTGAAACGGCGACGGTACCAGCCTTCGCCGATCCACGGCAGCGCCCCGCTGCGTCCGGTCTTTTCGGTGGGGACCTTCTCGCCATTCTGGGTAATGGCCACCATTTGCTTGTCGATCTCCTTGTCGAACGGACCCGAGATCGCCCAGTCGTGCGGAATACGCACCGTCTCCCATGCGGAGTAGTCGAACGAGGCAGCCTCGGCGCCCTTCGACTCTCCGCGGCGGAAACTCCAGTCGACGAGGAGAGGAGTCTCCGTCATGCCCATGGCCCATGCGCTCGCAGCGAGGCTGAGCGCAAAAACGGCGACGCGTCCCCCCCTCATGGCGTCAGAGCCCCTCCACCATGAACCGGAGCCTGTAGGATCCCCTGCCGGGCATGTACTCGTTGTGCGGCCTCGCGCCCCAGCTGTTGTCACCGCCGACGCCCATCTGGACGGCGTCGACTACGACGGTTATCTCGTCCTCCGCGGAGAGGTCCCACTGGTGCTTCGCCGCCTCCAGGCTCTCCTGCGAATAGGGCCAGGCATTGAAGCCGAAGGGTGCGTTGAGCGCGGTGATCGTCACCGTCTTCCCCTCGTTGTCCGAGAACTGCACCATGCGGCATCCGCCGCGGTGTCCCTGCTCGCCAGGTTCGAGGTAGCAGTCGGGGTTGAGCACGTCCTTGTCGCGGGCGATGCGGCCGTCCTCGCCCGCAAGGCCGGAGTTGACACCGATCTTTGCGACGAACCTGCCCAGCACCGCCGCCGTCTCGCGGTCGGAGTAATTCTCCCACGGACCGAGCCCGTACCACTTCACGTTGGTCATGTCCTTCGGAATCTTGAAGCTGAGTCCGACGCGCGGCAGCGGAGGCATGTTTCCGGGGACGTCGAGAGCGAAGTCCACGAGGAGCGCCCCGTCGGGATACCTGCGGGTCTCGACGCGCGAGACGACGCCCGACGGCATCTGCTGCGAGGCCGTCGCCTCCTTCCACACATTGCAGACCTTGCCCATGTTCCAGCCGCGGTCGTTGTCCGTCGGCGCGCGCCAGAGGTCGATCCTGAACTTGTCAGACTCGACCGCCTTCGCCTCGCCTTCGGGCGCGTCGACCGGCTCGAAGGGCTTCATGAACTGGTCGTGCGCAACCCACTTGTCCTTCTTGAGGTCCTCGGGATCCTTCACGAAGAGGAACACCATCACGTCCCCGTCGGGAGCGTCGGGGATGGATATCTCGCCCGTCGAGTCGGGTCCGATGGACGAGACGTCGACGCGTCCGAGCTTCACCTCCTCGCCGTCGTCGCCAACTCCCCAGAGGCAGACGAGCGAGCCGAGTCCCGTGAAGCGGTAGTTGTTGCGGATCGTGGCGACCTTGTTGGTCCAGTCCCATGCGAGGACGTGGACCGGCTGGTAGGCGTGCTTCACCTCGTAGACGCCGGGGTGGTACGACCTGTCGGGGCCCACAATGCCGTTGCAGTTGAAGTTGTCGTCGTTGGGCTGGTCGCCGAAGTCGCCGCCGTAGGCGAGGAAGAGTGGTTGGCGGCCGACGGCCGATCCACCGTCATTTCCCATCTTGCATTTTGCATTGTCCATTTTCTTCCACAGCGCCTGGTCCTGGAAGTCCCAGATGAACCCGCCCTGTGCGCTCGGATACTTGTAGACGACGTCCCAGTAGTCCTGTATGGATCCGTTGGAGTTGCCCATCGCGTGGGTGTACTCGCACAGGATGAACGGCTTCGCCGGCTTGTCCTTCACGTAGCGTTCGACGTCACAGGGCCTGGCGTACATGGGGCATTTCACGTCGCTGTGGGCCCTGTCCTGAGCACACTCGTACTGGATGGGGCGCGTGGAGTCGAGCGCCTTCATCGCGGCATACTCGTCGACGTGGGCGGGGCCGTCGCCGGACTCGTTGCCGAGCGACCAGAAGATTATCGCCGGGTTGTTGCGGAAGACCTTCACCATGTTGACGCCGCGCTCGACGATCGCATCATGGTAGAGCGGGTTCTTCGGGAGCGCGTCGCGGGCGGGACCGTATATGCCCGCCCCGTGCGCCTCGACGTTCGCCTCGCACACCATGTAGATGCCCTCGCGGTTGCAGAGTTCGTACCAGACGGGGTCGTCCGGGTAGTGGCAGGTGCGCACCGAGTTGATGTTGAGGTCGTGGAATATCTCGATGTCCTTCTTCATGCCCTCGAGAGTGACGGTGTAGCCGGTCGAAGGCTCCATCTCGTGGCGGTTCGTACCCATGAAGAGCGCGCGCTTGCCGTTTATGTAGACGACGGCGTCCTTGATCTCGATCTTGCGGAACCCTACCGGAAGCGCAAAGTGGTCGCCCGCGCACTCGAAGGACTCGTAGTAGAGGTTCGGCGCCTCGCAGCTCCAGAGGAGCGGGTCGTCGTATGTCCTCTCGACGAGCTTGCGCCTGTTCTCGTCGCGGATCACCACCGTGCCCTTCTTGAAGTCGTCCGAGAGCGTCGTCTCGACGACGAGGTCCTTGGGCGCCGTCGCCTTCTCGCCGACGAGCCACACGCTGCGGAAGATGCCCGAGAGCCGCCAGAAGTCCTGGTCCTCGAGGAAGCTTCCGTCGCAATGCTTGAGGACCTTGACCTCCAGCGAGTTCTCGCCGTCCCTGAGAAGCGGCGTAATGTCGAACTCCGCGGGGAGGCGGCTGTCCTCGGAGTAGCCGACCTCCACGCCGTTGACGTAGAGGTACATGGCCGAGCTGACGCCGCCGAAGTGGATGACAACGCGGCGGCCCTTCCAGTCGGACGGGACCGTGAACGTGCGCGAGTAGAGCCCGACAGGGTTGCGGAAGTAGTGGCTGGTGAAGTGCTTGGGCGGCTCCGCCATCGGGTCGCCCTCCTTGAAACCGGCTATCGGATACGTCACGTTCGTGTAGAGCGCGGGATCGTATTCGCCCTGGAGCTGCCAGCAGCCGGGGACCTTTATCCTGGCCGACTTCTCCCAGTCCGCCGCGTCCACGGTGTGCTTCCACTTGAAGTCCCACTCGCCGTCGAGCGACTCGATGTACTTCGACGAGGTGCGGCACGCCTCGCCCCTTGCGATGGCGAGGGCCTTCTCCGCGCTCTCGCACGGTACCATTATGGAGCGCGCCTCCATGCGGTTGATGGAGCTGACGCGCGGATCGCGACAGGGCTCCTTCACGGACGCGGCGGGCCTCGCTGCGGACGCCGCGTCGACCCCGGCTAAGTTATCGGCGACAGCCATGGCTGCGACACCGGCGAACACGACACTGAACATGCACTTCTTCATAGTTATTCCCGATTGTTGACGTTATGACTACATTCTACCAAAAACCGACGACGAGGCCAATACCACTTACGGGGGGTATGCCCCGCGTCAGAGGACGCGGTTGTCGATGAGGCGCGTCTTGCCGTCGTACACGGCGAGCAGGACGCACACGCCCTTCGCCGTCCGCTTCACAGGCTCCAGCGTCCCGCCGTCCACGAACTCGACGTAGTCGACCTTGAGCCCCGCGTCCTCGAGCATCTTGACGACCCTCTTGCGCTCAGTGGCGGCGTTCCTGCCGACGGCGAGCGTCTTCAGTGCGCCGGAGAGCGCAAGAGCGCGCTCCCTCTCCTCTGCGGAGAGGTACGTGTTGCGGGAGGATCGGGCGAGGCCGGAGGGCTCGCGGACTATCGGGGCGGTGACGATCTTCAGGTCGAAGTTGAGGTCGCGGACCATGCGCTTGATGACCTGCGCCTGCTGATAGTCCTTCTGCCCGAAAACGGCGAAGTCGGGGTGGGCGAGGTTGAAGAGCTTGGCGACGACAGTGCACACGCCCCGGAAGTGCCCCGGACGCCGCGCACCGCAGAGGCCCCTGGAGAGATCCTCCTCCACGATGTAGACGGAGTGGCGGTCGAGGTACATGTTCGCGGGGGTCGGGAAGAATACCGCCGTCGCACCCGCCTTGCGGCACTTCGCAAGGTCCGCCTTCTCGTCGCGCGGGTACTTGTCGTAGTCCTCATTGGGGCCGAACTGGACAGGATTCACGAAGACGCTGACGACAATCTCGTCCGCCCCCTTCCTCTTCGCGGCCTCTATGAGCGAGAGGTGCCCCTCGTGCAGGTAGCCCATCGTCGGGACGAGCGCGATCTGCCTTCCGGCGAGCTTCTGAGCGCTCGCCCACTTCTGCAATTTTCCGGGTTCACGGAAGATTTTCATTTTACCAGTCCTTTCAGTAGAGCAATCTCCTCCTTGTAACCCTGGAGGTCGCAAGGGGTTTCAAGATAGAAGGGAAGTTCCCTAAGCTTCGGGTGGTTGACGATCCGGCGGAACGCCTCAAGGCCGATTTTGCCCTTCCCGATCTTCTCGTGGCGGTCCTTGTGCGCACCGAGCACGTTCATGGAGTCGTTGGTGTGTATCGCCTTGAGCCTGTCGAGCCCGATCACCCCGTCGAACTTCGCAACCACGCCGTCGAGGTCGTTCACGATGTCGTATCCACCGTCCCAGACATGGCAGGTGTCGAGGCAGACGCCCAGCCTGCAGTTGGCAGCAGGCGGGAGTCGGGATTCGACGGCGTCGATTATCGCCCGGATCTCCTCGAAGGTTCGCCCGACTTCGGACCCCTTCCCGGCCATTGTCTCCAGCAGGACCGTCGTCTCCCTGGGCCTTGCCGCGTCGAAGACCCCCAGGAGGAGGTCGGATATGAGCTCCACGCCCTTCTCGACACCCTGCCCGACGTGCGAGCCGGGATGGAAGTTGTACAACGCCCCCGGCGTGTGCTCAAGCCTCTTCAGGTCGTCGATGAACACGGACTCCGCGAACTCGCGTATCCTCGGCTCTGCCGCCGCGGCGTTCAGGGTGTACGGGGCGTGGGCGAGGATGGGCCCGATCCCGTGCTCCCCGGCATAGGCGAGGAACGCCTTCACGTCAGCCTTGTCCAGCGGCTTCGCCGCGCCTCCGCGCGGATTCCTAGTGAAGAACTGGAACACGTTCGCGCCTATGGAGACGGCTGTCTGCCCCATTGCGAGGTACCCGCCGCTTGATGAAAGATGACATCCTATTTTCATAGGCGTCTATTATACCACAAATCACCCCCATATGTGAACCCCGACGCGAATTCTGGAATATCCCACCTTTGTGAAACGCTACCGAGCCCTCGGAGGGCCTTGCGCGTTTTTGCGGGCTTCGGAGGGT
>CAMOCC010000106.1 GCA_946610035.1 uncultured Verrucomicrobiota bacterium
GGGCCTGCCGTCCAGACAAGCGCGGAAGGATCGTTCAGCGCGGCTGCGACCTCTTCCTTCGTATCGCCCGCGTACGCAAAGTCGAGCGCCCAGTAATACGTTCCGCCAGGGGCAATGGACTCAGCCGGCAGCTCGCAGGAAGTGTCGACCGTCGCGTTGGTGACGATTGTCGCAACGGACTTCGCGGAAGTGCCGATGCGGACGCGGTAGAACACGTTTTCGGCAGCAAGCTCCTCGGGCGAGATCCAGGCAAGCGCGCTTAGGTTGGTAGAGACGACGGCCTTGCTCATGGGATCGTCCGGGACGACGGCCTTGAAGGGCACCCACTTGTATGGGCTTCCGTCGATGTCGTTCAGCGTCACGTATGTTTCGGCGTCACCTCCCGTGAGCATGAAGACGATATTCTGCTTGCCTGCCGGGACGATGCGCGCGAATCTGTTCTGGGCATCGCCGGAGCAGACAAACGGCTCGCCATTTCCGATCTTGCACGTAAGGACGCCTTCGCATCCTCCGGCAAGCGCAGGGTCGGCGGCGAAAAGCCCAGGCCCAGTCACCGTAAGCGACAGTGCGGCGGACGCGGCCTCAGCGGAACGCAGCGCGCCGTCTTCGTCGACAAACCAGGAGCCCTTCGTGCTCTTCGCGGTTACACCGCCGGACGTGGCCTCCTTGGCAAAAGTCGCGAAGCTCTTCGTCGCCGTGTCGTTGGCGATCTTGACCGTGATGGCGGACGCGGCAAGCGTCGGCTTGCTCCAGCCCTTGTATTCGCCAGTAGTGAGCGCGGCGAGCGTCACCGTGAACTGCTTTGTCAGTGCATAGTCTGTGCTGTCGTTGAGCGGAATGGACAGGCTCTTCTCGTCGTCGTCGCCATCCTCCCACTCGAGGACTTCGCTGAACGCGTCGACATCCTTGCCGATGACGGCGGTGTCCTTGTACTTCTTCTTGTTGCACACGACCGTCGCCTTGACGGCAACCCTGGTCTGCGCCGTGTATTTGCTGCGCCTGAGCGTGATCTCGGCGGTCTTGCCGGCAGTTGCAGTCATCACGGGCTTCTTCGCGTTCGCGAACGGCGTATCGTCGTCGCCGTAGTACGCGGCGCTTATGGTCCCCGCACCCTTGGCCGTCACCTCCGTCAGAGCGACCTTGGCTTCGTCGCGCGCGATGACGGCCGGGAACTCGTCGACCTCAATGTCGTCGGGGTCGATCTCCCACAGCTTCACGGTAAACGTCTTATTGCTCTCGACGGTCGCGACAAGGTCGGGAATCAGACGCACCTGGATCGTCTTGTCGGCCTTGTCACCGGCCTTCCATTCAACAATGCCGTTTGTCGGATAGTATTCCTTCCCGGGAACGGCGGCGTTCTCGTCGGTTCCGGACTGCGTCGCCCAGTTGACGCGCACGACACCTTCCTTGCCCGTGCGCTGGAGCTTCAGCGTCGCAAAGGCAGCGCTCTCCGCGACCGTGTACGTGGCGGCCGAGAACTTTACGCTGCCCGTGTTGAACGTGCCGTAGTCGAGCCTGTAGGACGAATCGGTCCTGGCGGCGTCGTCGACATGGGCGACCTTGAGGATGTAGGTTCCCGGCTCGAAGATGCGCTTCTCGACGCAGTCCGTTGCGGACACCACCTCGGCGCCGTCCTTCGTGATGGTGAACACCGCGTCGCCGATTCCGTCGAGAGTCGTGTCGATGAGGGAGAAGTTGTAGTATACGCCGGCGGCGGCCGTGAACTTGAAGTTGTCCTCGGGATCGTCGGTCCAGAGAGTGCGCTTGGCTCCGACGGTCTTCCCGCCGGTCGCGGCGAGCGCGATTGCATACGCCTCGTCATCGTCCGACACCTGGACTTTCTTCTTCTTGATCGTAGTGGTGTACTTGTCGTGGCTGTCGTTGTATATGCCGAGCGCCGGCGTGATTCCAGAGGCGGCAACCTGGACGTTCTCCGCGGCAGGAGTGGAGAAGCCGCTCACGGCGTTATAGACGACCTTGACCGCGGCATTTGTCGGCACATTGACGATCGCGCC
Source organism: uncultured Verrucomicrobiota bacterium (assembly GCA_946610035.1). GTDB lineage: Bacteria > Verrucomicrobiota > Kiritimatiellia > RFP12 > UBA1067 > UBA1067. The sequence continues at coordinate 2,016 of CAMOCC010000106.1, forward strand.
GTTGGGATACGACTTCTTGTCTGTCCCGATGTACCAGGAACCGTCGGTTCCCTTCGTCTTCACCTGCAGCATGCCGAGCGCGGAGCCGCTCTTGAAGGCGACCGCGTTCATTGAGTGCAGGGGGAAGTCGAGACCGAGGCCACTGTTCCCCTCTGAGTCCTTGACCCACACGCGCACATAGTAGACGGCGTTCGCCTTGGCCGTGAACGTAAGCGGAGTTCCGTCGTCGGCGGAGAAAAGCGATCCCGTCGCGGCGACCGCCGTCTCCTTGGTGCCCGAGAGCGTGAATACCTTTGCGCCGAGCGAGAGATCCGTCTCCGCCTCTTCCTCCACGAGCGCGGCGCGGAGACGGTAGGTTACGCCGTTGCGCACGGGGATCATGTAGCAGTCATACCAGTCGCCCATGTTGAAAACATGCGGCGTGCTGGACATTCCAGCGGCGGTGGCAGTCGCCACGACATCCGACTCGGCAGTGCCGCTCGCCGCGGCGAGAAGCGTCGCGGTGGATGCCGAGGCCTTGTCGTCCGTAGGATCGAAGGCGTCGCCCTGCGGCGCGGTTGCGCAGTTCACGGCGCGCAATGTGAACAAAGCGTCCGGCAGCGGTTCATCCGCGACTTCGAGAAGCGGATCGTACACGCCGACATAGTAGTATCCCGAATAGGTTGCCGTTATGGCCGCGCGGCAGTCGTTGCTCTTGTTGCCGACGGTGCTGTTGTAGGCAAGCAGTTTGCCGTCCTTGTCGTACACGTCGAGTCTTATGCTGCCAGGAGCGTCCACCGTCTCGAATGCCCACCGTTCGCCCTTTTCCAGGTATATCCTGCAGAGTGACTCGTCTGCGACCTGGTCGTAGTAGTCGTGGGAGGCGTTGAGACGGCCGGCGAACACGGAAGCCGCAAAGGCGTTGTCGGCATTCAGGTCGGTGAACGGATGGTTCGCCGGCTTGCGCTGCGTCACAGTCATATACTTCATGGTGAACGCGGTTCCAACATCGTCGCCAGCCACGTTGAACTTGTAGTTCGCCGTCTCTGCAGGGATGACCCAGTACTTTACGCAGTTCGTAGTGTAGTTAAAGTCCTGTATCGTGTCGACGTCGCCTTCGAAGTTGATGTCGATCGCCTCGTTCTCCTTCGTGGTGCGGACGACGTACTTGTACCCCTTGACAAGCTTCGCCTTGCACCAGTATTCGCCATTGTCGCCGACGAGCTTCGCGCTCAGCGACTGTTCCGCCGTCTTGAACGTAAGTGCCCTTGGCGCGCCCTCCTCGCCCGTCACGGTAAAGCTCTTGATCCCGCTCTGGTAGTAGAGCGTCGTCTTCTGCCCGACCTCGCCGTCGATCCTGACGTAGAATGTTACGCTCTTGGGGTCTCCGGGGTCTTCGCTCGTCCCGTCACCGTAGTCCCACGAACTCGACTCGAGGAAGCAGGCCTTGACGCCGCTGGAGTACTCCTCGAAGTCGAACGACGCCATGAGGAAGTCCTCGAAGTTCTCGCTCTCCGCGACATCGATGCCCAGGTCGTCAACGTCGCCGCCCTGTATCCAGATCGTCGCGGATGCACCGCGGTTGAGCCGGATCTTGTAGTACGCGACGCCAAAGTACTCATCGTACTCCTCCCCGTCCCATTCTGCCGTCAGCGTGACCGTCTGCGACGATTTGAGGCTCATCGCCGCGTCCTCGCAGCTCCCGCTCTTCGCCGCCCAGAGGCTGGAGGCGGCCGCTACGGCCCATACAAACGCCAATGTCTTCTTCATGTCGGTGAGTCCTTTCCTTTATCGAAGATTTATCACTTGCCGGCTTCCTTGCCGACGGAGACGGCGCATCCGCGTCTCGTCGTCGTCGTCTTGACTCGATCCAGCGCGTCGACGTAGTCGATGTCATCGTCGAGCCATGCGGCTCCGCAGACCATCGGCCGCACTGTCGCCTCGTCGTCTCCGCCGCAGTCGGTGCAGCTTGTCGAGCCAAAACCAGGCAGCACGACGGCGCTGAACTTCATCGCGGCGAGCCCTTCGTTGTCCGCATTGACGGTCGGCAGCCTGAAGGACCCCTCGAACACGCCGGTCGAGGCCGTGAATTTCACGGTAAAGCCCGCGGCGGCGTTCTGCGCCTGCTTCGCCATCGAGTTGACCTTCTTCTTTGAATTATACGAGAACGTCAAGTCGTAGCCCGCGGGATTCCATGCCGCCGGCACATCGCCGTCGTAGAGCGCCCCCATCCCCTCGGGAATCGCGAAGAACGTCATGACCGCGGAAGGATCCTCCATCAGCGTGCGGACGATCTCGGAGAAGTCCTCGGTCGCGACATACTTGCCGCCGGCCGGATCAAGCGAGACCGCATAGCCGGCGGTCGTAGCCTTCTTCTCGGCATGCCGCCACTGCATCTTGCCGTCGACATCTCCGTAGACAACGCGCCTGAAGCCCTTGCCGGCCTTCGCGTAGTCCGCGGCGCGTTCGCGGTCGAGACGCATGACGCCTGCGACGGAATCAGCGGCCGACAGCGAGAGCAGAGGCAGTCTCGCGTTCGCCCACACGGGCGTCGTCAGCTCGTCGTCCCATTCGTACGGGGCAAGCGTCGCAGAACCGCTGAACTTGACGCCGTTCGGGAGCGTGCCAGCATACTTGACGACGCCGGTCTTTGCCTGCTTGGCCGTCATGCTCATCGCAAGGCTGCCGTCTCCTGCGCAGAGGGCGGTCCCCTCGAACGCACCGCTGTTCTTGAGGCTCACGGTGTAGCTGCCGACAAAATCGTCGGCTGGATTCGCTGCGCTGTACGCCTCGAACGGAATCTCGCAGTCGTATTCGTCGTCGAAGTCGGTTATCTCGACGGAGCCGTCGGCCTTCGCCGTCACGTCGAACGTCCAGTGCTGCGCCCCGGCCGTCACGCCGGCGAGGGTCGCCGTCAACGCGCCGTCAACTCCGCAGGAAGACCAGCTCTTCGAGGCGAACGACACATTCCCGAGGTTGATCGCCCTCAGTTTCGCGCTGATCTTGCCGGTGCGCGGAATCGTCAGCGTCATAAGGCCGTCGAGCCGCTTCGTCGTCTTGCCGATGACGCGGATATCCGAGAACGTGCGTGTCTTGAGAACGGAACCGTTCAGCGGCGACGTCGCGCCGGACTGCTTGACCGCAGGGTCGGAAACCTTCACCGTCACGGACAGCGCGAGCCCCGCGGTCTTCCCCTTCGAGACCCTGTAGACCGCCGTGAACGTGCCGGCGACCGTCGGGATGCCGCTGAAGGTGATCGCATCCCTATCGCTTGAATAAGTCGCCTTCACACCGCTCGGGAGAGACCCGCTGACCTTGGCAATGGAAAGAGCGCCGTCCGCATCGAGGTAGGCAGCATCGACATTGACAACGGCCTCGGGAACGGGGATGTATCGCACAGCCGCAATCTCCAAGGCGTCAGTCTCGAACTGCGGCGCGTTCGCGGGAACTATGGTGTACTTAAGCGTGCGGGTCGCGGAGTCGACCTTCGTGCCAGGCAGACCGGTAAGCGTGACCTTGGACGACGTCGCGCCGCTCGCCGGAAGCTCAAGCTGCACCAGCTGCGGCTCGGCGACGCGGCTGGGGAAGCCGACCTCCGATTCAGAGAGCGTGCCCTTCGTGGCCTTCAGCACGCCATCGATGTCGCCCTTCGTGCCTCCAACGCGCTCCACGGCAAGCGTGACCGTCGCGCCCGCGCGGGCGTACACCGTGCCTGCCTTCGCCAGCGGCGGATCGACGCTCGTCAACGAGAGCCGCCCCGGAGTCGCCTTGTCGTCGTCCTCGATCGTGAGGAGGAAGTTCTTCGCGCCGAGACCGGCATCGCTCGTCCCGTCCTCCTGCGTGAGGAAGAACCGGATGGTCTGGTTGCCGTCGGAATAGGGATTGTCGACGATTCTCACGACGGAAGTCCTGACGCTCGCATCGTTGTTGTCCCAGTGGAAGGGATGCCCGTCGTCGCTGAACTCGATGAGGTCAAGGAAGTTCGTCGTGGAATGATCGAGCCACAGGATAGCCGCCGCCTCTCCGGCCGCACCCCCGATGCGCGCGATTTGGATCTCGTATACTCCGTCGCCCTTCTCCTTTATCGATGCCGCGACCGGGTCAAACGAGATGACGCCAGTCTCCCAGATGCGATACGTGAACGCGTCCGCCGTGAGCGCGATCTTGGCCGTCGTCGTCTGGCGTGCGGAGTAGGTGTTGACGCTCCTGCCGATCGTGAAGTACTCAGAGAAGTCGACTGCGTTTGTGTCGACATTGCTGATGTAGTAGGTCTTGCCGGACGTGATGTTCATCGAAATCGCGAGGTTGCCGTCCGTGATAGTGCCCGCGAGCTCCTTGCCTGTCGGATCGGGCACGTAGACGATGTCGGACTCGAGCGTGTACCCCGCGACGGTAGAGCCGTCCTTGAGGAATGCGAAGTACGATCCGGCATCGGGGTAGCCGTTCTTGTCCGCAGGATAGGAGACCTTCACATAGCAGTTCGTCTTGGACTTCGGTATCTCGTAGCTGAACACCACGTCGTCGGCGAGATTCGTCGTGACTTCCTTGAGCGTGTCAAGCGCGCCGTTCGCGGTGCGGTTGATTAGGGCAAGCGTCACATCGGCATTCGCGCTCCCCGTCAGGCGGTAGGAAACGAGCGAACCCACCGCCGCGGCATCTACCTTGTAGTAATCCGCGCCGTCCGCAAAGGATAGCGTACCAGTCCTGGACTCGCGCGTGCCAATCGTCGCCGTCGCAGTCAAAACGTCGTCGTTCGACTCTTCGTCGGCGTCGGTGGACGTCTCGAGCAGCTCCTTGATGCGGTCGACGTAGACCGTATTGGCCGAATTGGGGCTCACGTTGTTGAACTGGTATATGCGACCGGCGATTCCCGTGGCGAAGTCGCCCGCGGGCCGGAGAAGGATAAGCGCAGGGATGCCAGTCTTGAACTTCCCGGTCTTCTTGTTGGACGTCGCCATGCACTCGGGGCGGCACAGCCCATCCGGAACCGCGTTGTTGAAGAAAGCGGCATTGCGCGCGGCTATCTCCGCCGCCTCGTCCTCCGTTATGCCGTTGCGGGATATGTACCCCGCGCCGCCCATCACCTTGAGCTCGTCATTCGTCTCGGACGAGTAGTTGTAGGTATAGAATCTGGCGGAAGTCGCATAGGAGTCGTATGTGAGAAGCGAAGGCGTGGAAAGCCCGTCGGCAAGCTTCGGAATGTCTATTGCGACGCAGGCTATCTTCTTCTCCGTCGCCCACGTCTTGAACTCCGGCGTGTCAAGCACCCACTTGTCTGTCGCCGCGCAGTCGGGGCACCACTGGGAGCCGCCGACAAGAATCAGCGTTCCGCCGCCGCTCTGCTTCGCCACCTTGTTCGTGGCGACATCGATATCCATGGTCCACTCGCCCCATCCAAGCGTATCGACAGTCTTTTTGCCGACCCAGGTCGGGTTCGAAGGCGAATTCTCGATCTCGCCAACATAGTCTATGTGGTTAGTTGCAACAGTCTCGAGATTCGTGGTCCCTCCGAGAATGAACAGCGTGATCTGCTTGCCGATGTCGCCGTTGTTCAGCTCGGGAATATCAAGCTCAAGCGTCGCTTTGCTCTGCCCAGCAGCCCAGATGACGTCGTTAGTAGTGACAGACGTGTTGGAGACCGAAAGCTGCAGAAGCTGCGCGGCCGCGGAATCGGGATACACGGCGACGACCTTGTTCGTATAGGCCGTGGCCGCCGCAGCGGAATTGGTGCGCGTAAGGTACACCGAAAGTGTGCGGGCAGCGCCCGGAGCGGAGACCTGAAGACGTGCATTCGGCGCATCGGCAAAGCCGAACTCGCCGCCAGTGTAGGCAGGTGCCGGATTCGGATCGTAGGCATACTGCTTGAAGATCTTCTTCGCGTAGCTGACGGCGTACTTCGCACCATCGGCCTTGTCCTTGTAGTTGTCGAACTTGTCACCGGTGATCGCCGTATCGACCAGCAGCGTATCCTTCGTCAACACCGTGCCATCGGCCAGTACAGTGCCCTTCTTCGCTTTCCAGTAGAAGCGGACGAACGGGAAAAACGTCAACGACTGGTTCTTCCAGCACCAGTTGTATGCCGTCCCGCCGTATCTGTCATCGGAGGACTTGTCTTCATTGCAGCCGAAGTAGAAGACGACGCCGCTCTCCTTCATCCAGGTCGTGAAGACGCCCTGCGCCATGCAGCGCTCGAGCTTTTTGCAGTGCGAGCAGTCCTCGCCGTTCGACCAGATGGCCAAAAGCGGAAGCCCGTTGTTCAC
>CAMOCC010000107.1 GCA_946610035.1 uncultured Verrucomicrobiota bacterium
GACTGTATATGTGCCAGGGTAAGCATTTTGGGATGCGACTGCGTCGCATAAATCGGCCGAAGGCCGCTATAATCACAGCAAAGAGCGTTTCCTGGGTGTGGTTGAAAAGTGCGGAGCAGTGAAGCGGTAGCGAGAACCCTAACCATCGGAGTTTTACTCCTATTTTTCCACAAAAAACTCCGAAGAGCCCAAAACTCAACAAAGGAGAAAGCAATGGCAAGAGAAAAGGGTACAGGCAGTCTTCAGCTCGAAAAGAGCGGGCGGTGGACTATGAGAGTCGGCATCAAGGGCAAGCGCTATAGCCGCTCGACGCGCACGACCGACCGCGAGAAGGCGGAGAAGTTTTTAGAGCGGTTCTTGAGCCCGTTGGGGCTTGGCTCGCGGCGGCTGCCGCTTGCCGATGTGTGGCTCGAGTACGTGAAGTCTCCCGACAGACGCGACCTCGCACCGTCGACGCTCAATGCGAAGCGGCTTGTCTGGATGGAGTTCGCCCGATGGATGGAGCATCATCATCTTGAAATCGGCAACCTCGCCGAAGTGACTCATGAGGCGATTGCCGAGTACCTCGCCTGCATTCGTGCCGAGGTCTGCGCGTCAACCTACAACGCCCGCATCTGCGTGTTGCGGGAGATATTCCATGTTCTCTCAGCAAAGGCGGGGCTTGTCGATGATCCGTGGGAAGGAGTGCGGCTTCACGCGGACGACTGCCACAGCCGGCGCGAACTGACGCTCGACGAAATCGAGCGGCTTATGAAGGCGGCGGCGAAGGCGGGCGGCGAGTGGAAGCGGCTGTTCACCATCGGAATCTACACCGGCCTCCGCCTTGGCGACTGCTGTTGTCTCGCCTGGAACTCCGTCAATCTCGAACGCGGGGTGATACAGCTCATTCCGACGAAGACGCGCAAGCACGCTCACGGACAGCCGGTGACGATTCCGATACACCCGCAACTCCTGACGGAGTTGCAGGGGAATGGGGAACGGGGAATGGGGAATGGGAAGTTACCGACAGGGCTGTTTGTAAATCCAACGCTCGCCGACTGGTACAAGAACAGCAAGTGGCGAATCAGCCACGGGCTAGAGCTGATCTTCAAGGCGGCGTATATCGAGACGAGCGTGAGAATAGAAGGGCGGCGAACCCGCACCCCGGAGGCGACCTTCCACTCGCTCCGCCACACATTCGTCTCCCTTGCCGCCAATGCCGGAGTTCCCCTGCCGGTCGTGCAGTCGATAGTCGGCCATTCCTCGACCGCAATGACGCGCCACTACTACCACGAGAACGAGGAGGCGCTGCGTGCGGCTGTGGAGGCGATACCGAGCCTTGATGCGCTCCTCGCCGGGACGAGAGGGGATGGCGGGTCGAGGTTAACGGTACAGCGTCATACTGCGGTTGCAACAGCGCAGACGCTGACGCCAGAGCAGAGGCTTAGGCAACTCGAGAAGTTGAGAAAGAAAGGTCTTGTTACGGATGCCGAATATCAGAATACGAGACAGCGCATCCTGTCTGAGTTGTAGGATGTTTATTCGTTGAGCGTCACCTGCAGAGGGCACCGCACTATGTCCGACACTTTGCGCCAGTTGTATTCGTCGTCCTCCATGCGCTGTTGCGGCATACCCAAACGGGCAATGGACTGGACCGGACGTGGTTTGGTAAACTATAGGCAAAATGAAAGGAATGATGCGGACTTTACGCAAGTGATAAACAGTAGGAGGGAATAACAATGAAACTCGTGATGATGTGCGCGGTTGCCGCATTTCTTGTTGCTGGTGCTGCTGAGGGCAGGACAATTGTGGAGATGGAAAAGGAGATATCGGTGCTCAAGAACGAGTCCGGCAAGTTGAAGCGAACCCCCATTGTCGTGTTGGGTTCAAAGCAGGACAACCTAAGCGATGAACAGAAATGCGCTACGTCGACGTACAATATCAACCTTGCGCAGAGTAAGGAGCGAATCAAGTACAGGACGCAGAAGGTGATAACGATAAATCCCGAATACGCCTGTCCCATACACAAGTGCCTGTTTGTGGGTGACCATTGCCCGGGGAACGTCAACAAGGTCAAACGCGGAATGGGAATGTCTGTTGGCGGAGAACCCTTTTGCTGCAAGGCGGAGACGAAGATTGGAACGTCGAATTTCTGCAACATGGGCTCGGAATACGATTTGAGCTACAGGTCGTGGAAGTTGCTGAAGGCGAAAATCCCAGAAGGTGAGTTGCAGGAAGCGCGCCTAAGGGAGATTGACGATGAGATTGCAAGCCTAAGAAAAGAGATAAAGGCCTTGCAAGACGAGCAGGAGAAGGAACGGATTGCAAGACGTCAGCAGACTGCAAAAAACAAGAAGCCTGGCAAGAAGAAGTAACCAATATAACACTGGATGTAGTAGCCTTCCTGAAGCACCGCGTCGTTCTTGTGGTCGAACTTGGCGATGGCCGTGTTGTCGACCTGGTGCGGCTCAAGGTGGACGATCTTCGTGCCACACCGCCATGGCTACGAGGGGGCTGGGGTCGTCGACATGACGGGATGCGACGACGCATGCGAAGAAGCCGCTGGTGATTAGCGTGATAAGACTTGCGATCAGGCTTGAGTCGTACTACGGTGTTACGGCGGTTTGCGCGGACTTGCAGTTTGCCCGAAAGTCCGACAAGACGGTTTACATGTACTCGAATTCCTCTTTCTTCCGGGCGGGCAAAATATTGACCCCGTAAAGTCGGGGCAAATCTCACATTCTCGCGCCAATTCTCACCTTTTCGCACTTTCTCAACTCGCCTTGCGTAAATCAGCGACAATAAGTAGGGGAAAAGGGGGCTAATTTAATTTTTTTGAACTTTTTTCATTTTCCCTCTTGCACTTTGGTGTCACATGGTGTATAATAGTGTCACAAAATGTCAAAGGTGGTCAAACAGAGTGTCGCGGAGTCGACTCAAGCGGTGGCGGGGGCCTTTACGGGCCGATACGACCACGCGCTGGACCCCAAGAAGCGTTTTACCATTCCAAGCGAGTGGCGAGCGCTGATGGGCGATCCCGAGTATGTCTACGTGATGCCCGACCCGAAGGACAGGTGTCTGAACATCATCCCGAAGGCGGAGATGGATGGTAGGCTCGCGAAGCTGCGGGAAAGGGCGCTTTTTGATCCGGCGCTCTCCGGGCTTCTCCAGACTATCGGCGCCAACTCCGAAATGCCCGCCCTCGACGTCCAAGGCCGCATCCGCATAAGCGACAAGCTCCTTCAGTTTGCGAACTTGACGACGACTGTCGCGATGGTGGGTGCGGTCAGGACTATCAAGCTTTGGGATCCGGCGGCGCTTGCGCCTGCGGATTCCGTCGACCAGGCCGCGCTTGCCGCCGCCTTGGCCCAGGCCGGATTCTGATGGAGAGACGGAACATGACTAGGCACGTTCCGGTTCTTCTGAAGGAAACGATCGAAGCCCTGGCGGTGAAGCCGGCGGGACGGTATGTGGACGGGACTCTCGGGCGGGCCGGCCACACGAAGGAGATACTCGCCCGGGGCGGGACGGTGCTTGGTGTCGACCGCGACGACCAGGCGCTCTGCGAAGTGGCGGAAGAGGGGCTTGAGGGCCTTGTGGCCGTAAAGGGGCGCCACGGCGACCTGGCGCGGCTGGCGAGGGAGAACGGATGGAAGGATGTGGACGGGATACTGCTCGACCTGGGCGTATCGAGTCCGCAGCTCGACGAGGCCGAACGCGGCTTCAGCTTCCTCCGCGACGGGCCTCTCGACATGAGGATGGACCGGACGTGCGGGCCGACCGCGGCGGACCTGGTGAACTCAGAGGGGGCGGACGGTCTGGAGGAGACCTTCCGTACGCTGGGGGAGGAGCCGAAGGCGAGGATGGTCGCGAAGGCGATCGTGAAGGCGCGCGAGGCCGGGACGCGGTTCGAAACGACGAAGGAGTTCGCCGATTTCGTCGAGAGGGTCCTGGGCAGGCGTGGCGGACATCATCCCGCGACACGGGTCTTCCAGGCCCTGAGGATGGCGGTGAACGACGAGATGGGCGAGCTCGAAAGGGCGCTCGAAGGGGGAATGGAGATTCTCAAGCCGGGCGGACGCTTCGCGGTCATAACGTTCGAGTCGCTCACCGACCGGGTGGTGAAGAGGTTCTTCGCCGCCCATGTAGGAAGAATGGTGTCCCTGCAGCAGGGGGGCGAGAGATGGGAGGGGACGCTCCCGAGGGTGCGTCCGGTGACAAGGAAGGCCGTAACGGCCGGGAAAGAGGAGATGGATTTAAATCCGAGGTCAAGGAGCGCAAAGCTCCGTGTAATCGAAAAGGGGGACGAAACATGAGGAGAAACAAGAAGATCTCCAAGAGAAGGTCCGTAATAGGGATGCACGCGATGCACCTCGGCGCGGTTCTTCTCATGGCGCTCGCGATGGTCATCCTTAACCAGTGTGCGTCCTCGAGCTGCGACAGGCTCAACGTCGCCATCGGCGAGAAGGACATCGTGCTCAAGCACAAGCAGGCGGAGCTGGACCGCGCGATGGCGAGGTGGGAGGCGACGAAGTCGACGGACAACCTGGAGCGCGCCCTCGGGCGTCGCGGGCTCGTCATGGTCGCCCCTCATTCGACTCAGATCATCCGCTTCGACTCGACCGGGAACCTTGTCCCGGGACAGCGCTCCGTCGCACTGGCGCGCGAGCGCATGAGAAACGCGGCGACCGCCAGCGTGTCCGCGCGCGCGCCGTCCGCAACCAGACGCCGCAACTGACGAGGTGACGTCATGGTGCGCAGCGAGTCCTTCCGGTTCTGGCTGCCAGTCCTCGGGCTGTGCACGCTGGCCGGGTATTCGGGTCAGAAGCTCTGCCGCACCCATCTCGACGTCACGATAAGCGAGCCGCGCTACGACTTCGCGCGCAAGCTGCCGCCAACAAGGGGCGCGATATACGACTCCGTGAAGGACGGGCGCGGCTCCCCCTATCCGCTGGTCAAGTCCACTCCGTGCTGGGAGTTCAGGCTCGACCCCGTTGCGATGACGAACGCGACGGTTCGCATGAAGGGCGAGAAGCCGCGCACGCGCGACGCGCAGGCGCGCACGATCGCGTCGATGCTCGGGCTCGACTACAAGACGGTGCGCGCGCAGTGCGCGGACACGTCCAACCGCTATCAGTTCCTTGCGGTGTCCGACAGCCAGCGCGCACACGACGTCCTCACCAACCCCGCGTTCGTCGCGGGCGTCATAGCGAAGGAGACTTACGTTCGCAGGTACTTCGAGGGCAGGCGCTTTGCGCACGTGCTCGGCGCGGTCAACGCGAACAACGACGGTTCCGCCGGCATCGAGCAGCGATTCAACCGCGACCTGAAGGGGATCGAGGGCGAGATACGCGGGAAGAGGGACGGACGCGGCAAGGTGCTCTGGAACAAGATCGTCGAGCGCACGCCGCCGATTCCAGGCGCGAACGTCTACCTTACCGTCGACCACCTCCTCCAGTACGAGGCGGAGACCGCGCTTGCGGACGGTATGGACAAGTACGGCGCGGCGGCGGGATGGTGCGTTGTCCTGGACGTGAAGACGGGGAAGGTCCTCGCTCTCGCATCGCGTCCGGACTTCGACCCGCTCTCCTTCGGACGGGCGGACGACAACGCAAAGGTCAATCGCGTCACCGCCTTTACGTACGAGCCGGGGAGCGTGATGAAGGTCGTGACGGCGGCTTCCGCCATCGACGCCGGCTTTGTGAAGCCAGACTCCCGCTATTCAACCGACAGGAAGGACGACCGCTACTACAAGCTCCCGGGCGACGGCAGCCACGTGTGGGAGCCGACGATGACGTTGACGGATGCGATAGTGCACTCTTCCAACATCGTCATCGGCAAGCTGGGCTACGACTTCGGCCCCTTGCGCCTCTACGCCGCGATGTCGCGCTTCGGGTTCGGTCGCCGCACGGGGATCGAGCTCCCGGGCGAGGAGGTCGGCATACTGCGCGACCCGAAGCGGAGGATGTGGGACAAGGCGACATGGTCGCGCGCTGCCATCGGACAGGGCGTGTCCGTCACTGCGCTCCAGATCGCGTCCGCCTACCAGGCCATAGCGAACGACGGCGTTCGCATTGCGCCGAGGATCGTCGACAGGGTGCTGGACGCGAACGGACACGACATTCTCGACCCCGCGACAAGGCCCGACCCCGCAGGCGAGTACGTCATCTCGGCGGATACGGCGCGGAAGGTCCGCACCATGATGCTCGGCGTCGCCTCGCCCGCCGGAACAGCGCGCAGGGCCGCCGTGAGCGGCTACTCTGTCGCAGGCAAGACGGGGACGGCGCAGAAGGTGAAGAACGGGAAGTACGCGCCTGGACTCTACCGTGCGACGTTCTGCGGCATCGTGCCGTCCGGCGTCGTGTACAGGAGGCCGACGGATGCGGAGCCCGTGCCGCCGAGGCTCGTCATCCTGGTGACGCTCGACTTCGAGGAGAGGCGGCTCTACCACCAGGGCGGCAACTCGTCCGGCCCGATCTTCCGCCGCATAGCGAAGGGGGCGATGCGCTATCTCGAGGTCGAGCCGGACCGTCCGGACGAGATAGACGAGTTCGAGGAGGATGAATTCGACAAGGTGGTCGCCGAGCGCACGAAGTCGCTCGTCGAGGAGGACCCCGAGTGGGACGGCGACACGAACTGGATGGGCGGACGTTGAGTGGCGCAAATCGGCGGAATTTGATAAAATATCCGCCATGGAAGACTTTGGACTATATCTGGTCATGACGAATCCCGTCGTCGGCTACGAACGCTGCTGCGAGGCGGCGGTGAAGGCCGGCGTGAGGATGGTTCAGCTCAGGATGAAGGACGCCCCGCGCGCGGAGCTTCTTGCAATGGCAAAGGCGCTCGTCGCGATAACGCGCGGCAGCGACACGAAGCTCATAGTCGACGACGACGCATCTGTCGCCGCCGAGGCCGGCGCGGACGGCGTACACGTCGGACAGGACGACATGCCGGCCGACGTGGTGCGCGCGCGCTACCCCGAGATCCCGATAGTGGGGCTTTCGACGCACAACCTCGAACAGGCGAAGAAGTCCGTCGAGCAGAACCCAGACTACATCGGCGTCGGGCCCGTCTTTCCGACGCCGACGAAGAAGATACCCGATCCCGTCCTTGGCACCGGGCTTGCGGGGCGGATGATAGCGTCAGTCCCGTACCCCGCGGTCGCCATCGGCGGCATCAACGAGGAGACGCTCCCGGCCGTCCTCGCCGCCGGCGCGCGCAACTGGTCTGTCGTCCGGGCCGTATGCGGATCGGAGGACCCGTTCGCCGCGATTCGCCGACTCCAGGCGATGGCGTCCGAATTCAAGGCGAAATCACCGCGTCCATGACCCCTTCAGATATGGTATAATATCACCCTTATGACCGACACGAGTCTCAAAACATACGGCGAGGACGTCTTCTCCGAAAAGGCGATCCGCAAGTATCTAACGAAACCGGTCGCGGCGAAGCTCATCGCCACGATGAAGGAGGGCAAGCCCCTCGACCCGTCGATTGCGGACGCGGTCGCCGCAGGCATGCAGGCGTGGGCGCTCGAGAAGGGCGCCTCGCACTTCACGCACTGGTTCCAGCCCATGACGGGCGGAACCGCCGAGAAGCACGACGCCTTCCTGGAGCCGACGGGCCTCGCGCAGGCGGTCAACAAGTTCTCCGGCAAGAACCTCATCGGCGGCGAGGCGGACGCGAGTTCGTTCCCTTCCGGCGGCCTGAGGTCCACCTTCGAGGCGCGCGGCTACACGGCGTGGGACCCGACATCGCCCGCCTTCATCAAGCGCCACGAGAACGGCGCGACGCTGTGCATCCCGACGGCGTTCTGCGCGTACACCGGCGCGGCGCTCGACATGAAGACACCTCTTCTGAGGTCCATACAAGCCGTATCCCGCGCGACCGAGCGGCTCATGCAGAAGTTCGGCAGGCGCAAGGCGCACGTCTCCATAACGCTCGGGGCCGAGCAGGAGTACTTCCTCGTCGACCGCGAGTTCTACATGAAGCGTCCCGACCTGCTGCAGACGGGGCGGACCGTCTTCGGCGCGGCGCCTGCGAAGCACCAGCAGCTCGACGACCACTACTACGGTTCGATACGTCCGAGGATCCTCAAGTTCATGACGGAGGTCGAGGACGCGCTGTGGCGGCTCGGCATCCCCGCGAAGACGCGCCACAACGAGGTCGCGCCCGCGCAGTTCGAGCTCGCGCCGATGTTCGAGGACATCAACCTCGCCGTCGACCACAACATGATGATCATGGAG
>CAMOCC010000108.1 GCA_946610035.1 uncultured Verrucomicrobiota bacterium
ATCAAATCTATCGCTGTAGCGCAGCCCGGTTGCCATAGATTTGATGGTCGAGCTGTGCTCGACCAATCCCAAACTGCGTTTGGCCAAGGCAGTAGTATAGTTCTTGAACCGCCTTATCGCCCAGCCGAGCACCTTGAGCGGCTCTTCAAGCCCCGCTAGGAGCGCGCAGTTGAAATGAACGTGGTCGGGCATGACGACCCATCCGAAGAGCCTAAGCCCCGGGTTGAGCCGCGGCATAGCCCGTAGCGCCTCTGCCACCTTCTCGCCAAGAGGGGTAAGAGCGACCTTACCGCCCATTATCTCGCCGAAAAGCGGCCGCCGTGGCTCGGTTGCTATCGTGATGAAGAGCGACGCCCCCTTCGTGTAGTCCCAGCCCTTGAAGCGACGGTAGCGCCCTATGGCCTTCGGCGCCGTCATGACTCTCCTGGCTTGACTCCAACGCCAGATTTGATGCCCGAACCAGATTTGATGTCCGAACTGTGTTCGGACAAACTGCCATTCATAAACGCCTCTACACTCTTCTTAAAGTTGGCCACGGAGAAATGCTCCTCGACGAAGGCTTTTCCCCTAACACTCGACACATCGGTCATGGTGACGATGGCACTGGTCTGGTTTCCATCCGCCATAGCCGACAAACCGACTAATGCAACTAGACAAGCGACAGCAATTTTCATATCATATAGATTTCTTCATTTTTTATGCGAATATTATATCACATCGCAACTGTATCTGACTACGGGAAGTTTGAAGAGTTTAGAGTTAGACGGCTATCAACCATCTGTCAGACGAGGATCGGGGCATTTGTCGGGAGACAGGTCAATACATTAGGCACCTCGCGAGGTACATGGTGGGCAGCTCCCGAGGTGGATATAGGGTGGCTCGGGAGGTGGGTACAAGGTTCTTCGCAAGGCATATGAGGGAGGCGAAAATCTTCCACCTGCCTCGCAGCTATCTGCGAAGCAGGTGAAAGCTTCTTCCGAGACGCGTCAAATCAGGAGGTTTCAACAGCTTGCCTTGCCGTATGCTACATGCCATTTCTCGTTGCGTCGTGGGATTCGCCTGCGCGCCCCTGCTTCCGCTTCGCGGACAGCCTTCGGCTGTAAATATCTCGATGCACCCACCCAAAACCCCACCCAAAACCCAACTTTGACGCGACGCTGAAATTTGGTATAATATTCAGCATGAAAGCTATACTATACTCTATTGCAATGCTGGGAGCCGCCTGCTGTGCCGCCCAGGGGGAATCTGTTGTCTCCGCATCCGCCTCGCTGAAAGACGGATCGACCGTCAAAGGCGAGTTCCTTGAGCCGAAGATCACCGGCTCGACAGCCTTCAGCGGAAAGCTCGCCCTTGACCCGGCCATCATCAAGTCGCTCACCTTCATCGGCACAAACGGCGAAGCGAAAGTCTCCCTCGTCAATGGCGATGCCTTCGCGATGACCGTCGCAAATGACGCATTCGCCATCAAGTCACTCCTCGGCGACCTTGAGATACCCCGCGCCAATTTCCGTTCACTCTCCTTCTCTATCTTCCGCGGCGAAAATGCCGCGGACGGCGGGCTCGTCTTCTACTGCACGTTCGACGACGAGGCCTCCGTAAAAACACCAGTCATCGGTCCGGCCGGGACGATCTGCTCACGCGAATTCGTTGATGGGAAAGTCAACAAGGCTGTGCGCGTTCCAACTGGCAGCAGCGCAGGATTCTTCACTCTTCCACCTGAAACATTCGGGAAAGAAGGCTGCATTGAGTTCTGGGCGAAGATTGAGCCAAGACGAGAGTTTTACCGCGACTGCGACCCCAGGATGATATTCATCAAGTCTCCGGCGGGATGGTTTACGGTGGAATACTCTTCTAACAACGGCGGAGGCAGAGGAGGCTTTTGCATTCGCTGCTTCGGATTCGAGTACGTAAAAGGCGGCTCTTTCGGGGCGGGATACAAATACTCCGACGTCATACCTGATGTAACCGCGTGGCACCACTATGCGTTTTCGTGGACAAAAACCGAACTCACGATCTACATCGATGGAAAAGTTCTTAAAGGGGCCTTCAAGACCGGGGACGGCAGTATCGACGAAGAGCGACTCAGAACCGCCCCATTTGACATGGGCTTGCCAAATAGCAATACAAATTCTTTTAACACGGAACCGAATACACCTTTTGTCATTGACGAGCTCAAGATATGGAACTATCCCAAGCATGAATTCCATCTGCCATGATCAAGCAAGCGGCCCGCACTGACCTTGTCCACATCGCGCTAGCGGCTAACCACCGCTATCTTCCGGGATTGCTCGTCACAATGGTGAGCATGATTCGTTCGTCTTCGCAAAAGGACAGGCTGCAGTTTCACATCCTTTCCGAAGGACTTAGCGAAAACGACAAGAAGCAGGTTTCCGCTTTTGCTGCTGAATATGGAGCATCGCCGCCGGAATATTACGAGCCGGACATGGCACCGATCCGCGCACGCTTTACCGCATATAAGAATTCACACGCTGCTTTTCTGAGGCTTTTTCTCTGTGATGTGTTTCCTTGCGACTGGATGATATATTCTGATGTTGACACACTATGGTTGAGAGACCCTTGCGAATTGTGGTCCACGAGGGACAACTCTGTTTCATTGCTCTGGTGTCGAGACCTCCCGTCCATCTGCAACGGAGTTCACATGTACTCAAAATGGAACCCCGATTTCGATGAAAGCAGATACGCCTGTTCAGGCGTTGTATTGATGAACCTGAAGCGTCTTCGCGAGACAAATTTCGTGGCAAAGGCGGTGGACTTTGTTAACAAATGGGGAACCCCTTTTTTCGTGGACCAGGACATTCTAAACTATGTATGTCGCGACGATGCGAAGCTTCTGCCTCAGCATTGGGACTGCATGATGCCGACCAAAGAGGCGGTGAACGGACTTGTCTACCACTTCAACGGGATCGGCTCGATGTTCAACTCGTCCTTCTCAGGATGGCGTCCGCTTTACTATCCATGGTTTAGATTCTACTACGATTTCATACTGAAGGAACCGGACAAACAAGTCTGTGGCATCTTTAAGCGAACAATGTTCTGGGCTCTTGGGCTGTTTTACCCTCCAGTTTGGCTCATCAAAATTTTCCTTGGCTGGAAACCTTTTCTCGTTGACAACATTCAAAGGCAACTCTTCTTCGCCTGGCTCTGGCGTCGAGGCAAGTGGAGATGGTAGTTTTACATGGCTGAACACGCGCATCTTATCTCCGTCATAATCCCCACGTTCAACCGCGCGGAGATGGTCTGTCGCTGCGTTCAGAGCATACTAGACACGGAATGGCCCGCGCTTGAAGTCATTGTCGTCGACGACTGTTCGCCAGACGACACGATGAACAAAGTCAAAGAGCGATTTGGCGATAAGGTGAAATGCATTCGCAACGAACGAAATTCCTTTCAGGCCGTCTCGCGCAACAACGGCGCGAAGATCGCAACCGGAAACTACCTCTTCTTCTTAGACGACGACAATGTCGTTGACAGGCGAATCTTCATTGAGATGACTCAGGCGTTCAGCGAGAACGCAAAACTGGGGCTCGTCGCGCCAATGGCAGTCCACATGCGGCCGGGGAAGAACAACGTCATCTGGTCTCTCGGAAGCGACTTCAACAGATGGACTTCTCAGCCGAAAGACCATTGCCCGAATCTCCCTCTTGCTGAACTTCCTGAGAGCCCAAAGTCATATCCGACATCCTACTATCCAAACGGATTCATGGTTCCGCGCAAGGTCTTCAACGAAGTCGGAGGGTTCGACGAAAAGTACGTCCAGACATTCGAGGAATCTGATTTCGGCTGGAAAATTCGCGAAGCAGGTTACGATGAAATAGTCCTTACGACGGCACGAACCGAGCACCACGGATTTCTTGAACCAGGATGCGATCCCGCCCTTCGGCAGTTGGGAATCGAAAAGCCTTACAGGACTTACTGTTTCGCACGGAACAGGCTCAAATTTGCAAGAAGGCACTTCAACCTACTGCAAATCCTGAGCGTCACATTCATCTTCGCCCCATTGTCCTGCGCCTACTACGGGCTCGTCGCCATAAAAAGCAAGCGCTTTGACATACTGTGGGCCTATGCCAAAGGCACCTTCTGCGGCATTCTTGGGCTGAAATAGTTTACAGCCCGAATTCGGTCTTGGCGCGGTTCCAGAGCTTGAATTCGTCGATGGAGTATCCGCGCTTGAGGTATCCAGGCATTTCGTCTTCACGGGACGGGAAGAAGAGCGTCGAGGTCTTGTGGGCGAGGGAGGGCCCGCGCCAGGATGGGTCGAACGGAACCGCCATTACGCACCTGCCGTCGATAAAGACCGCTGCGGAGGCCTTGGCGGGGCGCTCGTTGCGGTAGGAGTTTGTTCCATTGCTCTTGAAGGACCGGGTGAGCGGGAAGCGCTCAAGGCCCGCTATACCGTCCGCATCCCACACGAGCGCGTAGTGGTGCCAGGCCTGCACGGGGAAGAGGTAGGAGTCGTAGCTGTAGCGACCGTAGTCCGAAGAGGCCATTACGGGGAGCCCGTCGATACGGAAGGAAAGTCCACAGCCACCCGACCCGTTGTTCGCATTCCAGTCGTCGCTTATCTCCGCCTTGGACGCCATGTCGATTATCTCGAAGAAGCGCGGACATCCCCCGTCCGTCAATCCGCCGATTTCGTCGATCCTGCCCCAGAACTCGATCGTCCCCGCCTTGCCAAGCGAGCCTTCGGGCAGCTCGAACCTCGCAGACGATGTGTAGGCCGCGACCTTGAGTCCGTTCCCGGACTTCCCGGGACCGAATTCACCGCCCTTGAAGACTCCCGGCACTCCGACGGCGGGGGAGGTGACGGACGCCTCAGACTCGAAATCGCAGTGGAAGACCAGTCCGTCGTCGCGCACCGTGGCGCTGGCCTTGCGGACGGCGAGGGAGAGCGTCTTGATGCGCGAGCAGGGAATGGTCAGCTCGCCGATTGAGGAGGAGAGGCGGAACGAGGAGTCCGAAACCTTGAGCGTGAAGCGGTCGTCGTTGACGAGCTCGACCTGCGCCTCTCCGTTCGTGCCGCGGAAGGAGAGCGTTTTCACGATGGCGAACGGGAGGGTGAGGTCGCTCTCGAACAGCGTCCAGCCTGCAATGTCGGTCGTGAGCAGCTCGCCCTTGAACACGGACCCGTCCTTAAGCGTAGCGGAGGCGACGACGGCAGGCTCCTGCGCGCCCGCACAGCATGCGAACGCCAGCACGGCAAAAGAAGATATGATTGTTTTCATGAGTGTATTATATCAAATCGCAATGGCGCGCGGCTATGGGAAGTTTTGCGCAATGGCGCCGTCACTTCCCGGCGAGCGGAGAGAGGACGATCTGGTCGATGAACGAGTCTATTCCGTCGGGGTTGTCGACGACTATCGTATTCTCCCCGCTGCGCAGCTTCGCCGTCACGGACGCCGTGCGCCACTCGCTGAGCCCCGCCTTCTCGACGGACGCATCCTTCGCGACCCCGTTAGCCGTGATGCGGAACCGACCCGCCCTGGCGGACGCGGCATAGCGGACCTCTATGCGGTACGTCCCGCCGCGATTGAGGCGCTGGACGCGGCGGAGCGATCCGTCCTGCGAACCGCCCATGTCAATGAAGCCGTTGCCCGCATGCCCCGTGACGTCGGGGTACTGTCCGTACGGATCGAGCACGCACCTGCGGACCGAGCGGAAGTCCATGTCCTCCGCCTCCACCACCACCCTGCCCGTGTAGACTGGCGGACGCTTAGGCGGATCGGCGGCGAGCGGTGTCGTCGGCAGCGGCTGCGCCCTGGCGCGCCTCTCGCCCCCCGATGCGAGGATCGTCAGGTCGATGGGTCCGTGATGCGACACGGCGATGCGGTACTCCCCCTCCTCGGCGTTCCACTTCCCCGACACCTTCACCGTCGCGTCCTCGCGCTTTCCGACCTTGACTGCGGGCTTTGCGCGGGCGCCCTTGAGGACGATCCTGTCCACGACCGCCTCCGCGCCCTCGTAGCGGTAGTTGTTGAGGTAGACGTCCAGGCGGTTCGCAGACTCCGTCACCACCGCCGCCCCCAGGAGGCCGAGCTGCAGGCCGAGCTTCGAGCAGGTGTTGTAGCGCAGCGGGACGACTGCGGCGGCGGACTTCTTGCCGTCGAGCCCCGAGAACGGCATGTAGCACACAAGCTGGTTGCGCAGGCGCGAGACGAAGAGGTCGCCCTTCGCGACTTCGGGATACAGCCTGTCGAACTCGGACCTCTTCGCCTCGACGGACGGCCAACGCCCGTCGCATTCTGACTTCGCAACCTGCACGGGAATGCCTCTCGCGACATCGTCGGCCAGCGCCACCGTCACTGGTATCGTCGCATACCGTCCCGTCCGCTTGAAATAGCAGTGGTTGTCCATCCAGCGTCCCGTTCCGGCGTTCATCGGGTCCTTCTGGAGGTAGAGCCCGTCGTAGAGGCCGCCGCCGGCGGCGTAGCGGTCCTCGTCAGACCCCGAGGAGATGTCGTTGACGACGACGACCTTCGTGCGCTCGACGACCTCCGCGCGAGTCGGGATGTAGAATGAGCCGTCCACGACTTTCCTGAAGATGTCGATCCATACGTTCCGAAAGCCGGGGTATAGTCCCCAGTTGCGCCGCGTGTAGCCGTCCACGAAGGTGTCGGCGAGGTTCTGGAAATCCTCAGTCCATATCAGCTCGGGGCCGTCCCACACCGCGCCGCCGTTGATGCAGGTCTGCTCGAGCGCAGTCCCGATTCCGGCTGCCGCCGGGTAGCGCCTTGCGCGATCTTCGCCCAGCAGCGCCGCCATCGCGCCGTTCCATCCGCAGCTGTCGTACCGTATGCCGTAGTTCGAGGCCAGACCGGAGACGAACGGGCCGAACGTCACGCTTTCGTTGTTGAGGAAGCAGGAGGTAGTCGTGTACTTATAGAGCCAGAGAATCGAATCGGGACATGTCCGGCACGCCTTGAGGAACGCCGGATCGCGCTTCATCATGCCGACGGGGTTGAGCGGATGGGACCAGATGTTCCCGCAGAACGAGACGGTGAGGAATCCGCCGTAGCGGTGGGAAAGGCGCACAAGCCTTGCGAAGAGCGCGATGCGCCCCTCGGCCGTGCCGGAACTTTCGTCGCCCGGTTCGTCGAAGCCCCAGAACTGCTCGGCGTAGTTCCAGCCGAGGAAGTTCGGGTACTCCTTGAAGAAGTACTCGAAAGTCGCCATATCGTCGTCGCGAATATGGGTGTGTCCCCCGCTAGCGGGCTGGCAGGTGAACCACATGCCGTTTAGCTGGCAGACAGTAGCCCACGACTTGTAGGTCAACACGGCGTTCTGCGGCATCTTGTAGACCTTGCGGACCTTGTCGTACTGGCAGGAGAGCGAGAGGTTGACAACGACATAGGGGCGTATGTCGTCAGGGATGAGATCGATTATCTTCTGAGGGTCCGCCTTGTTCCACACATCGACATGGACTAGCCACATCGGATGGCGCGAATCGACGGGACGACGCTGTGCGCCGAAGGCCGCACCGATGGCAGCGATCAACATCGTCGTCAAGAATACAATCTTCTTCATGCTAGCATTCTATCATATTCACTCCACCCTGTCACTGTCCTTTCGGGTATGAACAGACAATGAAATCCTCTTATCCCCGGGGACAGTCCCCATCCCTTTCAGGGACAGTCCCCTTTCGCTACGGGGACAGTCCACCAGTGATAGGGAACTGTCCCTAAGTGATAGGGGACAGTCCCGTGGGGTGGAGATGCGACGAGCGTGTGAAGGAGCGGGTGATTTGACGTGGGAATGACGGTTTGGCGGAGTGTCGGGGCAAA
>CAMOCC010000109.1 GCA_946610035.1 uncultured Verrucomicrobiota bacterium
GCACGAACGCCGCCGTGAGCGCGCCCTCGCCGAAGAGCTTGCGCGCCATGTTCGGCAGCGCGAATGCGAGCGTGAACGCGCTCTGGGCGACGCCTGCGCCGATGAGGCGCGACTGCATCATCTCGCGGACGAGGCCGAGCACCCGGGAGAGCGACGTGAACGCCCCAACGGTGAATGTGTTCTTCAAAATCGATCCGCCGCGTCCCATGTGCTCACTTCCTGAAGCATATCCTGTTTATGATCTGGGTGAAGTTCTCGCGTCCGCGCAGTATCTCTATCGAGATGCGAAGGTAGAGGCAGCGGACGGGCGACGTCTCGAAGCGCGGGAAGCGGACGGCGTCCTTCTCCGTCGTCACGAGCGCGTCCGCGCCCATGTCGGCCGTCCGGTTGAGGGCGTAGAGGATTTCGGACGAGTCGTAGCGGTGGTGGTCGGCGTAGCGCTCGCACCAGACGACCTTCGAGCCGAGGTGCCGGAGGGAGTTCTCGAAGCCCTTCGGGGAGGCGATGCCGGATAGCGTGCAGAGCGTCTTGCCGCGGAGCCATTCGAGCGGGAACTCCTCCCTGCTCCACACGTCCTTGAGGACGCGCGGCGCGTGGTTGCACTCGACGATCTCGGCGGTCCTGTTGTACTGGCGTATCTCCTCTATGACCTGCGACGAGTCGCCGCGGCACTTCGTGAGGAATATGATGTCCGCCCGCTTCAGGTGCCGCGCCGGCTCGCGGAGGATTCCGCGCGGCAGCATCCTGCCGTTGCCGAACGGGTTCGTAGAGTCGACGAGGACCACTTCGATTGAGTGCTTGAGCTTCTGGTACTGGAAGCCGTCGTCCAGGATGAGCGTGTCGCATCCGAGGCGCTTGATTGCGTAGCGCCCCGCCTTGACGCGGTCGCGGTCAACGACGACCGCGACGCCGGGGAGGTTGGACGCGAGCATGTAGGGCTCGTCGCCGCCGACGGCGGAGTCGAGGAGGACGTGCTTGCCGTCGGACACGACGAGCGGCTTCAGTATGACCTGCGTGAAGACGCGCTGCCACCACGGTGCCTCCTTGCGGCGGTAGCCGCGCGAGAGGATCGCGACCTTGCGCCCCTCCGCCGCGAGCGTGCGCGCGAATATCTCGGTCACGGGCGTCTTGCCCGTTCCGCCGGCCGTCACGTTGCCGATTGAGATGACCTGTATCCCGAGCGGATAGCGCCTGAGGAGCCCGAGCCGGTAGAGGAGGTAGCGAAGGGACACGACCCACGCGAAGACGCAGCTGAAGACGGCGAGCACGCCGAGGAGGAAGCGTATCCCGAACGGCTGGTTCTGGTCCGCGCCCTTCTCCTGGATGAGCTTTACGAGATAGCTCTCGAGCCTCTCTATCCTGTTTGGCCTCGCCTTGCGCATGGTCTTCGCGTCAGTCCCCGATCATTGTCACGGCGGAGGGTCCGAACGCACGGAGGTACACGCCGAACGCGACGCGCCAGTCGTCCTCGTGCTCGGAGCCGTCGATGCGTCGGTAGTCGTTCTCGTAGGAGACGCTCAACCTAAAGCCGAGGCAGTCCGTGCGCAGGTCGATCCACGTGCCGACCTCGTCCAGTTCGTTCTCGCGCAGGTCCCAGCTGATGAACGGACCCCATGCGACGGCGTCGCACAGCTCGTGCTCGAAGCCGAGCTGGACGTAGGAGTACTTCGCCCAGTTGAAGTCCTCGTTGCGCATCCGCGCGGGGTCGTATGGCGTCGAGGAGTAGTCCCAGAGCCGCTGGTCGCGGGCGGAGTAGGAGAGCTCGTACTTGAAGTCCCCGGCAAGGGCGTGCCTCCACGAGACGTCCGCATACGCAAGCGTGTCGTTCTCGCCGTCCCACTCGGTGCGGGAGAGGAGAGTGCAGTCCTCCGTCGCGAACCAGCGGGCGCGGACGCCGGGGTTCGCCGTGGGCTTGCCGTCGCGTCCGTAGTTCGGTTTCTCCGGGTCGCGCACGAGGCGGTGGTAGCGTCCGCCCTCGGTCCAGGAGGTGTCGTTGAACTGGATCGCCGCGTAGAAGTCCACGTCGAGGACGGTCCGCGAATTCCCCTTCTCGTCGAACTTGCGCCACGCGTTGCGCAGTCCGGGCGTCATGCCGTACCAAGTGTAGGGGAGGTTGCGGCTGCGTCCCGCGTACTGGTCGAGCCAGTCCGCCGAGCCGTCTATCGAGTCGAAGATGTACGGCCTCGCGTTGCGGCGGAGCCCCGAGTACTGCGCCTCCTGCGCGAGGACGTCGAGGTAGGGCTCGAGGATGTGCTCGCCCCATTCGCCTTCGCCGAGGAAGTCGAGCGGACCCGCACTCGGCGCGACGCCGCGCGCGGCGAGCGTCACGCCGCCTTCGACCACGGACCTCAGCACGTCGTCGTCGAGCGAGCCCGCGCGGTGCTCTCCGTCGAGGCTCCTCATGCCCGAGTCGGTCCACCAAGTGCCGCGGACGCCCGCGCGGGGGACGACCGACACGACGTCCGCAATGCGGAACGGCAGCGTCAGGCGGTGGTAGGTGTCGGCCCTGAACGCCTGGTAGTCGGCCCACTTGCCGGGGTCGTAGCGGAACGGGAGCGCGGTCGACTTTCTGCCGTGCTTCGCGTAGTTGCGGTCGAGCCAGCCGAAGCGCGTCCCGGATTCGTAGTTCACGGGAAGCCCGAAAAGCGGCTGGGGCTCTATGTCGAAGTAGACCTCGGGGAGACGCGCGACGCCGCCGTAGAAGTCGTTGACGGGGCCGGACGCGCTAACGCCGACCGCGAGGGACGTCTCGTGGTGCTCCCAGGCGAGCTCGTTGCGCTCCGCGTCGGGATAGCGGTTGCCGAGTCCGAAGCGCGTGTCCCTCAGGAAGTCGTGCTTGAAGTGCGAGTCGCTGAAGTAGGCGGCGCGGGCGCGGACCACGTCGCGCTCGGTCGCGTTCCAGCGGTGCTCGAAGGAGAGCCCGTAGCGGTCGTCGGGCACCTCGCTGCCCCAGTTGGAGTAGCGGCGCTTCGTGTTCCAGCTGCGGTCGTAGCGGTCCGCATCCTCGTCCGCCGCGTAGTAGACCTTGAACTTGCCGCGCCCGAAGTCGGCGAGGTTCCAGCGGATGGTCTGCCCGACGGCGACGCCGTTCTTCGTGCGCAGGTCGAACCTCGTGTTGCCGCCGAGGCCCCACTCGCCCTCGTCGAACCCGCCCGCCAGGGTGTAGACGTACTTGGTTAGGAGGTAGCCGCCCCACCGGCTCGTGTAGCCCGGCATGACGCGCCAGCCGTAGTCCGTGTTGAGCGGCTGCCACCAGTACGGGAACCACGCGACGGGGACGCCGAAGAGCTTGATCCACATGTTGCGCGCCACGACGTCGGAGCTTCCCTCCGTCATGTCGAGGCGGACCGTCCCGCACGCGCACCAGCACTCGTGGCCTGGCGCGTTGCTGCATGTCGTGACGGCGGTCGGGTCGCCGAAGGTGTAGACGTCGCCGAGCTTCGAGACGCCGACGGAGCGGAGGTGGAACGGCTCAAGCGCCGCGTCGACGCGGCCCGTCGCGACGAGCGCGCCCGTCACGTTGTCCGCCGCCATCCTGTCCGCCGAAAGCTTCAGGAGGAGCGACTCGGCGGCGGTGGCGGTGGCCGCTGTCGCGGCGACGGCCAGCGCGGCGGATATTCCAAGGAGTTTTTCTATGCGCATCATGTCGTATATTATAGCAAATATTCCACGCCGCGCGGACCGCAAAAGTCGTCCGCGCAGACGCGGCGGACCGGCGTCACCTGTTGAAGCCCTTCGCCGTCAGGAAGTCCCAGATGCGGTCCATCCAGTTGTAGCTGCCAGTCCCGGGCGAGGCGCTGCGCTGGAAGCAGTGCGTGCGCGTCGCGAGCGTGTGCAGCTCGCCCTGGATGCCGATGAAGCGCAGCTTCTCCCACGCCTTGACGGAGTTCATGGCCGCCCATCCGTCGGCATCGCCGTGTATGAAGATCATCGGAGGCGTCGCGGAGTCGAAGGCGAACTCCGGCGCGAGGAACGAATCGTCTTCGTTGCCGCCCTTCTCGTTGCCCTTGTCGATTCCGTCGGTAAGCGAATACGCGGGGTAGATGCAGACCGCCCACTGGACGTTCGGCGAGGCCTTGTCGATGCCGTCGACCGGCCAGTACGAGTCCGTCTTCGAAGTGGACGCCGTGAGCAGCGCAAGGTGTCCGCCAGCGGACGAGCCCATTATGCCGATGCGGTTGGGGTCGAGTCCGCGCCCCTCAGCCTCCGCCTTGACCATGCGGACCGCGCGCTGTGCGTCCTCCCACGCGGTCGTGTGCTTCGCGAGGCCGTTGGGACGCGGTGTGCGGTACTTCACCGTGACGACCGCCATGCCCCTCTCGTTCAGGTAGCGGCGGAAGGGAGCGACCTCGAAGCTGCCAGGTCCGTTGCCATTGTAAGCGCCGCCGGACCAGATGACCTGTATCGCCTTTGTCGTGAGGTTGGACGGTATGTTCCACTCCAGGTACGGAACGCACTGGTGCTCCTGGAAGTCGGGCGTCTTGCCCTCCGGCCAGAGGTTCTCCTTTTCGTAGACAGCGCGCGCATCGTCCGAGGCATAGCGGTCAAGCAGCTTGACCTCGGGTTCCAGCTCGCCGAGCCAGCCCATCTGGCGCATGAACTCGACCGCTCGGTCGAAGCCGTGCGCGCCGTGTCCCTTGTCCGGCGCGATGTGCACTTCGGCGGGGATCTTCCGCTTTCGGAGCTCGCGGTAGACAAGCGTGGACGCGTTGGGGGAATAGATGTCGTTGCCGCCGTGCATGAGGCACATCGGACACGTCTTCTCGTCGAACTTGAAGCAGTCGTCGAGCTTCGCGTCCACCGCCATGCCGCGGCGCGTGTTCGGTCTGCCGTAGCCGTCCTTCTGGAGAAACGCCGGCGCGAAGGGACACGCCCAGTTGACGTTGCAGGGGGTCGCGTCCAGCTCGTCGACGGGCTCGTATGCGGGCGTCATGGAGCTTGTCGCCATGAGAACGGCGAGGTGCGAGCCCGCGCTCATGGACATCACGCCGATCCTGTCGGGCGAAAAGCCGCGCTTATCCGCGTCCGCGCGCACAAGCCTGACCGCCCGCTGGGCGTCCTCCCATGCGGTCTGGTAGATGGGCAGGTTCTTCGGCCACGGCGTGCGGTAGACGAGGTTGACGCACTGGCAGCCGAGGGCCGTGAGCTTCTCGTTCCACTGCTTCACGAGCCCGACGTCGCAGCAGCTCGTGTACGAACCGCCGGAAATGAGTATCATGCAGACGCCGTTCGGCTTTTCGGGGGCCTTGAGCCAGTCGATGTAAGGCCTGCGCCATTCGTCGGCGTTGAAGCCCTTCGCGCGGGATACGTCCGTCATCGCCGCGATCTGGTGAGGCTGGGCGTCCGGCATCTTCCCCTCGGGCCAGATGTAGACCTTCTCGCCCGCAAACGCCGCGAACGACACGATCAGCGCCGCGACGACAATCAGCTTCTTCATCGTTTACTCCTTTTTTGTTTGGAAATCAGTCCTCGGACCTGCAATGGCGCAGGAGCTCCTCCATCCGGTTGATCTTGACCGTCGCGCGCGCGTCGTTGAGGAGCCCGAACCCGTAGGTGCAGAAGGCCCCCTTCACGCCCGCGTTGACGGCGCACTGCATGTCCGTCCAGTTGTCCCCGACCATCCAGTCGTGCGACGAGAGGCGGTGTCCGCGCATCCTCGAGGCGCACTCCCTGAGCGGCAGGGCGCTCGGCTTCATCTCCGCACAGTCTCCGCCCGCGACGATGGCGTTCCCGAAGTAGCGCATCAGCCCGAAGTGCTCGAGGATGGCGACGGTCGCGAAGCGCGGCTTCGCGGTGTTGACGCCGAGGAGCCAGCCGCGGTCGTGGAGCTCGGCGAGCGTCGAGCGGACGGTCGGGTAGAGTTCTGTGTTGTCGAGCATGTGCGCGGCGTAGTGGGACCGGAACATCTCCCAGAGCCTGTCCGCCTCCTCCGCGTGCTCTGGGATGGCGTGGGAGAGGAGGTACTTCGCCCCGCGCCCGACGTGCAAAAGCACCTCGTCCTGCGGGAGCTCCGCAAGCCCCAGGTCGCGCCTCGTGTGGTTGACCGTCGCCGCAAGGTCGGCACGCGAGTCGATGATGGTTCCGTCCATGTCGAAGAAAACAGCATTCATGGATCATATTATACCATTTTCCGACGACTCCATGGCATAATTTGCCACTCTCGCGTACGGCGTCAATGGTCGATGCTCGGAAAACCGCCGGACCATGCGGCCTTCTGCGTCCAGTCCGCCGCGGGCTCGCTCCAGAACGGATCGTCCGGCGGAAGCGAAAGCGGAACGAAGACGAAGCAGCAGAGGTAGGGCGACCCGCGCGATATGTACCCCTCGGCAAGCCCCTCCTGCGTTCCGTTGAAGCCGACCGTAAGCCAGCCGCCCGCATCGAAGTTCTGCGGGCCGGACTGGCGAGCCATTACGGCCGTCAGCGCAGCGCGTATCGCGCCGCGCGGCGCGGGGATGCACTCGTCGGGGAGCGTCACGGATTTCGCCAGCTGGTGGAAGGCGCCGAAGCGGTAGCATATCGAGCGCCCTATGAGAGGATACGTCCCGTCCGGACCGATCATCCGCTCCTGCACTCCGGCATAGCGCCTGTAGCGGCGCATCTCCTGCTTCAGCATGCGGTCCGCATTGACGAATCCGCCGTTCGCCTTCATCACGGTCAGCACGTCGTAGAGCATCGGATGGATCACGAACGAGTTGTAGTAGTCGAGCGCGAACTTGTCCCCGTCGCTGTACATGCCGTTGCCGACGTACCAGGTCGACTTCTCGCCGATGAAGCGGTTGACGCCGTACTCGAGGCGCTTCCTGTCGCAGTCGCCCGTCATCTCGAGGATCAGCGCCTCGACCTGCGAGGCGAACAGGAGCCAGTTCGACTCGAACGGCTTGGTGACGCGCGTCTCCTTCAGCCTTGCGACGATGTTCGACTTCACCTCGTCCGGCAGCGCCTCGCGGAACTTCGGCGCATTGTGCAGCCCCTGCGCGAAGAAGGCGGCGTCCACGAGGGGCTGGCCCTTCCCGTTCCACGGCAGGTACCAGTGCGAATCCGGCTCGACGGCGTTGGCGACGGCCTTGCGGGCGACCTCGCGCCACTTCGCCCTCAGCACGCCCTCGGGCGTGTCGTCGTCCGGCAGCTCGAACCACGGCAGCACGCCGCACGCGACGCGCCCTGTCGCCTCGAGCCTCGACGCCCAGTCAGTCCACGCCTGCTTCCTGTGCGGCATCTTCGCGTCGAGAGTGCCGTCCGCAAGGCCCTGGAGGACCGGCCCCGCGATCTTCAGCATCGTATCGACCCACAGCTCGCGGTCTGCGCCCCCCGCCCGCACGGCGAACATGGCCGCGACGATTAATATGTGCATTCTCGATTTCATGCCCCAATTCTACTCTTTTCATGCTCGAAATGCAATCATTTTCTATTCATACGGCATAAGCGCATAAACGAAACGATCCCCGCCGGCCGCCACGGTGTCGCGGGGTGGGCGGGGATCGCCGGACTGTCGCGTCGTTCAGCGGCCGACGGCCGCGCGGTAGCGCGCGATGAGCTGGTTGGTGGAGGCGTCGTGCCTGCCGGACGGCTTCTTCGCCGTGAGGTCGGAGAGGACGCCCTTGGCGAGCACCTTGCCGAGCTGCACGCCCCACTGGTCGTAGCTGTAGACGTTCCAGATGACGCCCTGCACGAA
>CAMOCC010000110.1 GCA_946610035.1 uncultured Verrucomicrobiota bacterium
GGCAATGGTACGACACGCGCTCGGGGTCGCTCCACGCAGCGCGCGCAAGTTCCGTCGCCTTCTGCTCGCCGGCAGGACCAGCCCAGTCGTCCTTGCTCCCTGAACCGACTGCCAGGAGACGCGGCGAGACACAGGAAAGCAACTCATGCTGGTCGAACGACATCTCCTTCTCGCGGTTCGCCCAGAGCGTGTAGTCCAGGCAGAACCAGTATTGGAAGGTGCGGACAATGTGCACGACGCGCTCGGCCTTCGGCAGATCCATGTGGTTGAGCTTCGCGCCAGTGCAACCCGACCCGTTGACACATGCCATTGCGAAGCGCGGGTCAGTCACGGCCGCCCAGAGCGCGGTCTTTCCGCCGCGGGAATGTCCGATCACCGCAACTCGCTTCGCATCGATCTCGGGCACGGTCTCCATCCAGTCAAGTGCGCGGCTTGCGCCCCACGCCCATGCGGAGATTGTGCCCCAAAGCTTTGGATCGCGGTTTTTCTCCGGCTTCTCGAATGCCTCGAACACGCCTTTCGTGTTGCCCGTGTTGCAGTCCGGCGCGACCGCCCATGTGTGAAACGAGACAGCCGCGAATCCCCTCGCCACGATGTCCTCCACGGGGAAGAACGGACTCTTCTCCTGGCGCTCGGGATCGCAGTTCTTCTTGTAGTCCCTGTTGCATATAAGCAGGAACGCGGGGACAGGCCCCTTCGCGTCTGCGGGAACGAACGCGACAACGGGGAATGAATTCGTTCCGCATGATCCGCCATAGACGATGCGCACCTCCTTGCGGACCATCTTCCCGCCCGGCATCACCTTGTCTTCGGAGGTCTTCTCGAACCTCAGCAGCGGAGGATGGTCGGCTTCGGCAGGGCGCCTCCCGAACACATTGTCCGTGAAGAATGTGACTATGCTCTCCCTCGACCGATGTCCTATCGCATACAGCCCCGTCTCGGACGAGACCATGGCAAAAAGGTTGCCGGCGTAGCGCCCGCCGAGTGCAGAGACGAGCTTGCGGTCGTACTTCAGCTCGACTGGTTTCCCCTGGTTGAGAACGCCGAAGCGCTGCCCTTCGCGACCGATAAACACGTTGCCTTTCATCTCAGGCATCGAGTCGGAGCCGTCAGGATTCGCTAGCCCAGAGGAAATCTCGACGAGCATCTCGTCGCCGAACGCGAAGACGTTGTCGCGGATGACATATCCAGTCGCACGGTTGGCGCCGTTGCGCCAGCTCTTTATGTGCGCCGACTGGCCGTGGTCGGGACGTTGCTGACAGAAACCTCTTCCTGCATTCCGCATGATATTGCCCTCGATGACAAAATCCTCCATTCGACTCGAGTTCGACACCCTGGCCTCCCCCTTCAACGACAGGAAGTACTCGATCGAGTAGTTGCAGTTCTCGATCACGTTGCGCGAGTAGCGCACATGCCGCTGGTCGCGAGCTTCGTCCGGCTTCTCGACGTTGATCTGCTGCGTAAGCCCCGCGTCATACACGTCGTGCACGTAGCAGTTGTCCACTGTAAATCCGTCGCACCCTCCCCATATTTCCACAGCGTTGCCGTAGCGCACGGCCCACTTCCTGCCGAAGAGCCGCTCGGACTGTATCGAGCCGCCAATCCAGCCGAACTCGCAGTTGGTGACGCGCAGCCCCTTTACCGTGCCCGCACCAACTCCGTGGGAACCGACGTACATGATGCAGAGGTTGTCGATATGCACGTCGTTAGCGCCGCCTACCGCGACGCCGTGCTTCTTCACGTTGAACTCGATCGACTTGAAGCGCTCGCCCGGATTCTTCGTGGAGTAAAGATACAGATATCCCGTGCCTTTCGAGAACGGCTTGAAATCGGTCTTCTCCGAGTAGTCATGCCAGAAGTGCAGGTCGCAGGCGAGATCCTTGTAACCGTTGTTGAACGGACGCCCGCCGTACTGCTGCGTGTACGTTCCGTCGTCGTTGTATACCGGGATTATCTTGATCGCGTGCGCCGCGCCGCCGTCGAAGACAATCGTCCCCACGTCATTTTCGCCGATCTTGTAGCGCCATACATTCGGGGCATCTGTGCGCTCCCACTTCGCGGGATCCGCACCGTTTTCCGGCGAGGAATAGATGCGGGGCTTCGCGCCTTTCCCGTAGGCCGTGTAAGTGACGCCCTTCGACGCGCGGAATCCGCCGCGGTACACGCCGCCGCGCTCGAAGAGAACGAACGAACCCGGCGCAAGATTCTCCTTCTCGAGCCGCGCCGTCGTGCGCCACGCCGTGGCAGGCGTCTTTCCGTCCGCCGCGTCGTCGCCCTTCCCGGAAAGATAGCGGCATTCCGATCCGGCCTTCACCTCCATGTTCGGCGTCCCGCGTATTTCCGCAATACGCCTCTCAAAAACCGCCTTGATCCGCGCATGCGACGCATCGGGAAGGACGCACATCCCCTCTTTTGCGCATTCCCGCTCCAGTTCACGCGCAAGTCCCTCTCCAAAGACATACACCGCCTGTGCAAGAACG
The DNA here is from genome assembly GCA_946610035.1 of uncultured Verrucomicrobiota bacterium. Taxonomy (GTDB): domain Bacteria; phylum Verrucomicrobiota; class Kiritimatiellia; order RFP12; family UBA1067; genus UBA1067. The sequence continues at coordinate 2,481 of CAMOCC010000110.1, forward strand.
GCGAAAAACAAAATCACAATCTTTTTCATGCCTCTATTGTACCAAAAGACGCGCAGGCGCAATGAAATGACATGTCAACTTTAAGCACCGACGTCATCTGCATGCCAGGATCAAAGACAGGGCGCGAAAAAGGCACCCTTTATTCTGAAACTTGCGCCATACAACTTTGCAGAAAGTACGGCAGCCTCTCTATTGGCGACACTACTTCCACTGTCGCAGGGCCGATGTACGTCTTGCCGTCGTCCGCAAGCCATTTCCCGGGAGGCAGGACGACCTTGCGCGCAACCGCGCCCTTCTCCATCACCGGCGCGACGAGAAGGTCGCCTCCCATCATGAACTCGTCGAGGACTTCAGCATAGCCCTCCGCCCTTTTCTCGCATCACGGATTCCTGAGAACGAGAAGGACCCGCTCCTGCGGAGGAAGCTCTATTTCCACGCCATCTTCAAGATCGGCGTCCGTCCATACCTTCTTGCCGTCCTTTTGATACACCCTCTTGGATACCGTATCCTCCAGAACGAACCCCTGGATGCCGGGCAATAGGCCGCAAAGCCCAAGTCGCGCCCGCCGCGCGGAAGTCTCCCCCATGGCCGCGCAGCAGACGAGCTTGAAGCCCCCTCTGTCGACAATCTGCACGTCGGCGGCTAAAATCGGGCCGCGGCCATCAACTGGGGTCAGCACGCAATAGCGCGTGACGTTAGCCGCAACAAGACGCTCGACGGCAGCAGCCGCATTGTTCACGCGAACAAAGCCGGGATCTTCCGGCAGCGGCTTCATGTATTCGTCGAATCGGAATGCCTCTTCATCCGCGAGCACAAGCCCGCCGCGCTCCTGGAACCTCCGGGCTGCGTTAATCACGTTCGTCGCGCAGCATGCCGTAGCCGGGAACACAAGCGCCTGCACTTCCGGACCGAGGCTCGGCACATCCTCGTCGAACACCACGCGGCACGGAAAGTTCGCGTGAAGAAGCGCTGCGTACCAATCAGAGACGCCGGGCCTTCCCTTCAGGGACGGAAGCGAATCGCGCTGTATGCTTGTCGCCTTCGAGTAGAAGACTGCGACGGTCGCAGGCTTGGTCCGCGGGAAAGGGAGAACCTTGTCCTTGAAGGGCGCGAGCTCGTCCATGAACATCCTGAACGCGCAAAGGTCCTCCGGCCTCACGTTGTAGGGGTTAAGAAGCGACGACGACTTGTAGGAGGGATTGACGACGTTGGCGTAAGCCTTCTCGGGGGTGTTCGCCTCCCAGTAGCGCTTGTCCCACACGTAAAAGAAGCTTCCGGAGACGCCGTGCATGACTTCGAGCCAGAGCGAGGTTATGTAATCGGTCCGTCGCGATGGAACGCGCTTGCCGTTCTCGAAGCGCGTGCAGTAGTGTTCGTTGTTCACTACCGGCTTGCGCCCTTTCGCGAGCGCCTGATAGAAGTCGCAGTTGAAGAAATGCCGCGAGCCCTTCGTCGCAACTACCGCCTCCATCTCGCTCTTCGCCCTGTAGTCTGTGCCGAAACCGTAGCGCCACCCGCCCTCGATGGCCAGCGCGTCAAGCGTGCCCGCAACGTCACGGTAGTCTATGCCGCGGTGCTCGGACGGAGTGCCGGACTCCTGTTCCGTGAAATAGACGTTCCCGCGCCTGTCAACTGACCTGATCGTCTCAATGCCGCGCTGCAGCAGTCCGCAATAAGACTTTGACGAAAACCTGCACCAGTCGTACCAAACGCCCGGAAACTGCTTCAAGTCAACCTGGCATGCCACGTCATCAAAAGCATCGAAGCATGTTCCCCACTTTTCGTTCGCCGCCGCGATTGAGCCGTAGCGCGCTTTCATCGCACGCGCAAACTCCTGCACGTTCGAACGACACATGTCGTTCCACGACGACTCGTTGAAAAGCTCGTAGAGGAACACGTTGCACCCATTTCTCATTGCCGCGCGTGCACCTCCGAGAAAATAGTCGCGGTAATACCGCCACCCCTCGGGGACATGCGGGCAGAACGGAACGAACGCATGCCACACGCTGCCAGACTTGCGCTGGTCCAGAAGCGACCGCGCCTCTTTCGGATATCTTTTGTCGTACCCGAACGCAAAATCGAGCACCATCGGCATGTCGCCAAACCGCTTGAAGAAACGCGCAATGTCCGCATCATCGCTCTTCCAGTCCTTGCGCGAAGGCTTGCTCTCCCGGGGCAGGGGGAAACCCCTCACGACGGCGCCGATCTGAGAATGGGCCGCCGATATCTGCGACGAATTAAAACCCATCTCCCGGAAGACCTTCTCGCCTGGCGGCGTCGTATAGGCCGGATGGTCTATTCCGAGCGGATTTGCATTCGGCCCCCATTGCCTGTCCGAGTTGTAGAGCCATACGCCCATGTAGAACTCGGGATGGTCGCCGATATACCACGTCCCGTTCTCGATCTTCGGGCGCGCCCTCCCGTCCTCATCCGCCGGAGGCTGCTCGCGCCATCCGCTCCTGTAGGCGGACTCCTCTGGCGTGTCTTCCGGCTCCGGCAATGAAAAGTTCCATCCAGCATCGGCGGACGGCGGAAGCAGCGTGGGCTCTGGATGGTCACCCCGGTCGGTGGAAACAACAACATCATCGACATATATTTCACCGGTGTTTCCATAGCCGTTCGCGCAGTTGAATACAAGCCGCGCAGATTTCGTCTCATCCGGCATTTTAGCCACCGCATGTACGCAGACCCAATCGGATGCAGCTGTCGTTCCGACTCCGTTGCGGACATATACCGACTTGCCGTCGGAGCCATTGGCGTAAAGCGCAATGCCGACCGACCGTGGGTCCGACGCGGACACCTGCTTGATCCAGGCCGAGGCGCGCACGACCTTCCCTTCCATCGACTTCGCCTCGTCCCTGGTGAACTGATACCACATCGTATGGTTGAGGTTGCCCTTGTTCAGATCCTTCAGGTGGAGGCTCGCGCGTCCGTCATGGAACTCGGCCTGAGAAAGTTCGCAGGCCGCGAAGCCGTTCGTCCCTTGCTGCGAAAAGTGCCAGCGCCAGTCATCGCCGGCAGGGCAGTCTCTCGAATCGTTCCACTTTTCGAAATCGAAAACTGCAACGGGCCGCCCGACTGCAGCGCCAAAGGCCAAGCACATCGCAAGCGCGCAAATGAGAATCTTTGTCGTACTGCAGCAAATCATATCAGCGGACAAAAATCGCCAAGCCAGACTTCTTTACGACCATCCACAAACCGGCATCCGTCTTGTCAAGCTCGACGATACACCCGCCCCACCGACCGGCCTGCTCGACAGTCCAATCAGCAAATGCGTCGGCTCCAGTCGCATCGGCGGAGTTGACCACCGCGTTTCCCGTGATGACCGGATAGCGTCCGGGGATGATCGAAGCACCGGCGGCGGTGGTCGCGTTGGAAACCACGACCGTGCCGGATGCAGGCACGGACAGGATCGCGTCCGTTTCGCACCGCGCGTAGTCGATTTCATCCGGGTCGGCGGTGCCGAAGTCGAGCGGCATCACCCAGCGCGTGTCGGTAACGATATTGGTCGTGGTCGCGGCGAGATTGGGATGGACTTTGATTGACCGCGGCAAATTCCACGGGCTATACCCAGTGATGAGAATCGGCTGGTGCTCATGCTCGTAGGATTCGGCACCAGACATGTCGAGTGTGCCACGGTTGACGGTGTTCGACTCCCCCGTGTAGTCAAAGGATGGCGCGGTGCTACGGTAATTCCCAGTAAAACGCCCTGTGAACTTAAGGTTCACATTCGGTGATGGATAGAATTTTGGGGAGCGGTCCGCGTGGCCTTGGGCATTTTTCCCGAGATGGACGATTTCAAAATTGCCAAAACCCTGGTCGAAGGCCGGCTCGTTGCCAAAGGTATAGGAACCGTTCGAACAGGCCACCAGGTGAACCGCTCCGTGTCTAACGATGTTAGAGACGCATATAGTATTGTTTGAGCATGTGGAGAGGAGCACGCCCCAACGTCGGTAGTGGAAATGCCCAGATTCGTCCGGTTCAAGCAGCCCACCCAGCTCGTTTTGGTTGAAGTTGCCCACGACCAGCGTGCAGGGCGTGGGCGAAGCCGGAGTGTAGATCAACTGCTGAGGGGCACCGTGCGTCTCGTTCGACTTGTCGTTTCCCCAATCTTTTCCCTCAAGAGTGCCAATCCTTGCTTCCGCAGCGGGAGAATTGACGAAGACACGCTGGTTGCGCTGTGAATCTCGCAGACGAATCGTGCCGTCGTAGGCCAATGCCCCGTTGAACGTGACGGTACGGCTGAATCCCGACAGCTGCATGTACCCGGTGGCGGCACCCGTCATGGCATTGTTGAAGACGACGTTCCCCTTTGCGGCGCCAACATTGTTCGTTCCGTTGAGCTCAATCGGCGCGTCAATAACGCCACTGTTTGCCAGGCTTCCGAACGACGCGGTCGTTCCGTCCACGGTCACCACGCATGGAGCAAAGAGATAAGTCATGCCCGCAGGAACCGTGAACCCGGAACCGAACACGGCGGCGTCCGTGACGAGAAGGTGGGTGCAGCCTGAAAAGTCTAAGGTGCATCCTTCGGGGAGGGATGAGAGCGCAACGCCTCCGACTAATTTCACCGTGGAGCCAGACGGGACTTTGATTTCGTCCCAGACTGGAAAGGCAATTCCCGCCGCGAGATTGTTGTCCCAGAAGTTCTGGGACACATAGCTCGCATTACCGAACACATACGCGCCGTCTCCGTCCGGCGTCGGGAGAGTAGTCACGGCGACGCCGTTGTTGATGGCCGCAAGGGCGCTTGCCGCATGCGCCATGCACAATGCTATTAATCTTAACTTTGACCTCATCCAACCCCTCCATCTTAAGGTTGATTCACGTTGTACGGCGTTATTATAGCAAAAGCGAAGTCCCAAATGGCGAAATGACATATCAACTTTAACCACACTCGACAAAGCACATAAATCTCGCCATCGCACAGGACGATCGGCATGTTGTCATTCTTGCGGCGGGCGGGAACCCGATCGGCTCGCTTACGCTCGGCTTGGCTCGCTACGAAAAGCTAACCCCGCTTGCGCGGCGGACACCGCGGTCTCAAGCTATGCAAACGACCGCAATATATGGTATCCTATTGCGGTAGGCAATAACTGGCACGTATGAGGGGAATGCATGAAACACGACA
>CAMOCC010000111.1 GCA_946610035.1 uncultured Verrucomicrobiota bacterium
CGACGAAATTACAAATGCTGTTCTGCAGAAGCGCATAGCCACCCTCCCTATGTCTTATATCTGTATTTTACCATTTTTACACTCGCGCCGCAATTACCTTTTGGGTAAAGGTCTGGAGGTGCAACGAGCGATTTATGCAAGGGACCCGCTAGTTACCGGCATTTGTGAATTTCACATATATCGACATATATGCATATGCGCTGAAACATATGCAAAGAGACATCTATTGCAAGGGGGTTCCGTCGCTCCGCGACGGACATTCGCAGCTATCGCAATGAATCAATCAAATCCAGAGCGCGCGAGGAAGGCGAATGTGTAGTGACTGAAAAGTCGACGTCGACACGCCCTTTACATGAAGCGGCGAGACGCCGCTTCCCCCAGTCAGTGACCATGATGCCGCCATCAATCGCCGCCGTTAGACAGGATGAATATGACGTCGCTCCCCTTGTCCGCATGCGTGACGACGCCCGAGAGGGTGTTCTTCCCGTGCCGGACCGTCACCTCGAACGCGTCCGCGCGGACGATCGCCAGCGCACAAATGGCGATCGCCGCGACGATACAGGCTGCTCCTCTGACTCTCATGCCACCATTATACCATATCTCAAACGCGCGCGCCAGTTGGAGATTGTCCAGTCTCAGCGTAGTGTCACTCCAAAACCTGTGTCGGGACCGTAGTCGCCGTTCAAGTCGGCGAACTCGCCGAAACCCGAGAAGACTATTTCCGAAATCCGACCGGAAACTGGGAAGGCCGACTTCCCGGCTTCATTCGACAGTACAACCCAGCCCGACCCGGCAAGGACCGAACACGAGACGGTTGGATTCGAGGTCCTGAAGTTCAACGAGAACCTTATCCTGTAGTTCACTTCCTCCGCAGGGACAATCGACGAGTTCGGCAACTCGATCCATTCGCTCCCGTCGTAAAGGCAGAAGACACAACTCCTGTCTGGCTTCTTCGCAAGCGTAAACGAGAACGGACCAGACGGCGCAAGCTCTGCAAAGTCAACTGCATCGGGGAAGCACGCCGTCATTTCAATAACGGACGTCCGACGCGGCTTCTGCGCCTCCGATGGAGCGAACACAAGCTCGTCGCCCTTCTTCAGATCGCCCCTGACGTCGACATACCCGTACCCAAGACGGCTCGCAACGGTCCCTGTCGCTCCGCCCAACGCGGAAAACGAGCCACGGAACGCAGAGGAGTCCACTGTCGTCACGTCGGTGCCGCGCGCAATGTTCTGAACCGACGCGTCGAACCACTTTGCCGCGCGGCCTGTCTCCGGCGTGAAGGCTGCTCCGCCCGACTCGCCCGAGGCGGAGGCGGTGAGCGTCACCGCGCCCGTTCCGGAAAAGTCGAAGTTTCCGACTACGACACGGTCCCCAAGCTCGGGGCGATTCGCGGCGACCCAGCTCCTGCGGTCGCGCACAAGCGTAATCGTGTCCTTCGCGTCGACAACCGTTCCTCCCGGGAGCGTTCCGGAAACGCCGCCGGAAAGCGTCCATCCGCTGAGGTCGAGCGCGTCGATTCCGCTGTTGTAAAGTATTAGCTCGTCATCCGTCTTGCCGACCAGCTGCAGGTCTGCGCCGAACGCGGCGGCAGGAAGCTGCGCATCTGGAATGCCGGCCGAAAGCTCCGCGGAGTATCCGATCCCCTTCGCCGTGTTGTGGATTGAATGGGTCTCGTAGAGGTGACGGCGGCGAGGGACGATGTAGTTGACCCAAAGATCCTCCACGCCCTGGTCGTGCGTGATCTTCCCCGTCCAGCAAAACGTCCCCGTCTTAGTCCAGAACGTACCAGGGCCTGCGGGATTGCTCTCGTGCGCGCGCCACTTCTCGTAGTCTAGGATCGCGCACTCGTATGTGGCGTTCGTTATCGCTACGACGTACTGCCACGCCTTCGTCTCCTCCTTCGGGGTTCCTGGAGCGCCGAGCCATTCGTCCATGAGCGAGCGCAGGCGGCGCAGGTAGATGCGGCGGAACTTCGTGGACTGCAGAATCGCCTCAAACGCATAGTTGGAACGATCCTCCGCGCTTCCGTCGGACTTGTGGCTGAGTATCCGCATCCCGCCGAAGAACGGATGCGCCTTGTGGCTGTCGATCTCTGCGTACGGATTTGCCATAACGGTGCCAGGCGTTATCTTCGTGCCGTTCCACTGTCCGTAGTATATGTGGCCCCAGCTCTGGTTCATGTCGTAGGCAAGCGGCTTCCACGTGCCGGTGCCGTTAAGGTCTCCGTAGGTCGAGAGGTTCGCCCAGGTGTCGTCACACTCCATGGTTATGCGCGTGGCGGCCATGTAGTTTATCCACGCAGGGAGGTCGAAGCTCTCCACCACGGCGCGGCTGACCGCCGCCTGGTCGTCCACTCCCTTGACGAGCGAAGAGCCGAAGCCGGAGGTCCACGCCACGAGCGGCGCATACGCCTTGGCCGTCGTCTCCTCGCCGTCGTCCGGCGTCTTCTTCTCGCATGTCACCGTGCTTCCAGCGAGCCTGTCGCCGCTGCGGGTCGGCGCAAGCGTTCCCGAGTTCTTGTACCCGTACCCCTTCTCGTCGAATTTGTACCAGTCCTCGATCATCTCGTCCGAAAAGCGGTTGGAGTGGAACGCGAGCTGGTAGAACGCGCCATTGAGGTTGACCCGCACGGGATAGTGGAACGGAGCGTATCCGCCCGATTCGCGGATGAGGTGGAACGCAAGCGACTGGCGCACGTACGCGGGGTCGCAGTATTCGGCCACAAGGCTCGTCTTGCGCGTCTCTATCGAGCGGAACTTCTCGTTCTTCTCCAGCTCGTTTACGCACTTCATCGGCTGGCACTTCGAAAAGCGGAATCCATGCGACTTCTTGCGGAAGCCGCCGGACGTGTTGCCGCGAAGGTCTATGCGAACGTTGTCGTAGTAGACGCCCGTCTGCGAATCGTAGATCGAGCAGCGCGCGTTGTAGGGAACGACGGACAGGTTCTGCTTGTCCGCGTCGACGTCCATCTGCGCGAGGTTGCCTTCGCCCTCGACGAACATGTGCCACGTCTGCAGCTTCGCGTCGTCAAGTGCCCCTGGTTCGGTAATCGTGCCGTACCACGCATAGCCGTCTTCGGGGTTTTTGAAGCTTGGGGATGTCCAGACGTTACCGTCGCCGTCCGTAATCCTCGCACGCCAGCGGATCAGGCGTCCAGGTTCGGACGGAATCGCCGACGCGGGGATCTCCGCAGACCAGACGTCGCCTTTCGCCTTGTCGCGCGCTCCCTTCGTCATTGGAACGCTGTTCGTCGTCCCGAAGTCGCAGCAGTATTCGAGAGCCACGGACGCAATGACATCGCCGGACATCGCCGAACCGGAAAACGGATTCACGGCAAGAGAGACGGGATATGCCGCGCCGGCGGCCGCAGGCGTCGTCGATGCCAGGTCGCTTGCGTCGTGCTTCACGCCGTAGAGCGGCCCGACGTTGGGCCCGTACGGAACGGACGCACCGCCGTCGGCGATCCTCCACGCATACCGCGTGCCTACCGACCAGTCGCGCTCGAACGTCGCGCCGTCTTTTATGTCCACTGGAATCGCCACTGCGTCGACGAGATTCGTGAACTCGCTTGTCTTGTGGTAAAGCGCGAGAAACGGGAACTTCTTCGGATTGACCTTGTTGGGATAGACCATGCGTCCGTCAAGGACCTCGACGTTGCCAGAGCCACCGAGGTCCTTGCAGTTCGCATACTCCTCGCTCGTCCAGACGCGCAGCGTCTCGCCAGGCGCAAGGGATAGCTTCGCTAGGTTCTTCTTCTTTGCGCCAGGCTCAAGCTTCTTGCCGCGGTTGACACGCACAAGTTCGTACTCGCTCAGCTGCGCAGCCTCGTCGCCTTTGTTGACGAGATCAACCCAGCCGGACTCCCTGCCCGTCTCGTCCAGAACCCCGGGCCTCGGACAGACTGCGTTGATGCGGACATCGGCAGACGCACAGACAGCGGCAAGACCGAGCAGCGCAACGATTCCGAACCTGTGCATGGACAGCGCTCCTTTCTATCGGAGTGAGATAACAAAGCCCTTCTTGTGGAACTCCGCCACAAGCTGATACGTCGGGCTTCCCTCTTCCGTCTCGGCGGGGATTTCCCTCACGACCAGCTTCCACTTGCCGCGCTCGTTGTCAGCATTTTCCAATGTCGGCAGCGGGCCGGAAATCGGATTGGCAACCGTGAGCGCGACATACTCTGCGGAAAGATCGGTGAGCGCCGTATCGGAGGTAAAGCGGAACTTTACGCCTTCATTCAACGTCAGGTTGTTCACCTTTCCGTTGCCGTTCCCGCCTATTGTCGCGCCGGAAAGGCAGGTGAGGTTATAAGTACCGTTGTTGTTCATGATCCACGTGACATCCTTATCGATCGAGAGATTTGGCGTAGCTACACCAACATTCATGCCCGAGGTGCAGATGAACGTTCCGCTCTTAATCGGCTTATGGAACTCGTAGTTAATGCCGTGCATTTCAATCGTGCCGGTGAAGCCTTCGAACGTGCAGTTGTTGAACTTCATGCACCGCGCAGGCTCCCACCCTTTCTGCTGGATTATAAGTTTTCCGCTGCCGGAGATATCACCGTTGATGTTTACATGCGCCCCCTGCTTGCCTCGTGACTGCTGGTTCCACCATGTGCTCTCAGTGCCGTCAGCAATGATGACATTGTTCAGATACTCGCCAGCGTCGTTCCAGCTGAAGCGGCTGATTGTCGCCCCGGCCATCTTCAGCGTCGCGCCGCCGAAGATCGGGGGCTGGTTAAGGTCTTTGGCATCATCAAATGTACACCCGGGGCCAAGCGTCACCGTGCCGGAGAAATTCTGCAACCACGCACCTTTGTTGTCTAGTGTCAACTTGGCGTTCTTTATCTGAATCTCGCCCGTGCCGTCAATCTTGTAGGACGGCGTCCAGTCCTTCTCGCGGACAAGCTTTCCGTTTACGGTGCTGTCCATGTGAAGTGAAGTGAGCAGATTGACCGTTCCCTCAGCAAACAGCGCCTTGCTGACATCGACATCGCCCTCAAGCGTACGTTCGAGCGCGACGTCCAGATTCAGCGGGCCTTCAGCGTCGCCTGCGAAGCCGACCGTGCCCTTGACCGAAAGTTCAGCAGGGGCGAACGTGCCGTGGCCCTTGATGAGCGCGTATGAGTTCTCTCCCGTAACTTCGACGTCGACGCCAAGCGGCGCGACTTCGGAATTGACGAGGACCGTCTGGACGGTATTGTCCTCGGTAATAACGAACGCAGCGCGATCCTTTTCCGTGAACGCCCTGACCGTTCCGCTCGTCTCGCCCTTCCATGTGTCGGCGGCGGTCCACTCTCCGCCGTCGGTGTTAATGACCAATCTTTCAAGACCAGACACAGTAACCTTGAGAACATTGTTTTCGACCGTATAGGCAAAAGTCGCGACACCCGGCAGGCCGACAATTTCAACGTTGTCGGAAGCAATGGTCGTGTCGACAAGTCCGCCGGAAAGCGTGACAAGATCATAGCTGCCGTTCGCGCTAATTCCGCCGGAGACATCGACAACGAGCGTTCCATCATCGTCGATCTTAAGAGGCTTCTTCACTTCGCCGCCCATCGCGACGACCATGACGCCGTTGGAGGCGATCTCGAAGGAATCGATCTGCTCGAAAGTGGACGAAGCGAAGGAAATCACGCCGGTGCGGTCAGCGCCGGTGAACACAGCCTTTATCGGCTGCTCCTCTGCGGCAGGCGTCAGATTCGCAGAAAACGTCGCGGAGTATCCGCCGGACGCAAGTCCGATGCCGTTCGCGCCGACAGTCATTGGAACGTCGGCAAGCCAGTCCTCCTTGTCCGTAACAGGCGCGAATGAGCCGCCGTTGACGGTAAGCGATGTTGTCGCATTTCCGGAATCGCCTGTGCCCATGACGATATTGTCGGTGTGAATCGTTCCGCCCGTGAAGTTCATGGTAGCGGAAGTTCCGTGCTCGGCGAAGTAGAGGTTCTTGCCCGAACGAAGATATATGTCACCGCCGGACATGTTGACCGTGCCTGAACCATTCCAGGCGATATGGAACGTGTTGCCGCAGTTCACCGTGCCGCCCTGCATGTTGAAGGTACCGACGGCATTTGCGTTGCCACCGACAACGATATCCTGGTCGTTGTCCGTTTCAAGCGTACCGCCGGTCATAGTGAATGTCGCCGTGCTGCCGCTGCTTGTGTGGTTGTAGTGCGAACCAATCCAGAGCTTCCTCGGAGTGAACGAACCGCCCGAAAGAGTCATATCTGCAGTCGAGCCAGTGCCGCTCGCAAGGACGAATTCGTTGTCCGTGTCAAACTCGCCATTGCTCATCGTGATTGTTGCGGAGGAGTTGGAGCCGACTGCGGCGCGTGAAAAACCAACGACTTTGATCGATCCACCCGAGATGTCCATCGTAGTTGTCGCAGCGCCGCTTTTGCCTTCGGCGAGCATGAGCTGTCCGCCGACCTTGAACGAGCCGCCGCTGATGTTCATTTCGGAAGTTCCCTGGTTCTCGCTGCACGTCGCGTTCGCCGCCGTGTCGACGGAGCCGCTCATCAAGTTGAACACGCCTTTGCATCCTGAATGGTTGCCCTGGCCAACGATAAACGTGTTGCTGTTCTGCCGGAACGTGCCTCCGTTGACGGTCATTGTCGCAGTGCGGTTATGCCCACCGTAGCCGATGCATGTATAGGACTGGTTGGTGAACACGCCGCCATTCAGCGTAAAATACGAATCCGCGGCGCCATTGCCGATCCACAGTTCGCTGGGGAAATAATACACGCCGCCTTCAATCGTAAGGCCGCCATGATTGCCCGTACCGACGTTGATGGCCTTTCCCCACTGGCTGCTTGTGAATGTCGTTGTAAAACCTGCGCCATCCTCCGCCTGGTCTGAAACCCTCCACACGATATCCGGCTTGTTTTCGTTCTCTATCCATACTCCGCCACTAGCCGAGACGGGTGTCGAGAAAGTCACGACAATGGGGTCAGTGTCCGGGAGCCGGCCGACCTGTGCACCACCGAAAACATAATTGCCCCCGGATTGATACCAGTTATCGGAATTATTCCAGTCAGTGGTTGCACCGCCGCCAGTCCAGTACCTGTCGGCCCAGGCCGGGGATACGGCTCCAAGCGCAACGATTGCAGCCGATAGCGACAATGTTTTCAACGGTTGGTGTTTCCTGCACATTTCGAACAATCCTTTCAGTGGTTTACATGTGTAATTTTAGCAAACCGGTGGCGTTCGTTCCACCCCACATATGGGGGATATAGTCATTAGTCGATAGTTGGCTATCGATAAATGGTTTGGAGACGCTAATGGGGAAGAGGGAAGTGGGAAGAGGGAAGTGGGAAGAGGGGGATAATTTGGAGACGCGGCTTCCAGCCGCGTCAATCGAGTGATTGGTCTGCGCCTACTTTAGCGCACTTGACGCGGCTGGAAGCCGCGTCTCCATGGGGGTGCGAATGGGGAAGAGGGGAAGTGGGAAGAGGGAAGAGGGAAGAGGGAAGAGGGAAGAGGGGGATAATTTGGAGACGCGGCTTCCAGCCGCGTTAATCAGGTGATTGTTATGCGACTACTTTAGCGCACTTGACGCGGCTGGAAGCCGCGTCTCC
>CAMOCC010000112.1 GCA_946610035.1 uncultured Verrucomicrobiota bacterium
TCTCAGTATTGACGATTGTCATTGTCGCTCCTTTCGCTGTGTTGCTGGCATTATATCATTTTTTAACAGGCGACGATACGAACGCCTCACAGTCGCCGAAACGGTCGAAGGCGCAGTCTATCGCGTCTGCGGCGTGCGCGTCCGCGCTCAGGATGAACTTCACGCCGCGCACGCGCAGCCGTTCGCGAAACGCGACGGAGGGATAGGCGTCGTCGAGCCAGCCGCGCGAAATCGCGCCGGTGTTGACCTCGGCGATCTTTCCGCTCGCCGCGACTGCGTCCGCAGTCAGGTCGAGCTCCGCGAGATACCACGGCGCGGACTCGTCGAAATACGGATGGCGAACGTTGAACTTTCTCACAAGGTCGAGATGTCCAACGATGTCGAAATCGAATTTCGCAAGCATTTCGCGCTCCTGCGCGAAGTAGGCGCGGATATACGCCTCGACGTTGCCGCCGAAATGATCGCGGATGCCGCTCTCAAGCGACTCGGGCGATTCGTCCACGCACACGCGCCCGCCGTCGGGAGCGATGACGAAATGGACGGAGCCTATGATGTAGTCTGGCGCTATCGCGGCGTATGTGCCGCGGTCGGGCGTTGCGCCGCCGGGAACGTAGTCCGCCTCGACGCCGCACAACACACGGATGCAATTCTCGTATTTCTTCGCGAGCGCGCGGATCTCCGCCGCGTAGCGCGGCGCCTTCTCAGGCGTGAGCACCCAGGGCGTGTCGTCCTCTGGCAGCATGGCGTGGGACGAAAAGCCGATCGCGTCGAAGCCCTTGTCGATCGCCGCGACGACAACGGCCTCCGGCGTGTCCTTTCCGTCGCACCACGTCGTGTGCGTATGGTAGTTCGTTTTCATTTATGTCTGCGTTTTGCTGATGCCAGCCTGCGAAAAGTACCCATTATTGCGGCAAAGGTCATCGCATCCATCCCTCGATCTTGCAGACGCGCTCCATCAGCTTGCGTTCCGGCTGACCGGAATCAGGGCGGAACCAGACCTCAATCCGCGCAGCATACGGCTTGCCCCAGTCGCCTTCATAGATCGTGAATCCGTTTTCGTAGAGAAACTTCTCTTCTGGATCATTAGACCATCCTATTCGCTCATTGGAAGCCCCCTTCAGCCTTCCTTCGGAGAGGCGCGTACCCTTTGTCGCCTCAAATGCCTTGAGATATACTATCCCAGGCTCGCCGGGATTGATCCGCAACGTGAGATTGTAGATGCCGGGCTGTATGCTATTGCGAAGCGTGAATTCGTCCGATCCGCGAACGACAGCGTCTGGCGGTAGATTCGTCAGCGACTGAAACTCGTCCTTCAAGTACACCAGCACGGCGTTGGTGATGCGCCGCTCGCGCGCTGGCGACTCCTCGAACACCTCAACGCAGAAATCCTTGTCGCCAAAGCGCACGTCACTACTAAATGACTCAAGATTTCCCCTTGTGACATCGGCCTTTGCGGTAGAAATCGGCTCACGTTCCGCGCCCCTGTTGCGTCCAAACGGCGAGAATGGGAACCCAATGGTCGTCCTTGTCTGATAATGCGTCGTCTTCTGCCAGACACCAAAATCCTGCGCAAAATCATGCTCCGTCGTGTTGCCGGAATAATACCCATGAAGCTGATGGTTCCAGATGCCCTTATTCCGCCAACGACGTGTCGCACACAGCCGCCCCCCATCCTCGTGTAGCCACCATCCGGGATGTCTGGCGAGATAGGCCATCAACTCATCGCGCCGGCTATGGACAAGTTCGGACAGCGCGGACAAATCGCATGTGACAGTTGGATCGTCGCCACCTTCCTTGCTCAACGCCGCAAAGACCGCACGCGCAAAATCGTCATCATAGACGTCGGCAGAATCAAACGGGCTTCCAACTTGATCACCTGGGATCACAATATCCGACTCAAGCTCAGCCGGAATCGCCAGCTCATCGGCGAAATGGTCATCGCTGGGCCCCGAGAACATCCCCATAAAGCATACAACCACCAGCGCCATCAAGAATCCACACAGCAGCAAGCCCCCCAACAACACCTGCAACAGCGCCCTTAACCAACGACGCTTGACGAGCGAGACGACAAAAGCCGCAAGCAATGTCACACACGCAGCAATCCACACAAGAAACAGGGAGATGGACAGGACATTCCATGCAATGTTGCTGCGCACCCCAAGAACGCCGTCGACGACCGTAAAGCCCAGAAGCATTGCCGATACGACGGCCAAGACCACCAGAGCGCCATACCATGTGTCAAACAAAAACTTCTTCATCGCATTTCCTCCTTCTTTTCCGGCAGCGTGTCGCGCGAGTGTATCGCCGACATAACCTTCGACCGCATCTCCTTGCTCACCGTGTCCATGTCACCCCTTCTTACACGTCTTCTATCGCGGCAACCATGCGCCCTATGCGCGTCTTTGCCTGGCTCACCTGATTGCGCGTGACGCCGAACTCGCGCGCCACCTCGTCGATGGGGCGTTCCTCCACGACGTAGGCGCGGTAGAGGCGCTTGTTGAGGTCTGAAACGAGCGTCTTCGTGAGGACATGCTCCACTGCCGCGCGGTGCCGCGCCGCCGCCCACTCCGCGTCCATCGCCGCCGTCACGCAGTCCGCAGGGACGCTCGGCTCCGCGTCTTCGAGCGGAACGTTCAGCCCGAGCCCACGCGCCTTTTCGCGGCGGTACGCCATGTAGAGCTGGCTACGGATCATCTTCGCGAGGTACGCCCGGAAGTTCCCCTTCCCTTCGCGCACGGAGAACTTGTTGCCGCGAAAAATGCGCACGAGCCCGGCAAGCACTTCCTGCACTACGTCGTCCACATCGCGTCCGTCGCCGCGGTGCCGCGCAAACTCGCGTATCGCTGGAACATAGAGGTCTGCGAACCGCACCCAGTTCGCCTCGTCTTCGCCCGTCACCTGAGCGGCGAGCTTGACGAGGAGCGTCGCGGGAGTTTCTGGGAATACGCTCATTTCGCCTCCAGCACGGATATCTTCTCGCGCAGCTCCCGCAGTTCGCGCTCCGCCATCTTGCGCTGGCCTCGCTCGTACGCCGCGTATATCGCGACTGCCGCAAAGGCCGCGGCGGCGAAGAGCATGAGCCCCGCAAGAATCCAGTGCGGAAAGCGAATGCGCAGCATGACGTCGTTTCCGCCGCCGCCCGCCGTGACGAGCGATCTGAACGGATTCTTGTCCGGCTTCCGCCAAGCGAGCATCCTGCGCTCCGTCGGCTTCTCGGCGAGCAGCGCCGGGATGATACGCCGCCACTGTGGGTCGAACGGGAGGAGCAGGTCGTCCAGGTTCACGCCAGGCGCGTACCACACCTGCGTGATGAGGCGCAGCATCATCACGCCGAGCGAATAGAAGTCGGACGCCTCGGACTCGTCGCCTCCTTCCGCGACTTCGGGCGCGATGTAGAACGACTTGCCCATCAGGGGCTTGCCGCCCTGCACGAGCGTGTTGACGGTCTCCTTCAGCTCCGCCCTGAGGTCTCGCGGAAGGATCTTCGAAACGCCGAAGTCGGAGAGCACAGCGCGTCCGTCCGAGCCGACAAGAACATTCTCCAACGTAACGTCGCGATGGACGACGCCCATCGCGTGGATGTACTCCAGCCCCTCGCGGAGGTCCTCGTACCAGTTCGCCGCAAGCTCCTCCGTCGCGTCGCCGCTTTCGAGCATGTCCTTCAGCGAGCGCGGACGCCCCGACTCGTCGAGAACAAGGTCCATGACATAGTACGGAAGCCCCGACTCTGCGTCCACGTCCATGTCGTAGACGCGCACGATGCGCGGATGCGACAGGCGCGCGAGGAGACGTCCCTCGACCTGGAAGCGCTTGCGCAGAAACTCGACCTCACCGTGGTCGAGCGTGAACGCCTTCAACGCGAAGCGCGCGCCGAGCCGTTCGTTCTCCACCTCGTACACTTCGGCCATTCCGCCCTTCCCGAGCGGACGCACGACGCGATAGGGCCCAATCTGTCTTCCAGTCTCAAGCATAGCCTTCAACATAACAGCACGGCGGCATTATACCAAACTTATGGTTAAGAGGCAAAGAGCCAATTCACTTGCCCCAAGGCTGAAGTCCTTTTCCCATCACCTCGCAGGAGGCACGGAAACTCCGCATGGTTCGCAGATGGTCGGACGCGGATGACTGGCGAGCGACAGTCGTGCGGCAACATTGATCCCTAAAACGACAGCAAGCGCCACGGAAAGGCAAATCACAGCCGCTCGCAAGTTCTTTGTCCGCGGCATCCGGCCGACAATCCATTTAACCGCACAAAACGCCGGAGAGAAGAAAAACAGAATCGCAAGAAGCACGGCTTTTGCGCGATTAACAGTAATTCCCATGACGGCAATATATCGCCATAACTCCCAGGTGTACCACATCGACCACATGAGCGGCAGCGCAAAGGCAATCAGGAAAAAAGATGTGTGCGCAAGCCGCCATATTCGCCACCGCGAAATCAGTCCGCACATATGCCAATTGAAAATAGTCCAGGCCTCTATCAGAAGAATGATGACCGCAATCTTAGTAAGCCCGCTTTGATCCATAGCCGCTCCCGCGATGACTCGGTTAAAGTCATACTCCGCAAACTCCTTTTGGAAAACATGGAGGGTGAAGGCAATTTCAGGCCATAATAGCTTTGCGAACTGCCAGCACGACAAGGCGCATATCACGCCAGCGCCGCAACGGAGTATCCACCGCGCCAGACGCCCGTACGACTCCGCGTTCCCCACTTTCATAAAACAAAGGCTCTCATCTTGCCGAAGAGCGAAATTCATCCGCAATCGACTCGCCGAAGTGCATGAGGAAGAAGCACTTGCCCTCGGGCTTTCGCGGCGTGCCGATTGGCGCGAGCATCGGACGGACGAGCGTGACGGTCTGGAGCGCGACGACTGCGAAGACGACGAGCCACATGTGAAGTCCGATGGACCTCTCGACGATCCCCTTCGCCTTGGCCGCCGATATCGGACGCACCACAAACACAAGCGCAAGCCAGGCAAGAAAGCAGGAAAGCACGATGATGAACGCGGCGCTCTCGGTCGAGACGGCGAAGAGCCATAGAATCGGCGACAGCGCCGCGAGAAGGCAACCGAATGTCGCTGTGCAGACCAGCCCGAGAACGGCGGTCCGCGCCAGCGAAAGCTTCAATCCGCCAATCGTCGCGAACACATACAGCGTCGGAAAGCAGAGCACGAACGAAAACGCCGCGATGCCGACCATCTTCGCCGCGTCGAGCGCCGCGACCGTCAGGTCCACGAACGAACCGACGGCAAACCCGAACAATGCGCATCCGACCGTCGTCACAAGCGCGAGAAACGCGGCCAGCCTCCAGCCGCAGGCCTTGCCCTCGGCAAATCCCATCGTCTCCCCAGGCGCGCGCAGCAGTTCGCCGAGTCCTGGTGTTGTCTCGTTGCTCATTTCACGACTCCTCCGTTGATTAGGTGTGGTATGATCTGGGTGAAGAGGGATTCAAGGAAGTTGCTTTTGAGCGCGTCGGAGCGGAGGAACTCTACGGAGATGTTAGGACTCCCTACAAGCGGGCGCATGATCCAGCCGAGCTGGCATCCGACAACGGCGAACGCCGCGAGCCAAAGGCACATCATAAGGATGAGGCGGCAATCCGCCGGTACGCGCTTCTTGAGGCTTCTGTAGAGCAGCGCAACCCCGACGGTTCCGGCGCTTCCCATCACGGCGATATGCGCGAACAACATCGCCGCATGGGCAAGCCGCATCGTCTCGCGCGTGCCTGAATCCGGCGCGGCTGAAAAGACGAAGAACAAGACGACCGGCGCCGCCGCAAAGAGAATCGCGCCCGCAACGGACATCGTGAAGAAAACGGCTTCAAGGACTTCGCGATACCGGAGTCCCGCGCCGGTCGCAAGAGCGGCCATCCAGCAGAACAACGACACAAGAAACGTAGCACCAACGAAGACCATTGGGAGCTTCACGGCGACGTACGCCGCCATAAGCGGCGAGCGCCAGACTGCCAGCACTGCGCCATACACGCCGGTTGCCGCCGCCACGAAAAGCATTCGCCGCGCAAGGTGTCCGTAAAACTCTCCATTCTCCGTTGTCATCACAAGGGAGAATGCACCAGTTCGGCGAAAATGTCACCGACTGTTCAAAATGTCGCGCAGCGCGGGGCAGACGGACGCAGAATCGGGATTGACCCAAGACTGCGGGAAGGTGCGGCACTTGTCGAGATCAAGGCATCTGACACGGACGAGATCGTCGGCACGGTCTCCATCGGCGCGGGCGAAAGGGATTGATGGCTATAGATGATTTTTCATCAGTTCATCACGTCAGGCGTTCCGTCTTCGCCGTTCAAAACCGGCATCGGGAACATCCAGTTCTTCTTTCCAAGGTTCTTTTTCCTTCTCTCCCCTCCCTGTAGGGAACGCTGGGTTCAGCGTTTGGCAGAAATCGCGTGTGAGAGCACGGCCAGCGACTGCGCGAGGTCGACGTTCTGGACGATAACGCCGTCAGGCACGGAGAGCCGCACCGAGGTGAAGTTCCAGATGCCGCGTATTCCGGCGGCGACGAGCTTGTCGGCGCATGGCTGCCCGGCGGCGTTCGGCACCGTAAGGATGCCGAGCCTTATGTTGAGACGCTTCACGAGGCGGGGGAGATCGCCCATCGGGCGGACTTTTACGCCGTGAATCGTCTTTCCGACGATTTCCGGGCTTGCGTCGAATGCCGCAGCAATCGAAAGACTCTGTTCCTCGAATCCCCTGTAGCCGAGAAGAGCATTTCCGAGAGAACCGACGCCGACGAGAACGGCGTCGGTGGAGTTGTCCCAGCCCAGCGCGGCGGTGATGGCGGCCTGAAGCTCCCTGGCCGGGTAGCCGCGGCGCGGCTTCCCGGGAACCCCGGCCATCGCGAGGTCCTTGCGCGCCAGCACGGAGTCGAGGCCGAGCTTCTCGGCCACTACGGCGCTCGATATGTGCGTCTCGCCGGCCGCTATCATCTCGTTGATACAGCGCAGGTAGACAGGATACCGGCGGATCGTCGGCAACGGCAGCGCGAAGGGCCGCGCAAGCTGGTTTTTCTCGTTCATGGTGGAAAGTATACCATAAACGGCGGCCGATAAGATAATAAAATATCGCTATTGACATACCGATATAAAAAGAGCTATAATATGCCGCACTTGCCCGGAAAGGGTTTTCGGGCCGTATGCGAAAGAAAGGTTGGATATGGCAGAAAAGGCAATGGAACCGGTCGCGGCACCAGCCGCGGACGACGGAATGGAGGCGTTCGAGCGGATGCTTGAACGCGTGAGGGCGGCGCAAAGGGCGTATTCCACGTACTCCCAGGAACAGGTGGACGCGATCTTCAAGGCGGCCGCGCTGGCCGCGAACCGCCTTCGCATCCCGCTCGCCAAGATGGCGGTCGAGGAGACCGGCATGGGCA
>CAMOCC010000113.1 GCA_946610035.1 uncultured Verrucomicrobiota bacterium
TATTATACTACAATCGCTTTTCAGCGTCAAGCGACACATGGTAATTTGCAATACACAACTCCTTTCGGCGCGAGGCTTTTTCTGCGGCAAAGCCGTCCGCTCTTTTTGTCATTGTCCGGAGCCAACAGGGTCAAAATCCCCCTCTATGTGGTTCAAAATTCCCCCTCTTCGGGGAATGTCAAACGCCTCTTCAAGGCATCATAAGCGGGACTTCTAGGGAATACACCGCCTCAGCGGGAGGCGATGGACGCCGCCATCACTCTATCGTCACTTCGGCTGAAGCGGCGGGCTTCTTGACCGTCGCCGTGCCGTACCCCTTGCCGCCGATCATCACGCCCGTCACGTTCGCCGTGTACTTCTTCAGCTTGCCGCCCTCCACCGCGTACACCGTGAGCTTGCCTTTGAACGAGCCGTCCTTGGGCTTGTACGTCAGCTTCAGCCCCGACGGGTTGCCGTTGTCCTTCGTCACCTCTGCCGCGGTCTTGTCCGCATTCAGCTTCACCGTGTCCGCCTTCCTGAACGACCACTTCAGCCCGCCGCCGAACGCGAACGCCGTCGGCAGCAGCCCCGCCTGCACGCCCGCGACGGTTCCGAAGCCCGCGCCGAGACTGAACGTGAGCGAATCTTTCGGCTGCGGTGCGCCGGCGGCCTCCACGCCGTCCAGCCCCTCCACCGTAACGCCGTCCGCCGCAAGCCACACGAGGAACGCCAGATTTACCTTCTTCGCAACGACAACGGGAATCGCGAGCCCATCGTCGCCGATTATCAGCTGGGCGTTGGCCGAGACTTTCACGCCGTCCACGAGCCCGGACGCCTTGACCTTGCCCTTCTTCGCGATGGAAAGCGAAAGATTGCCGCCTTCGAACGCGATATTGACCGCGCCGAGATATGGCGCAAGCGTCGCCTCCGCGTCCTTCGCCTCCTGCTTGTCCTTGGACATGAAAAGATTCCTCGCGCCGACAATCTTCTCGCCGTCGAAAGCGCCCTTGAGCGACTTTTCGCCGAATTCGAGTCTCATATCCGCCTGGCCGCGGCATTTCAAGACCGCGGTATTCGCATCGACGCCGTCCATTTCGCCCTTGAACGAGAGCTTCTTGCCGACCGCCGGGACGAGCGTCGCCGTTACCTTCGACGGTTTCTTGCCGTTCGATTTGCCGACCTTTACCTGCAGAACGCCGCCGATGGCATCGCCGCCCGCGACCGTCCAGCCGTCCCATACGCTCGCCACACCGTCGTCGATAACGCCGACGAACACCGGCCTCGGCCCGGCGGCGATGACGCTGCCGCCAGACGGCGGCGCGGGAGGCGCGACCGGTTCGGGCGGCGGTTCAGTATCTAGGGCTTCCCTTCCTGCATCATTGACTGGACGAATAGGCATCCCATTGTCGCGGCGTGCGCTGTAAGTGGTGTCGCGATCACTACCTTTGTCGAACACTAAGTACTTCGACAACTCTTCTTCCAAAGCCGGGACGGATGACCAGTAGTAGCCGACATTACTAAAACCGAAGCGCACATTATCAGATCCAAAACCGGCGAGAGGGAGAAAAATGCTATTTACGGCATAGTTGCCTCTGCCACGAACAATATATCCATCCATTCCGTTTGTCGTCATCAATGTCCAATCGCACATGGAGCTGAGATCGGCAAGCTCCCCTATTGTCGGCATGCGCCAGCCGTCGCCCCACTTCATCTGCGCCGCATCGTGCTGCGGCGCAAGAACATAGTTGTCGTCTTCCGAGACAACCCATCCCTCGCTCTGCAAAACATCAATGCTCTTGCTATAGATATCGGTTTGCTGGTTGATTTTGTACTCATTAAATCTAAAATATCCTCCGGAAGTCGCCACCCACTGCTCGTTTTCCCACGTGTAGCCGACGGTGTCGCCCCACCAGAAGTAGTACCCGGAATCCTCCGGCTTCTCCGCGCCGATGTTCGTCTCGGCCCAGTACGGGCCGTTCTCCCACAGTTGAATTCTGTCACGGTCATCCGCCCATGCGCCGAGCATCATACCCGCCGCCAGTAGCATTATTGTCGTCAGTTTCTTCATCGTCGTTTCTCCTTTTCAGGTTGTCGTATGCTTCTCGACTTCCGCAAGCCCATGTTCATAAACCCATTCGGGGGCGATGTCTATGCTTCCGTCCCGCCAAGTCAGCGTCCCGAAATCGACATGGCCGGAGCGGAACTCCGCGAGGTCGGTCAAGGGCGTGAACGCGGGAAAGGCAAGAAGCGGCGACAGATCGGCAATCCGCCTCTCTCCATTGTTGAACAGCGCCTCGATCTCCCAATCGCCAAGAAATCTGGCTTCCAATATCTTCAGCATCGGGCGCCGGTCGTCGGCATAGCATATTCCGTTTTCCTCGATCATCGTAACCGCCTTCCATTATTGCAACGGCGGGATGCTGTCGAATGGTTGGTTCCGCACCGCCTTGTTCCATGCCGCATAAAGTTCATCCTCGTGAAACGCCATCCAGCCGGACACCATCCGCAACGTCTTGGCCGGGAGACAGCCTGACAGGACTTCGCCGTCAATGCCGACAGATGCCTCGTAATCACCCTGTACCACATGTACATGCGGTTTATGGTGGCGCTCGTCATCGGAATACTGCATTCTGATGATCACGTTTCGGAACCTGCTAAGCTCTGGCATGACAATCCTCCTATGCTTGTTTACCGCGCATTATACCATAAACGCCGTCGCCTATTCAATCGTCACAGCGGCGGAGGCGGCGGGCTTCTTGACCGTCGCCGTGCCATAGCCCTTCGCGCCGATCATCACGCCCGTCACGTTCGCCGAGTACTTCTTCAGCTTGCCGCCCTCCACCGCGTACACCGTGAGCTTGCCCTTGAACGAGCCGTCCTTGGGCTTGTACGTCAGCTTCAGCCCCGACGGGTTGCCGTTGTCCTTCGTCACCTCTGCCGCGGTCTTGTCCGCATTCAGCTTCACCGTGTCCGCCTTCCTGAACGACCACTTCAGCCCGCCGCCGAACGCGAACGCCGTCGGCAGCAGCCCCGCCTGCACGCCCGCGATGGAATCGAAACCGTCGTCGAGCTTGAACGCAAGCGCGTCCTTCGGCGCCGGTGCGCCAGCCGCAACAACGCCGTCCAGACCCTCCACCGCAACGCCGTCCGCCGCAAGCCACACGAGGAACGAGAGATCCGCCTTCTTCGTGACGAGCACGGGTATCGCCAGCCCTTCGTCGCCGATGATCAGCTGGGCGGTGGCGGAGACTTTCACGCCGTCCACGAGCCCCGTGACCCTGACCTTGCCCTTCTTTGCGATTGAAAGCGAGAGATTCCCGCCGTCGAACGCGATGTTGACCGCGCCGAGATATGGCGCAAGCGTCGCCTCCGCGTCCTTCGCCTCCTGCTTGTCCTTGGACATGAAAAGATTCCTCGCGCCGACAATCTTCTCGCCGTCGAAAGCGCCCTTGAGCGACTTTTCGCCGAATTCGAGTCTCATATCCGCCTGGCCGCGGCATTTCAAGACCGCGGTATTCGCATCGACGCCGTCCATTTCGCCCTTGAACGAGAGCTTCTTGCCGACCGCCGGGACGAGCGTCGCCGTTACCTTCGACGGTTTCTTGCCGTTCGATTTGCCGACCTTTACTTGCAGAACGCCGCCGATGGCATCGCCGCCCGCGACCGTCCAGCCGTCCCACACGCTCGCAACCCCGTCGTCGATGACACCGACGAATACAGGCCGCGGCCCGGCGGCGATGATGCTCCCGCCAGACGGCGGTGCGGGTGGCGCAATCGGTCCGGGCGGCGGTTCGTAGCCCGGCTGCCATGCCAGGTCGAAGCCGTTCCACTTGCCCGGAACTTCGCCCCAGCCCTTCGTACCGTAGCGGACATAGATCGTGCAAGAATCCGATATCCCCTTGAAACTTTCCTCGCCCCAATCATCCTCGCTCACAACAGGCGCGTCGCCGTTGAAAGCGATGCTCGTCAAGTTCGGGCAATAATTGAACGCACTTGCCACAAGCCCCGTCACAGTGGCCGGTATCGTCAGCGTGGTCAAAGATTCGCACCCCTCGAAAGTGCTCATGCCGATATTGTCCACGCCTGCCGGAATCGTCAAGCTGCGCAACGAAGAGCATGCTCTGAAAGCTCTGCGCCCAATAGATTTGACAGTGGCAGGGAGTTCGATTTCATCCAAAGATGTGCATCCACTAAAAGCGCTTTTGCCTATGCTCTGAACACCATTCGGAATAACCAGAGACTTTAGCGAAGTGCACCCGCTGAACACCGTATCGCCTATATTGGTTAGGGTGCTCGGCAATTTAACGTCCGTCAGCGAGATACAGTCCCCGAACACGTACCAATCGAGATTGCGCACCCCTTCCGGTATCGCAATCGTCTTGAGCGAAGGGCAATTGTAAAAAGCGTTCCCGTCCACATTGGTCACACTTGACGGTATCTCGATATCCGTCAATGAACTGCAAGCGCAGAAAGTGGCACCAATATCCAGCAATCCTTCGGGAAGCACGACCTTTGTCAAATTGGTGCAAGCCGCGAACACGTCATTCTCCAGCACTTTCGTTGATGCCGGGATAACAATGCTCTTCAGCGAATAGCAGTTGCGGAAGGCGGCATATTCGATAAGCTCGATGCTGTCCGGCAGATTGACATCCTCCAATGACCAGCATTCCTCAAATGTACATTCGCTCAGTTTCTTCAGATTGCCGAGAATGGTGGCGCGCTTAAGCGATGTGCAATCACGGAACACCAGATTCTGTATGTTGGTTATGCTGGCAGGAACCGTTACGCCCGTGATATTCTCGCATCCCCACAGTGCCCATCGAGCAATCACCACTATGTCATAACCATAGAACTGTCCGCCTGGCACGACGATATCGCCGGATACGCTCTTGTCGCATATCACGTTTATGCACGCATAACCGCTATAAGAGCTCACACCGATCTCCCACGGCACGCCATCCTGCCAGTAGTTGGCGTCGGCTCGCACATCATGTAGCTGGGCGAAAGCGCCCACCACAAGCATCATTGCCATCAGTTTCTTCATTGTCGTTTTCCTTTCTTTTATCGTTATCTAACCGTTTTGACGCGATTCATCATCAAACGCCGTATCCTACTCGATGGTGACGGCGGCGGTGGCGGCGGGGATGAGTTTGGGCATAGTCTTCATGGTTGGGGAGCCTTTCGTGTCGCTCATTTTGCAAACAGTAGCGGTTCATTTTCCACAAGGTCCTCGGCAAGATACTTGTAGTCCATGTTCTCGATGCCGTAAAGTCCCTTTGATATCTGATCCGCAAGGCGGCTGCGATAATAGGCATCCATTGGAGGATTTGGGGACAGGCCCCGCGAATGGCCTGTTTTGCAAGGGATTGGCGACTCTCGCCGCAGACGCAAGAACCGCCGCGGGCGTCAGCGCGCAAGGGCGCGGCAACTGCGCACGCGATGGCGAGCGTCAGGGCGAGGGCTGAATTGGCGCGGTTCTTCATGCTTGACATTAGAGATAGTTGCAAAACCCCTCTTCGCGAGGCTGACGAGGCAAGCCGCCAGACTTGCTGGTACTCGTTGGCTGCCATTCGCAACCGAGGCATCAAGCATCGGTATTATAGCATTTTGACGGACTTTCAGCAAGAGGCTTTTGATCTGGAATATCCCCACCTTTGGGAAACGCTACCGAGCCCTCGGAGGTCCTTGCGCGTTTTTGCGGGCTTCAGAGGTTTTTTGGAGTATGTTTTGCCGCGAATGCGAGTGCCGTCATCCCGTCAGCAGCTCGAACTCCATCTGCAAGTCGCCGCATTCCTCTCGCGGGCACTTCCATCCGCGCCACTTCCCGTGGCGCACGAAGAGCCAGCGGAGGCCGTCCGCGATTGCGTAGTAGAAGAACTCCGGCACCTCGAACATTTTGCGCGAGACCTTTGCGACGTGCCTGGCGAGCGCGTCGAGCTTCACCTTCTTGCCGAGCCAGGCCGCCGCGAAGTACGCCACAGCCACGACAAGCGCCGCCATGTTCCTCAGCCGCCGGAAGTCCAGCAGCCTCATGTGCTCCAGACGGTACGACTGCTTGATGAACCTTATCGTGTCCTCGACGCGCCATCTCGTGATGTACCCCTGCACCACCTCCCACAGCGCCTTGCGCGTGCGCACCGCGTTGAGAGTCGTGAGAAGCATCATCGGCTTCTCCCCGCCGGGCCACTTGACGACGACGAGGTGCAGGTCCGCGTCGGGCCGCACCGGCAGCCTCACGGGCATCGAGCCGTATTTCACCCGGACGTTGTGGACCTTGTTGTGCGACTTGAACATGGCGCTGTCCTCGTACCGCATAGTGCAGTCTTCCGCCAGAGACTGCGCGCGAGAACCCGGGAATCCCTCGATTTCCCGCCCCAGTTCAGCAGATTCCGGTCGCCGACGAGCCTCACGATGAAGTCGTACCCGTGGTCGATGTAGAACTTGAACAAGTTGTCCCCGTCTCCCCCGCGGTCGTACACGAGGCGCGGCGTCGCACAGAATGCTTCCGTGCACCTTCGAGTCCATCCCCTCCGTAGCCAGATGCCGTTCAAGCCGTTCCTGCGTCTTCTTGGCCAGGATGTCCTCCTGGAGAGAACGCGCGATCTCGCTCATCAGCGTGTCGCGCGAGGCCTGTATGCCGAAAAGCATCTGCCCCAGAAACTCCATCTTCCAGCGGCTCCCCTTGAACTGGGGAGAAAATATCCCCAGGTATTTTCTGAGCTGTTCTCGCGTTTTGAACGCAATTATGCTATCATTTCCCATGTCGGTTCCTCCTTGGTGGTTTTTGGCAAGTGGCATTATACCACATCCAGCAAGTGGAACCGACTTTTCGCTTATTTCACTTCCAGAAACTCGTCCCGCCCAATAAAATCAGGCATGCGACTCATTTCAGGGGTCAAAAACTGGGGATATTCCAGGCTTTTGATCTGGAATATCCACCTTTGGGAAACGCTACCGAACATTCACGACCTCTTGCGCGTTTCGGGGAAACTCCGATGGTTGGCAAATTGGCTCCGTTACCACTTCGCCTCATGCTCTGCACTTCTCAACCAACAAGGTTTGAATCGGCGTGTTTTTATATCTGGGGTTCCACCCCAGACCCCAACTTGCCATTGTTCACAACGGGGTCTGGGGGCTGCGCCCCCAGTTGTCAAACATGCCACAATCGCCACCTGAACAGCGGTTGGATCGCGCGAAGCCCAAGCCGAAGCGTTAGCGAAGGCCCTTTGCCAACCATCGGAGTTAAAGAAACGGCTATACAAAAGAGCGGCTACGGCAAGAGAACAAGCAAACCGAACGAGGATGGCGTCCACGATTCAAGGCCGCGGCCCCATGCCACCGCACCGCGCGCCGCGCCGGAATCGGTGTCGGTAAGCCTGAGCGAAAGACCGAG
>CAMOCC010000114.1 GCA_946610035.1 uncultured Verrucomicrobiota bacterium
GCATGTAGGACATACAGCGCTAGTATCACTCACACGTCTTCAGTTCAAAGACAGCGGAGTCATAGGGGCCGCGCAAGGTCAGCTTGAGATTGCGCCCGTCAAGCCTTGCGCCGTGAGACGAAGTGACGTTGATCTCGGAGATGTCGTACTTAGTGCCATCGCGCACGGCTGGATTAGTGTAGTCCAGCACGACCTGCGTGCCGCCGCGCCCCAGGGCGAGCGGACGCGCCGATGATGATGAGGACGCGACGTCCGCCCCTGTCGATCACCGCGAACGCAAGCACGGTGAACAGAAGGTTGACGAGCCCCATTCCCATCGTGCCCGCAAGCGCGGCGAGGGACGAGCCTTCGCCGAAGATCATCTGGAAGATGCGCGGGCTGTCGCCCGCGCTCGCTGACCGATTGCGTCATTTAGCCGCTCACGGCAGGATTTCGCCGGTGAAGCCGCCTTCCGCGCCGAGCCGCTTCACGAGCGCCGAGCCGACGATGAAGCCGTCCGCATGGGCGCATACGACGTCAGCCTGCGCGCGCGTCGAGATGCCGAAGCCGGCGGCGATGGGAAGCTTCACCGCCGCGCGTATCGCGTCGAGGCGCGATGTCAGCTCCGCCGGAAGCTCCGTGCGCACGCCCGTGGTCCCCTTCACCGTGATGATGTAGAGGAACGTGTTCTCCAGTCCCTCCGCGCTCGCCTTCACGCGCTCGATCGGCGTGTTCGGGGCGATGAGCGGGACGTAGCCGAGTCCGCGCGGCTTGAGGGCGGCGAGGAGCTCGTCCCTCTCCTCCAGCGGAAGGTCCACCGAGAGCACCGCGTCGATTCCCGCCTTCTCCGCCTCGGCGGCGAACTTCTCGAGCCCCATGGAGAAGATCGGGTTGTAGTACGAGAACAGGACGAGCCCCGTCTCGGGATGCTTCGCGCGGATGCGGGATGCGGCGGCGAGCACCGCCTCCATGTCCACGCCCTGTTCGAGCGCCTTGTACGCCGCCGCGCGTATCACCGCGCCGTCCGCGAACGGATCGGAGAAGGGAACGCCCAGCTCCAGTATGTCCACGCCGCCGGCGACCAGTTCGTCCGCGCCCCTCTCGCACGCCTCCAGCGTAGGATAGCCCATCGTGAGGTACCCTACGAATGCGCCGCGCTTCTCCGCCCTGGCGCGTTCAAAGCATTTCGTTATCCTGTCTTTCATCTTGGAATCTCCTTCCTTCATTCTGCATTTTCCATTTTGCATTTTCCATTTTCCATTTTCCATTTGATCACGTTCTCCATGTCCTTGTCGCCGCGGCCGGAGAGGTTGACGAGGAGAAGCGCGTCCTTCGGAAGCGCAGGCGCGCGCTTTATCGCCTCGGCCAGCGCGTGGCTCGACTCCAGCGCGGGGATTATGCCCTCGAAGCGGCACAGGGCGTCGAACGCCGCGACAGCCTCCTCGTCGTTGACGACCGCGTACTCGGCGCGCCCAGTGTCGTGGAGGAAGCAGTGCTCCGGTCCGACGCCGGGGTAGTCGAGCCCGGCGGAGACGGAGTACGTGTCGACGATGTTGCCGACATCCGTCTGCAGGAGCATCGTCTTAGCGCCGTGTAGGACGCCCAGGCGGCCGCCGTTTATGGACGCCGCGTGCTGCCCGGTCGCGATACCCTTCCCGCCCGCCTCGACGCCTACGAGCTTCACGCCCTTGTCCGGGACGAACGCGGCGAAGAGCCCCATCGCATTCGACCCGCCGCCGACGCAGGCGATCGCCTGGTCGGGGAGGCGTCCGAACTTGTCGAGGAACTGCGCCCGCGCCTCGTCGCCGATGACGCGCTGGAAGTCGCGGACCATGTCCGGGTACGGGTACGGACCCGCCACCGTGCCGATCACGTAGAACGTGTCGTCGCAGTTCGTGACCCAGTCCCTGAGCGCCTCGTTCATCGCGTCCTTCAGCGTTGCGCTTCCCTCGGTGACGGCATGGACCTTCGCGCCGAGCATCCTCATGCGCTCGACGTTGGGCTTCTGGCGCTCGACGTCGATCGCGCCCATGTACACCTCGCACGGCATGCCGAAGAGCGCCGCAACGGTCGCCGTGGCGACGCCGTGCATGCCCGCGCCCGTCTCGGCGATGAGGCGCCTCTTGCCCATCCTGCGCGCGAGCAGGGCCTGTCCGATCGTGTTGTTCACCTTGTGGGCGCCGGTGTGGTTGAGGTCCTCGCGCTTGAGGACGATTGTAGCCCCGCCGAGGTGGGCGGAGAGTCGTTTCGCGACTGTTATCGCGGAGGGGCGCCCCACGTAGTCGCGGAGGATTTCGCGGAACTCCCGGCGGAATTCCGGATCCTTCTTCGCCTCGTCGTACGCGGCGGCGAGTTCATTGAGCGGTCCCATGAGCGTCTCGGCGACGTATTGTCCGCCGTACACCCCGAAATGTGTCTTGTCGTTCATCTTATTATTCCTTGTTTAAATCAGTTCCTTGAGCTTCTTGCCGGGGTTGGCGGCGCGCATGAGCGTCTCGCCGACGAGGAAGCCGTCCGCGCCGGCAGCGCGAAGCGCCTTGACGTCCTCAGCCGACCTGATGCCGCTTTCGGCGATGCGGACTATCCCCTCGGGAATGCGCCCGATGAGCGCGGCGGTTATCGAGGGATCCGTGCTGAACGTCCGCAGGTCGCGGCAGTTCACGCCTATCACCTTCGCGCCCGCCCGGACCGCGCGGTCTATCTCCTCCTCGTCGTGCGTCTCCACCAGGGCCTCCATCCCGTAGCCCCTCGCGCAGGCAAGGAGGCGCGAGAGCTTCGCGTCGTCCAGCACCGCCGCGATGAGCAGCACCGCATCGGCCCCCGCCGCGCGCGCGCGCATGACCTGGTACTCTGTCGAGACGAAGTCCTTGAAGAGTATCGGCAGGTCGCTCGCCTCCCTGGCGAGGCGGACGTTCCCCTCGCTTCCGAGGAACCTGTGCGGCTCGGCGAGGACGGAGAGCGCCGCGGCGCCCGCCTCGGTCAGCTCCTTCGCAAGCTCCGTCGCCTTGAAGTACGGCCTGATGAGGCCCTTCGACGGACTCGCCTTCTTCAGCTCCGCGATGACGTGGACGCCCGGGCCCCTGAAGGCCGCGGCGAAATCGCGCACCCTCTCGCCCCTCTCCGCGTCCCTACGCCGCCGCTCCGTGAGGTCCGCGAGTATGTCGCGCCTCTCCGCGCGCGCGCTTCCGCCGAGGAACTCCTCGAGCTTCGCGAGCGCCGCGCCCGAGTCTATGGACCTCTCGGCGACCTCTATGCCCGCCTTGAGGCTCCGCGCCTTGTCCGCCATCCATATCGCCGCCGCCGCATTGACGACCGCCGCCATGCGGTACGCGCCGCCGAGTCCGCCGTTCAGGATCCCGCGCAGGATCATCGCGTTCTCCTCCGGCGCGCCGCCCGCGATCGCCTCGACGGGGTACGTCTCGCCGTAGAGCCGCCTTATGTCGAACTCGCCCTCGCTCACAACGCCGTCGCGGAGCATGGCGAACCTGGTCGTCCCCTCCGTCGAAATCTCGTCGAGCCCGCCCTCGCCGCACACGACGAGCGCGCTCCTAGACCCGAGGCGGTCGAGCGCCTCTGCGAAGACGCGAGTCATCTCCGGGTCTGCGACGCCGATCACATGCTGCTTGACGTTCGCCGGGTTGGTGAGCGGCCCTAGGTAGTTGAACACAGTCTTGAACGGAAGCTCCCTGCGTGCGGGCGCGGCGAAGCGCATCGCGGGGTGGAGCGCGCGCGCGAAGAGGAAGCCGATGCCGCCGGTGCGGATCATCTCCGCTATTCTCCCGGGCGGCGTCGAAAGGTCGTACCCGAGCGCTTCCAGGACGTCCGCCGTCCCGCACCTGGAGGTCGCCGCGCGGTTGCCGTGCTTCGCGATCGTGACGCCCGCGCCTGCGGCGATGAAGGCCGCCGTCGTGGAGACGTTGAATGTCCCGGCGAAGTCGCCGCCGGTGCCGACGATGTCCACCGCGTCGGGGTTGTCGCAGACGACCTTCACGCCCGCCTCGCGCATCGCGGCGGCGGCGGCGGTCAGGTCGTCGGGTGTTATGCCGGACTCGTGGTAGGCGGTGAGCACGGACTTTATCTCGTCCGTCGTCATCGCGCCGGACATTATCTTCGCGAATGTTTCCCTTGTGTTCATGGGTTCACCATCCTGAGGAAGTTCTTGAGCTGGTTGATGCCCCTCGGCGTGCCGATGGACTCGGGGTGGTACTGCACGGACTCTATCGGCAGCGTCTTGTGCCTGAGGCCCATGATCTCGCCGTCCTCGGAGGTGGCGGACACCTCGAAGCAGTCGGGGAGCGTCTCGCGGTCCACCGCAAGCGAGTGGTAGCGCATCACCGTCATGCCCTGCGCGAAGCCGGCGAAGAGCCCCTTCCCGTCGTGGGTGAGCTGCGAGGTCTTGCCGTGCATGAGCCTCTTCGCCGGGACAATCCTCCCGCCGAACGCCTGCGCTATCGACTGGTGTCCGAGGCAGACGCCCATCATCGGGACCCTCCCGGCGAACGCCTTTATCGCCTCTAGGGTGATTCCGGCGGAGTCCGGGTTCCCGGGTCCGGGCGAGAGGACTATCGCCTCGGGCTTGAGCGCGGCGATCCCCGCAACGTCGATTTCATCGTTCTTCACGACCTTCATGTCCGCCCCCGCCATTCCGAACTCCTGGACGAGGTTGTACGTGAACGAATCGTAGTTGTCTATCATCAAAATCATATCAAACTCCTCATTTTACATTTCCCGTTTCCATTTTCCATTTTGCATTTTACATTTCCCATTCTCCCCTCACAGCGTCGCGGCGAACTGGGCGGCCGCGAATATCGCCTTGGACTTGTTGATCGTCTCCTCGTACTCCTTTCGCGGATCGGAGTCCGCCACGATCCCCGCGCCCGCGCGCATGACGAGGCTGTTTCCGTCCAGTATCATCGTCCTTATGACGATTGCGAAGTTCATGTCGCCCGTGTAGCTGAAGTACCCGGCTGCGCCGCCGTATATCCCGCGCGGCGACTTCTCGTACTCGGCGATGAGCTCCATGGCCCTCACCTTCGGCGCGCCCGAGAGCGTCCCCGCGGGGAAAGTCGCCTTCAGGAGGTCGAAGGCGTCCGCATCCTCCACCAGCTCGCCCGTCACCGTCGACACGAGGTGCATCACGTGCGAGTAGCGCTCCACCTCGGCGTACTTCTCGACCTTGACGGACCCGATCTTCGACACCCTTCCGAGGTCGTTGCGCCCGAGGTCGACGAGCATCACGTGCTCCGCGCGCTCCTTCGGGTCGAGCCTCAGGGACATCTCGAGGTCGCGGTCCTCCTCCGGCGTCCTCCCGCGCGGCTTCGTGCCGGCGATCGGACACGTCGAGGCGACGCCCTTGTCAAGCTTCACCAGCTCCTCGGGCGAGGACCCGATGAGCGTCTTCCTGCCGAGCTTGAGGAAGAAGTTGTAGGGCGAGGGGTTGACCATCCTGAGTGCGCGGTAGAGGGAGATCGCCGGGATGTCGGTCTCCGCGGTGAACTTCTGCGAGGGGACGATCTGTATCACCTCCCCGGCTCGGATCGCCGCCTTGCACTTGACGACGATGTCCTCGAATTCCTCCGCCGTCATCTCGGGCCTGAACTCGCTCACCGTCGGCTTCACTGGCGCCTTGCGCCCCGCGACGTACCTGGCGATCGACTCGGCGGAGAGGAGACGCTGCGCAATCGCGTCCAGGTCGGACATCGTCTTCGCGTATCCGTCGTCCGCCCCCGCGACCTTGGAGACGATCACCGTCTGGCGGACGCCGTCGAAGACGACGAGCGTGTCCGTCACGAGGAAGTCCGCCGTGGGCGTTCCGGGCTCGCGGACAAGCCCCACGCGAGGGACGAACGTCTTGACGACGTCGTAGGCGAAGTAGCCGATCGCGCCGCCCTGGAGGGACGGAAGCTCCGGCGCGGGGGTGAAGGGGCGTCCGCGAACTGCGCTGCGGAGCGCGGGCAGCGGATCCCGCCCCTCGTCCTCGGTCACGATCGCGACCGGGTCGATGCCGAGGTACGAGTAGCGCCCGCGCGTCTCGCCGCCTTCGACGGACTCCAGGAGGAACACCGCCTCGTCCGACTCGGCGACGCGGGTGAGGACCGAGACGGGCGTCTCGCGGTCCGCCAGGAACTCGCGGAACACGGGCGTCCTCGCCCCTCCGCGCGTCCTCTTCAGGAACTCCTCTTCACTCAGCTGCTTCAACATGTCTTTCTTCCTTTCGGGTTTTGTCTTGGAATCTTCCGTCAAACGAAAACGGCCCTGCTTCACCTGAAGCGGGGCCGTCTGCCTATTACTTGCTTTTCAAGAATACAACAGGGTTGCTACCTCGCTTCGCCAGCCAGGCACCACCACCACCAGTTGTTGTTCTTGATGAAGTTCATATGTCCATTTCTCTCTACGCCGCACATTGTAGCAAAAACTCCCTCCGCCGCGCAAGGGGGAATTTCAATAAAAATTCTTAGATCGTCGCCATTCAAGTAGTGTTTCAAATACCCGCCCAAACCGCCTGTCCCGGGAGCAGGATTGTCTATGCGCGGCAGCGGTAGCCGGAGCCGTAGACCGTCTCGATGAGGGCGGCTTCGGACCCGAGTTTCTGGCGGAGGGCGGCGACGCGCGTATCGATCGTGCGGGTCGTTCCGGTGTAGGAAATCCCCCAAAGTCCGTTCAACAGGCTCTCGCGCGAGACGACCTCCCCCCTGTGCGCGACGAGGAACCGCAATATCCCGAGCTCAAGCGGCGTCAGCTCCTGCGACGTACCGTCCTTCGCCGTCAGGGCGGACTTCGGGACGCTCACCTTGAACGATCCGAAGCGGAATTCGTCGTCGTCGCGCCTTGTCGACGCCGAGACGCCCGCCCGCCTGAGGAGCGCCGCGACGCGCGCCCTTAGCTCCGCAAGTCCGAACGGCTTCGTGAGGTAGTCGTCCGCCCCGAGGCCAAGGCCGAGCACCTTGTCCGACTCGGCCGCCTTCGCCGTCAGCATGAGGATTGGGACCACCTTGTCGCGCCTGCGTATTTCGCCCACGACGTCCCAGCCGGACATCTTGGGCATCATCACGTCGAGGATCATGAGGTCCGGTCGCTTCTCCCCGTACGCCTGCACCGCCGCCGCCCCGTCCGCGACCGCGCGTATGCGGCACGTGTCGCGCTCGAGCGCAACCGAAACCCACTCGCGGATGTCCGCGTCGTCCTCGGCAAATAGTATGTCCGTCATGCCTTGAGCTCCAGTGTGAAAACAAGTCCGCCTCCCGGACGCGGCGCAACCGCGAGGTCCCCGCCCATCCCGCGCGCGAGTGCGCGCGCTATGGCGAGCCCGAGCCCCGAGCCGCCCGTCTCGGCGGTCGTCGCGTCGTCGCCGCGCCAGAA
>CAMOCC010000115.1 GCA_946610035.1 uncultured Verrucomicrobiota bacterium
GCGGCTGGAAGCCGCGTCTCCAAAACCCCACGGGGACTGTCCCCAATTGCCTAATCGCACATGACGCGGCTGGAAGCCGCGTCTCCAAAACCCCATGGGGACTGTCTCCCAATTGCGGTTGGGACTTCCTTGTTGCGTCGCGGAGCGACGCAACCCCCTACAGCAGTGACTTGTGTCAACCAGGCGTCACAGGGGGTTCCGTCGCTCCGCGACGGAACAAGAAACGACATGGATGGGGTCTATTGCTCCACGCCCTTATTTGTTGCGTCGCGGAGCGACGCAACCCCCTGAGCAACGCAACCACTTTGCCGGCGAACGCGCCGCGCGCCGCCATCACGAAGGCAACGGCGGTCAGCGCGGGGAGTATGGATAGCGTTCTGTTCTTTATCATTGGAACAGTACTATTATAGCATTTTCACGGCCAGATACACCTCTGCATCCGCAATGGCCATCGCACCTCAGGGACAGTCCCTGCGGGGTCTCCCCTCCACAGAGGGACTGTCCCCGGCGAAGGCGGACGAGTCTGGTTTGTGTTGTAAAGGGAAGAGAATGCGTATTTCATAAAATGTAAAGTTTGAGAGCTAATAGCCCGTCCGGGTTGTTTGGCATGGAATCTGCTAACTGCAACCCGAGGAACTATGACTATGAAGAATGACGACCAGCAAGACGGACAGCGCGGGCTGTACCGCAAAGACTACGAACACGACGCATGCGGCGTGGGACTCGTCGCCGACCTGAACGGCGCGGCGAGCCACGCCATCGTGACGGACGGACTCACCATCCTCAAGCGCCTCATGCACCGCGGCGCAACGGGCAACGACCCGGATACGGGCGACGGCGCGGGCATCCTCCTTAAGATACCGGATGCGTTCTTCCGCAAGACGGTCGAAGGGCTCCCGTCCGCAGGCGAATACGGAATCGCCATGCTCTTCGGCGCCGTCGGCGAGGAGCGGACAATCGAGAACGTCATTGCGGAAAACAACTGCCGCGTCCTCGCATGGCGAGACGTACCCGTCGAGCCGGCGGCAGTCGGGCCCCTCGCGCGCTCCGTCATGCCGAAGATCCGCCAGATAGTCGTGTGCGCGAATCCCGCCGAACCGGACAATTCCTTCGAACGCAGGCTCTACGTCGTCCGCCGCGAAATCGAAAAGCGCATAAAGGACGGCTACATCTGCTCGATGTCGTCGAAGACGGTCGTCTACAAGGGACTCCTCCTTGCAACGCAGATGGAGGGCTTCTACCGCGACCTGTCCGACCCCGACTTCGCATCGCCCTTCGCGATCGTCCACCAGAGGTACTCGACAAACACCTTCCCGAGCTGGCCGCTCGCCCACCCCTTCCGCGCGCTCGCCCACAACGGCGAGATAAACACGCTCAAGGGCAACCTCAGCGCCCTCTCCGCCCGCGAACCGTCGCTCGCCTCGCCCCTCTTCGGCGACGACCTGAAGAAGATACTCCCGCTCATCCCGGAGGGGCAGTCCGATTCCGCCTCGCTGGACAACATGTTCGAGCTTCTCGTCGCAGCCGGCCGCGACGCACCGCATGCGATGATGATGCTGATGCCGCAGGCGTGGGGGGCGAACTACCACATGGGACGGGACGTGCGCGCCTTCTGCGAATACCACTCCGCGCTCATGGAGCCGTGGGACGGACCGGCCGCGATCGCCTTCACGGACGGCGAAAACGTCGGCGCGACGCTCGACCGCAACGGACTCAGGCCCGCACGGTGGACCCTCACCAAGTCGGGGCGCTTCGTGCTCGCCTCCGAGGCGGGCGTCCTCGACATCCCGTCCGCCGACGTCGCGCGGCACGGACGCCTCCGCCCCGGCGCAATGCTCTGGCTGGACCTCGCCGCGCACCGCCTCGTCGAGGATGCGGAGCTCAAGAACTTCTACGCCCGCAGGCGTCCCTACCGCCGCTGGGTCGACGAGAACAGGATTGAAATCCAGAACGTAAAATGCAGGATGGAGGATTTCGGCGCATCCTCCGGCGCGTCCGCATCTTCTTCCAACACAAAATTCGAACAGGCCCGCTTCGGCTATACGCTCGAGGACCTCAACCTCATCCTGAAGCCGATGGCCGAGACCGGACACGAACCGGTCGGCGCGATGGGCAACGACGCCGCGCTCGCGTGCCTCTCCGGGAAGCCTCGCTCGCTTTTCGATTATTTCCACCAGCTCTTCGCACAGGTGACCAACCCCCCAATCGACCCCATACGCGAGGAACTGGTGATGTCGATAATGACATACATCGGCAACGTCGGCAACATTCTCGACGAAGGACCCGAATACGCGCACCTCATAAAGCTGCGCCGCCCCGTCCTCACCGACGACGAGCTCGCGCGACTCTTCAAGGTCGCGGACCTCGGGTACCGCGCCGTCACGCTCCCGATGACCTTCCCCGCCGGAGGGAACGGCGCGGCGCTCGCCGCCGCGCTCGACGCGCTGGCAGCATCCGCACTGGCCGCAGTCGACTCCGGCGCCAAGATAATCGTCTTGTCGGACAAGCAACAAGCCACCGACCGCCAACCATCAACCACCAACCACCAGCCACCAACCACCAACCGCCCCATTCCCTCGCTCCTCGCAGTAGCGGCAGTGAACAACGCGCTCGCCAAGTCGGGAGCGAGGCCGTCCATCGGACTCGTCGTCCAGTCCGGAGAGGTCCGCGAAGTCATGCACTTCGCGCTCCTCCTCGGCTTCGGCGCGACGGCCGTGAACCCGTACCTCGCACTTCAGACGGTGGCGGAGCTTTGCCCCGAGGACACGGTGAAGGCGGAGTCCAACTACATCGCCGCAGTCGACCTGGGGCTGAAGAAGATCATGTCCAAGATGGGCATATCGACCCTCCGCTCCTACCGCTCGGCGCGCATCTTCGAGGCGGTGGGCCTCGACAAGTCGCTCGTGGAGAAATATTTCACAGGCGTCGCATCGCCCGTCGGCGGCATCGGCCTGGACGAGATCGCCGCGAAGATCCCCAATCCTCCGACGGCCGATGCCGGCGACGCGTCCCCCGTCCGTTCCATCCAGCCCGGCGGCGAATACCGATACCGCAAGGAGGGCGAAGCCCACCTCTGGACGCCGGACCGCCTGCGCGACTTCCGCAACGCGGTGCGTCAGAACGACTATTCGCTCTTCAAACGCTACTCGGACTCCATCGACCAAGGCAGCGGCGCACCTGTCACACTGCGCTCGCAATTCGCATTCAAGAAAGCGGAGCCGGTCCCGCTCGACGAGGTCGAGCCGGTCGAATCCATCGTGAAGCACTTCCTCGGCGGCGCAATGAGCCTCGGCTCGCTCTCGCCGGAGGCGCACGAGACGATAGCGGTCGCCCTGAACGGACTCGGCACCATGTCCAACTGCGGCGAAGGCGGCGAGAACCACGAGCGCTTCGGAACCGAGAGGAACTGCGGCGTGAAGCAGGTCGCCTCGGGACGCTTCGGCGTCACAATCGAGTACCTGCGCGCGGCGAAGGACCTCCAGATCAAGCTGGCGCAGGGCGCGAAACCGGGCGAAGGCGGACAGCTCCCCGCGCACAAGGTGAACGAGTTCGTCGCCATGCTGCGCCACTCCAAGCCCGGTACGACGCTCATATCGCCCCCTCCGCACCACGACATATATTCGATCGAGGACCTTGCGGAGCTTATATACGACCTCAGATGCGCAAACCCGAAGGCGCGCGTATCCGTCAAGCTCGTCTCCGAGGCGGGCGTCGGCACGATCGCCGCGGGCGTCGCGAAGGCGCACGCCGACGTCGTCCTTATCTCCGGCTTCGACGGCGGAACAGGCGCCGCGCCGCTCTCGTCAATGAAGCACGCAGGGCTACCCTGGGAGCTCGGACTGGCCGAGGCGCAGCAGACGCTCGTCAGGAACGGACTTCGCGGACGCGTCAAGATACAGGTCGACGGACAGCTCCGCACCGGACGCGACATAGTGGTCGCCGCCCTTCTCGGCGCGGAGGAGTTCGGCTTCGGAACCTCCATGCTCGTAGCGCTCGGCTGCGTCCAGTGCCGCAACTGCAACCTCAACTCCTGCCCGGTCGGCATAGCCACGCAGGATCCGGAACTGCGCAAGCACTTCGCAGGCAGGATGGAGCACCTCCAGGCGTACTTCCGATTCCTCGCAGAGGAGGTCAGGGAACAACTCGCGTCGCTCGGCTTCAGGACGCTCGACGAGGCCGTCGGACGCGCCGACATGCTCACAACAGTCGACAAGGCGCCCTTCGACTTCTCGCCGCTATTCCACTGCGAAGAGGGCGATTCGCCGCGCTTCGACCCGAATTTCGCCAAGCCTCCGCTCGAGAACTACGACAGGCGCGAACTTCTCCCGGAACTGATGCCGCTCCTCGGCAAGGCCGGCGCAACGTCCGCATCGACACCCCGTGTGCACATCACCCGCACTTGCCGCAACACCGACCGGGCCGTGGGCGCGGAACTGGCGGGAGAGGTCGCGCTGGCCGCGCCGAACCTCCCGAACGACGCGATCACCGTCGACTTCGACGGCGTCGGCGGGCAGTCCTTCGCGGCGTTCCTCTCCAAGGGCGTTACCTTCAACCTCCGCGGCGAGACGAACGACTACCTCGGCAAGAGCCTTTCCGGCGGCATAGTCACCGTTGCACCGCCCAAGGAAAGCGGAATTGCGTCCGAGAACAACGTGATCGCCGGCAACGTCATAGCCTACGGCGCGACATCCGGAGCTATCTTCATCAACGGGCGCGCAGGTGAGCGCTTCGCCGTGCGCAACTCGGGGGCGACGCTGGTCGTCGAGGGCGTGGGCGACCACGGCTGCGAGTACATGACAGGCGGACACGTCGTGGTGATAGGTCCGATCGGCGTCAACTTCGCGGCCGGCATGACAGGCGGCGTCGCCTACGTGATCGACGAAGCCGGCGACCTCGACCTCAAGTGCAACCTCGATTCGGTCGACCTGAACCCGATCAAGCCGGGGAGCGCCGACGAGGCCGCGCTTCTGGCGCTCCTGGAGGAGCACGTCCGCCGCACCGGGTCCGCACTGGCGAAGAGCATCCTCTCCGACTGGACGCAGTCCCGTCCGAAGTTCGTCCAGGTAAAGCCGACAAGGGAATGACAGAAGACAAGAGGACGGTAAAAGGCCGGGGGCTGGTGGTTCAAACCACCAGCCCCCGGCCTTTTAGCCGCCAATCTTAATTGTCTTCTTAGAGCGGGATCGACTTGCCGCTTGCGAGGGCGCGGACGACGAGCGAGGCGCCTGAGGCGCAGTCGCCGACGGCGAAGAGGTTCCTCGAGTGATCAGACACGATCCCGTTGCGCGGCGTCAGGCCAAGGCCGAGCTCGCGCACAATCGCGCTGTCGGGCGATACGCCCGTAAAGCCCATCGCAAGCAGGACGAGATCGCATGGGATGACCTCCTCCGTCCCCGCGACGGGGGCGAACTTGAGCGGACGCCCCTCCGGCGAGAGCGACCAGCCGACGGTCTGGACCTTTACGCCTTCCACGCTATCGCCGCCAAGGAATTCGAGCGAATTGAGATTCCAGCGCCGCTCGCACCCTTCCAGGTGGCTCGAACTCGTCCGCAGCTGGT
Source organism: uncultured Verrucomicrobiota bacterium (assembly GCA_946610035.1). GTDB lineage: Bacteria > Verrucomicrobiota > Kiritimatiellia > RFP12 > UBA1067 > UBA1067. The sequence goes on from CAMOCC010000115.1 coordinate 5,559, forward strand.
ACGGCCATGCGGGCCATGGCGTGGACTGAGAGCGCGTCTTCGGGGGTCTGGGCATTATCTCTATCTGAATCACGTCCTTCGCGCCCTGGCGAATCGCCGTCCCGACGCAATCCGACCCCGTATCGCCTCCGCCGATGACGAGGACGCGCCTGCCTTTCGCGCAGACGGGGAGGGACTCTATCTCGCCGCCGATCTGACGGTTCTGTCCGCCGAGGAACTCAAGCGCCAGATGGATGCCCTTCTTCTCGTGTCCGGGAATCTTCAAGTCGCGCGCGACGGGCGTACCTATTGCGACGACGACTGCGTCGTTCGCGCGGTCTAGGTAGTCCGCCGCGATGTCGCGTCCGACCTCGATGCCGGTCACGAAGCGGATGCCCTCCGCCTCGAGGATCCTACGCCGTCTGTCGATGATCGCCTTGTCGAGCTTGAAGTACGGGATGCCGTAGCGGAGGAGTCCGCCGATTTCACGGTTCCTCTCATACACCGTAACGCGCCATCCGCGCCGTCGGAGCGTCGCCGCGGCGGAGAGTCCCGCCGGGCCGGCACCGATTATCGCGACGGACTTCCCGTTGTCGCGCACGGGGGGACGCGGCACGACCCAGCCGTTTTCGAATGCAGTCTCGATGATGAACTTCTCGCTCTGGCGGACCATCACGCTCTCCTCGTCGAGCTGGTGGACGCAGCTCGCCTCGCAGAGCGCGGGGCAGATGCGCGAGGTGAACTCGGGGAAGTCGCTGTTTACCGACAGGAGTTCGTATGCGCGGCGGAAGTCGCCCTGCGCGACGGCGCGGTTCTGGTCCGGGACGAGGTTGCCCAGCGGACACCCCGCACCGTGGCAGAACGGGAGTCCGCAGTTCATGCAGCGCTTGGTCTGTTCACGGACAGTCGTCTCGTCGAGGCGGACTTCAACCTCCTGGAAGTCCGTCCGCCGTTCCGCCATAGGGCGGTAGTAGTCGTGTAGTCGTTTTGTTGCCATGGTGAAAACGCGGCCATGTTTGACGCCGCATCGTCCCGGTAAGCATAATCCGTGCCAATCGGCGAAGCACGCATTTTCCCCGTCCGCGTCCCCACATGATGTAAATCACACCGCCCCCACCCGACACGGAATGTAAAAATGGCTTGGAGATATTCTTATTCGCCAAACCCCAGGCTGCGAAAGCAATTGCGGCGGCCGAAAGAAGGACGTCTCCCTGCAGCACGAGCGCGCAAACGCCGCCAAGCAGCGCGGAGACGAACAGCACCGCGAGCGACGGCAGACGGAAGACGACAAGCGCGCCCGTCACGAACGGAACGAGCAGCGTCCACGGCGTGATATGGAACGTGCGGGCAAGTCCGGCGGCAAACTCCTGCGTATCCACCGAGGAAACGTCGACCAGGAAGAAACGATCATCGCGATGAGCGCCGCCAGCGGGACAACGGCTATACACACACGGCGCATCATAGGCAACACCGTTCCTCTCTGATTTGTTTACTCTCTACTCGGCAAAAGGTTACACCCTGCAATGGTCCGGAACAAGACGGCAGTCCGGCGAAACGCAACTGGCCGCAGCGCTTCGATGACATCATGAAAGAGGGAAATCGCGCTACGCGAGGTCCCTCGCGTCGATCATGATCTCGTTGCCGATGCGGTTGCCGACGTCGCCGTATTTCTCGTTGCCGAACTTCGCCTCCAGCGGCGTGAACATGGTGTCGAACACGTCCAAGATCCAAGCCCGCTCGTCCT
>CAMOCC010000116.1 GCA_946610035.1 uncultured Verrucomicrobiota bacterium
GTCGGCCAGGCCGCATGGGCTAGCGATACGGCGGTGGTTTACGCGGAGGGCTTGCCATCGGATGCACGATGGGATGATGGCAGCGGTGCCATTCGTTTCATTGCCGCGCCGCGAAAAGGAGCACCGCTAACCGTGACATGTGCGGTCATGTCGCCGGACGGCGCGATGCGACCGCACGACTGGGACTCCGCCAAGACAAAGGCAGAGACGTTTTGGAACGGCGAACTCGCCCGGATAGACCGTCTGCCGCCGCCAATCGCCGCAGACCCGGAGAAACTACGGATTGTGCGGAATCTGACGGTGCAGATGCTCCAGTGTTTCTGCCATCCAGCCGACTCTTCTCTTGTGATGGCGCGCCAAGGCGGGCTTCAGCGCTACGTCTGGCCCTGGGACTGCAAGGCCATGCTCGCCGCGCTGGGGCGTATCGGCGATTTCGGAGAATACATTCAGGGAGCCTTTGACTTCTATTTCCGCGAGTATGCCTCCGCTGATGGCCGCATTGGCCCCTTCCGCAACAAGTGGGTTTGCGACACCGGCGAATGCCTGCACTCGCTTGCGAGATTTTGCCTAGACACCGGGAATCGTAGCGTATGGGATCGCCATCGCGATGCGGCAATGCGAGGATTCGACTGGATTTGCCAAATGCGCAGGACGTCTGCAGCGCCCGGAAGCGTCACGGGGCTTTTCCCAATCGGGCAGGCCACCGACAACCCAGCTCCCGTCCAGCTGTGGCATTTCACCGACATGCTCACGCTAGACGCCCTCGGCGCATTCGCGGCGGCGGCGCGCCGATTTGGCGATCCGCGCGCGTTCGAAATAGAAGCTGAGCGCGACGACCTGCGCGGAGTCTTGGCGAAAATCTACGGAAGGTTCAGTGCGGCGGCTGCTGGAAGCGATGAATTGCGCATCCCGCTCACACCCGACGGCAACGACGAAGCTTTGCGCAAGGCCGGCTATTTCGACACAATGCAAGGCTATGCGCTGCACGTCGGCCTCCTCTACGGATTTGTGCGGGAGAGCGATGTCATGAAGGTTTACAACTGGCACCTTCGCAGCGGCAAGGCCAGTCCGCGCGGCCTTTGCGCCAACCACCCGCCCTTGAAAAACCTTGGCGACCGTCATGTCTGGTACACTACGGCTTCCGATATGTATTGGCACTCCAATTTCCGCCGTATCGGACGGAACGATTTGGCAGATCACGTGATGGACGCCACCCTTCGCTACGCGATGTCGGCCGAATGCCTGGTCAATGAGCGCTATCGGGATGACAACCCGTGGTATTCGCCATGGAGCCCTAACGCCAGCGGAAGCGGGCGGATTGTTCTCATGCTTCTCGATGCTTCAAATTGCTGATTGCGGAAGCCGGTCAAACCATCCATCTGCCGAACATGAAACAAACCATGAATCGTGCTTTCAGGGAATTGTCCGCAATTCTAGCTTTAGCCGCGCCGTGGGCGCTCATTCTTGCGGTACCGGCGGCGTTTGCCATTGAAGCGGCTTTGGACCCGGTACTTGCGTTGGAGGAAGATTTGCTGCCAATGGCGGCAGGAAGGGACAGATACCGCGCCGACGGCGGGAAACTCGTCATGAAGGATGGCACACTGGCCATTTCATGCAACACGGAACGTTGCACCGTGAAATGCCACGATATTCCGGGATTGCCGCGCTGGCGGGGATTCGACGAGATCGTTTTGCATCTCGACAGGGCGGTTCCGGGCGGAACGGTCACGCTTCGCCTGAAAGAAGAAAACCCGGGGGACGCGAAAACGAAACGCATGGTCGATTTCACCGGCCCGATTACGGAAGAAGTTCATTTCCCCATCCGCGCCGATTCGGCATCGCACTGTTATTTTGCTTCGCTGTCGTTTGAGTTTCCAAAGGATGCCAAGGAGAAGATCGTCGTTATTCGCGGCATGTCCGGGACGCATCGACTCGTGCCGGCGGAAGCCTTCTCCCTCGATGTCGATACGGGCGATCCGCTCCATGTCATGGCTCCGGGCGGAAATCCCGTTGCAGTGATCCGCAACATGGCGGACAGGCCGTTGCGGCTGAACGGAACGCTTCGACTTCGCGATTTCTGGGGCAACGGGCCAGACTTTTCCGTGACTCGCGAATTGCGGGCCGGGGAGAGCGTTAGGGTTCCGGTCACGCTCCCCGACTGCATGGGCATCTGGCGCATGACAGGCGTTTTTGCTTCGGAAAGTTCCATGTCCACGCAGACAGTCTCGTTCGCGGTTCTGGAACCGCGTGGAATCACTCCGCAATGGCCGTGCGGAGAGTTCCGGTTCGGGGTCAACTGCCATTTGTCGCGCTATACGGAGAAGTACCGGGAACTGTGCGGGCGGGCAATGGTGGTCATTGGCGCAAAGCTTGCCCGCAGCGACCTTTTCAGCCCTTGGGCGATATGCCCCGAAGAGGGCGTGTTCGATTGGGAAAAACACGAGGCGTATCTCCGGGAACTGGAGCGTTTCGGGATTTCCCTTCACGCGATCATCTACGGATGTCCGCCTTGGGCTTGCTGGCAACCCGAACCGCATGACCACAAATTGTACTGTCCGATGCGACCGGGGCTGTTCGAGTCGTATTGCCGCTCTCTTTCCTCTCGCTACGGCACTAGGATCGCATATTATGAGATAGGCAACGAATGGGATATGGTATCTGCCGAGATATTGCCGGATGAACAGGCGGTGGCAATGCAAAAGGAGGCCATGCGCGGCTTGCACGCGGGATGTGGCGATGTCGTATGCATCCCGAACGGATGGGCGTCTGGCCCGTATTCCAGGGACAAAAGACGAACGGAATTTCATCGCAAGATGATAGGAGACAATCAGGATGCATACGATGCCTATGCCATCCATTGCCATGGCGAGTTCAAATGGTATGCGCCGGAAATACGTTCGGCGCTGCGGTTCCTCAAGGAGAAAGGCATAGACAAGCCCTGGTATTCTGATGAGTCGGCCTTGTCGTCTTGGAACGGCTTTGAAGACGAAGCAGCCCGGACGGTTTGGAAGAAAATCGTTTTCGCCTGGAGCCATGGTTCAATTGACTACATCTGGTATAACCTTCGCGGTACCGGTTTCGACCCGAACGACGTGGAACAAGGCTACGGCTTGTTCTCGGGAGATTTCTACCCTCGTGCCGGCGCAGCGGCATTCTCCGCCCTGTCGGGGCTGCTCGGACATCTGCGGTTCGCCGAACTTCTTGAAGACGGAGACGAGAGGCTTGTAGGGAAATGGTCAGGGATGCGGAACGGGAGATCGGTTGACGTGTATGTCGGCTGGGACTGCTCCTCCGGCGAACACAAGCCGTTCTTGATACCTGCTCCATCAGGGATCGCGGAAACATGCGACCTGATGGGAAACTTCGCCCCAATCAAGGCAAAAGACGGCAATATCGAGTGGCCGCTTTCTAGCGAGCCTTGCGCAATCGCCATTGAGGCCGGACGCTAAGTCGTTGCTCAAAAACACGTTGGACACTACACAGTTCCTTCAGGAGCAAATCGGTGATATAACCTAACCTTGCCCCATTGTTGACGCCCCATTGGCTGTGGCGCGATAGGTAACACCAGTAGAATCAAATTTTCCATTGACTTTTCCCTTTCCGCGCGATCTGTGTTATATATTGACATGTAATAATATAAATTTCATAGGAGGCACTATGCACATCGAGGTGGCGAACAACAACGGGACAAAGCATCTCCGGCTCGCGAGGAGCCAGCGGGGGACGAACGGCAAGGGGAAGCGGACGATTCTGAAGGACGTCGTGCTGAAAATCGGGCCGCTGTCGCGGTTCAGCGATGGGAAGCCGGACTACCTTGAGCGGCTCAAGGCGTCGTTCGCGGCGGGCGCGCCGCTGATAGACTCGCTGAAGGGACAGGAAATCGCCACGCCGGAGAAAATCAGCCGCGCGATCCTCTTCCGCAACGACCGCGCATGGGGCGTTCTGGAGCCGGAGGACGGCATCCATCCCGGCGAATGGCAGAGAATGATCAGCCTCGACAGCATCGGCGGGCCGAAGTGGATCTCCGGCGGAACGAAGGAGGCGGAGAAGCCCGCCCCCTTCCTGGAGCGGCGCTTCACGCTCGGCGCCGTTCCGGCGCGCGCCACGCTGACGCTTGCCGTCGCCGGGTGGCACGAGGTCTTCGTGAACGGCGTCCGCGCGGGAGACGAGGTCCTCCACCCGGCGACGTGCCATCCCATGCGGCGGATTTCCTCGGTTTCCCGCGACATCGCCCCGCTCCTGAAGCCGGGCGAAAACGTCGTTTCCGTGCTGCTCGGGAACGGCTGGTTCAACTACATCACGCGTGAGGGCGCCGACTTCGCCCATGCGCCCTGGTCCGCTGCCCCCGCGATTTGCGGGGCGCTTGAAATCCCCGGCGGGGAAGCCGTCTTCGTCACCGACGGCCGTTGGACGGCCTACGACTCGCCCATCGTCTTCAACGCCTTCCGCAACGGCGAATGGTACGACGCCCGCAGGGAGGGGATGCGCGAGAACGAGCGGCCCGTCGAGGTCGTGAAGTACCCGCCCTTCGCGGAAGTGTCGCCCGACGACGCGCCGCCCTGCCGCGCATTCGACCCCGTCATCCCCGTCGCCACGCTGCCTCATCCCGACGGCGGCACAATCTACGACTTCGGCACGAACCGCGCCGGATGGTGCGAAATCGAGGTCGCGGGCGAAGCCGGGGCGAAGGTGACGCTCGACTACGACGAGGCGCTTTCCGCAGACGGCCGCCTCCTCGGCTACGCCACGGCGTTCGTCCGGGCGAATGGCGATCCGCGTCCGGCGCAGCACGACGAATACACGCTGGCGGGGCGTCCCGGCGGCGAACGCTGGCACCCGCGTTTCGCCTACCACGGCTTCCGCTACGCCCTCGTCCGGACATCGGGGAAGGTCTCGCTCACGGCCATCCGCAGCGTGTTCGTCCATTCGGATTTGCCTTCCGCCGGCTCCGTCGAGATTTCCGATCCTGTCTTTTCGCGCCTCCAGGACGCGGCGCGGCGCAGCTACCTCTCGAACTTCACCGGCATCCCCACCGACTGCCCGACCCGCGAGAAAAACGGCTGGACGGGCGACGCCCAGCTTGCCGTCGAGACCGGTCTCTGGAATTTCGACGCCCGCGACGGCTATGTCCACTTCCTGCGCATGATCCTCGACGCGCAGCGCCCGAACGGGCAACTCCCGAGCATGGTCCCGTGCACGGAGGCCTTCGGCTACGGCTGGAGTTCCGGGCCGGCCTGGGACGCCGCCCTCTTTGAAATTCCCTGGCAGATATTCCGCTTCTGCGGCGACGACGCGCCGGCGCGCGAGGCATACCCCGCCATGCTCCGGTATTTGGCGTTCATTCTGTCAAGGACGCGCGACGACGGCCTCGTCGAGCACGGACTCGGCGACTGGAGCGCGCCGGAAGGCGTCGCGACCGCGCCGGTCCTGCTCACGGACAGCGCCTACCTCTGGAACGATCTCCGCCAGACCGCGTTCTGGGCCGACCGCTTCGGCGACAAGTACGTCGCGGCGCGTTGCACGGTGCTTGCCGCGACGGTCCGGGCCGCCTTCAACCGGGAATTCCACAAGGGCGGCGGCCTCTACGCCGGCGGGGAGCCGACCTCGCTCGCGGCGCCGCTCTTCTTCCGTGGACTTTGCGCCGACGGCGCGGAACACGCCGTCGCGGAAGCGCTGGCGCGGCGCGTCCGGGAAGAGCGGCACCATGTCTGTTTCGGCATACTCGGCTCAAAGTGGATTCCGCGGGCGCTGTCCATGCATGGTTTCATCGACGACGCCTGGCGCATCTTCACGCAGCCGGAGGCGCCCGGATTCGCCTCCTGGATGCGCGACGGCGACACGCTGCGCGAGGCGTTCGACGACGTCGGCCCCGGCCGCGGGTCGCGCAACCACGTCATGTTCGGCGACTTCTCCGCGTAGGCCTTCGAATTCCTGGCCGGCATCAGAATCGTCGAGCCGGGATTCGCCAAGGTGGAAATCAGGCCCCATCTGCCGGAAGGCGTCGAAGCCTTCGACATCCGCCACCGCACGCCTCTTGGCGAAATCCGCGTCCGCGCCGCGCGCCAGCCCGGGTCCGACCCCGTTTTCGCCCTGTCGGTTCCAAAGGGCGTCGTCCAAGCCGAATCTGCCATGCCGTGGTAGGCAATGGTTGTATCAGTTTTGAAGCCACAGAGAACGCAACGACTTTGTGAACTCTGTGTCCTTTGTGGCTAAAAGCAATTGGCAGCTGGCATTGGCAATTGGCAACATTTTCCAACTTGGCTTTCGCTCCGCGTTTTGCTAGAATTGAAGCCGCAAACGCAAAGGGGCGCGCCATGGCAAAACGCAAAATCCAGGAACTCACCACCGGTGTCCACGATTTCGAGTCCTTGATCAAGGACAAGACGAAGAAATACGTGGACAAAACGAATCTTCTCTACGAGCTTGCGTCGGAGAAGACGGGTGCGCAGTATTTCATCTCGCGTCCGCGCCGCTTCGGCAAGTCGCTCATGCTCTCCACGCTCCAGGCGATGTTCGAGGGGCGGAGGGACCTCTTCAAGGGACTGGAGATCTACGACTTGCCTTGGGAGGGATGGAGTGAGCCGACGCCAGTTTACAGTTTCTCGATGTCGAAGGTCAATGCCCTGACATTTGAAAAGCTGGAGGCGGCCCTTGCCAATGACGGATCTTTCCGCCGACAAGCGCTTCGCGACGCTTCTGGGGTACACTGGAGAGGAGATCGATGGCGTATTGCGGGAAAACGTCGAGGAGCTTGGAAGGCGGCGCGGCTTGGACTTCGAGTCAGCAAGAAAAGAGATTTTGAAGTGGTACAACGGCTACCGCTTTTCGCCCGATTCCACCGCCCGCGTGGTGAACCCGGTCTCGCTCGGCAAACTCTTTTCCCCTGGGGGAAGAAGCGCAACATCGACATCCCCGCCATCGAGCCGCAGTGACTGCTGCATCGTCGAACAGACTGGAATCGCCGGCGGCGTCTCGACCATCACGGAGGACGACATCCTGGCCGCGCGCTTCTTCCCCGACTGGGTTGTCACGAAGGCGCATTCGCGGCTGACCGTCTCCCCGGTTGCTCCGCGCGCGGCGGCTGTGGTATGATCGAAGGCGTCTGACCGC
>CAMOCC010000117.1 GCA_946610035.1 uncultured Verrucomicrobiota bacterium
ACCTCATTTCCGGTTTCACGGTTTTGAACCAGAGTGAAATTCGACTCGTATGTCGTCTGGTCAACCTTCGCGCCGTTCAGGTGGATACGCTCGGCATCAAAGAGCAGACTGTACACATTGTTCTTCCACTCCTCAGCCGCGTTGAAGGTATAGGAGCAGGCCGGATAGACGACACCACTACCGCTCAGAGAGACGAAGTTCATATAGGTGGTACCACCCCACGTTCCGCAAACTGCATCAATGTTGGCAAGTTTAGTGTTGGCGATCTGCGACGAATAGACTTGCATTGTGCCAGTACCTTTGAGTGTTCCCGTCGAAGTTATCGCTGCGTTGGAAACAACATTGTTCGCGACAGCAAGATCGTCGACCGCGTTGTTATAGGCGTCAAGGAAGAGCATAGAATCGGTGGTGTCTCGTGTTGCCGGTGCCACTCCCAGCCACGCGCCGTTCATGTAGACATAGTCGAAGTCGCTTGCGACGAACTGCCCTGCTTCAGAGGCCAATATCTCCGTGCTTTCTGCATCAACAATCGCAACCACAAAGAAGTAAACCGTCAGATCTACAAGTCCATTAATGGAGGCTGTTGTCGTGCCGTCAGTCACTGTCATAGCGGAGGCAGCGAGAACTTCGGCGTCAGTCGGCGCGCTTGTGCCGTAGGCAAACTTGACGAGCGTCCCGTCCTCCTGTGCGCCAATCGTTGCAGTCAGCGTAGCCGAGGTCGAAGTTGAAGTGGTCGAAACTCCGTCAATCCGGTTTTCATCGACGGAGGGATTGTAGGAAACCTTCACGTGCCCATTGTCTAGCATTTCAACCTTGAAATGTTCACTCCAGATTTCAGCATCAATCGCATCGTCATCGAGAAGGATGTAATTATTGTTCGCGACATGCTGGGTGTATAGATTGCCTGCCGTGATGCCGGCGGGCGCCTTGCCAGTGAAGGACGCCGCCTGGCCCGAAACGAAATTGAAGGCCGCATAGTCGGCACCAGCGTAGATACCATACCAGCCAGCGTCGGTGCGAGTCTGCACCATCGCCGAACCCGCAATTTTGAACTGATGTGTTCCGTTCTTCATCACGAACATCGTTGCAGTAATCGTACTGTTGGAGAAGACTAGATCGCTGTAAACATCGAAGTCATTCGAGGAGGTAATATTGGCACCGACAAAATGATCCGTGGCGTAGGCGCTGAAACCATTAACAGAAAGCACGGCATTGTATCCGAACCAGCGGATGTCGGTACCGGCGGCAGGCGCGGTTTCCGTCGCCTGTCCACCCTTGACCCAGTTGGAGGCCTTTGTGAGATCGTTGTCTGTGCCGATGTACTCATAAACGTTAGTGAGATCGCCGTAGTCGCCGTAGACGAGGTTCCTCGCAGTCACGGCGGAAGAAGCGACGGTCGTTCCGTCGGCCGTCACGAAGACGCGGATGTAGTTGACACCGGCGCCGAGAGTGATGGTCTCGCTGGAAGTCGTTGTGTCGGCCACATCCGTGGCGGCCTCGGTGGTCTTGCCAGCCCAGTTGGCGATGTTGTCGCCGAGATCAGACGAAGCGCAGCCAATAACAATTGTCGCGCTACCGCCGCTATACTTCGTCGCCGTGTATGTCACGGAAACTTCGCCGTTCGCAACCTCTCCGAGCATGGGTATAGCGACAGTCCAACCGTCGAGAGACTTAAGCGAAATGGTCACATATCCGTCGGCCGTGGCAACCTGAAAATTCTCGCTAAACTCCGCCTGGCTTACCAATTGGTCGTTGTAGCGGATTTTCGGAGCATTGCCAGAAAAAAACGTGGCGTACGGATCCGAGATACCAAGTGATTCAAGATAGGATAGCGAAGCGCTGCGGGAGCTGCCATCCACAAAGTTCAAGTAGCTACCGCCTTGCTGGTAAAAGACGAAGTAATCCGTGCGAGTTGAAGAACATTTCAAGTGTGCATCTGAAATGGTCAGAACCGCATTGGCAGCCTGCGCGGCAATAAGTCCGGTCCCAGTTACCGTGCCGCCGTATATCTTCTGGTTGGTCGTATTGAACTGGATCTCGCCGCCAATCGCGAGCGACGCATTATTCTGAAGCGTCAGGACGGACGGAACGTAATGTGTGCCATCCCATGTAACAGCTGCGCCGTCAATGACAACATCGTCCGTGTCAGACGGGGCATGCGTGGCTGGGGAATCGCCGACGTTCCAGTTTCCGGCGGTAGTGTAGACAGAGTCACCTGCGCCACCAGTCCATGTGTATGTGTCGGCGAAGGCGGTCGCGGCGGAGAATCCGGTTGCGGCCAGGATGAGTGACAGCTGTTTGAGTCTCATTTCGGTTTTACCTCCCTTAGGTTTATGCATAAATTATAGCAAAGAATCGTGGGCTTGTGATGTCCTTTTCCACCACAAAAAGATGCCCGATTGCGGTATGGCGTCCAACAAGATTTTATACCAACGGAATCACTGCGTAAGAGGTGGTAGGAATCGGGGGTTCAACTTATTTGGAGACGCGGCTTCCAGCCGCGTCAATAGAGTGGGGGTAAATTGATTGGAGACGCGGCTTCCAGCCGCGTCAATAGAGTGATTGGTTTGCGACTACTTTAGCGCACTTGACGCGGCTGGAAGCCGCGTCTCCAAAGGTGCAGCATATCATCCCCTGCGGTGACTGTCCCCTCATCCCCTGAATTGATTGGAGACGCGGCTTCCAGCCGCGTCAATAGAGTGATTGGTCTGCGATTACTTTAGCGCACTTGACGCGGCTGGAAGCCGCGTCTCCAAAGGTGCAGCATATCATACCCTGCGGTGACCGTCCCCTCATCCCCTGCGTAGCGGGGCGACACAACCTGAATTCTACTTCTCCGCGTAGGCGCCTAGGAAGTCGAAGTGCTCTATCTCCGGATCGGAGGCGAGCTCCGAAAGAAGGCAGAGGACCCCTGCATCGGTCGGCGAAGCCTCGAAGTCGAACGTGAAGCGGAACTCGAAGTCCATTCCGGGTATCGGGCGCGACTCCAGCTTCGTCAGGTTGACATCTATCGAGGCGAACTTCGAGATTATCGCGTTAAGCGCGCCCGGACGGTGCGGCAACGACAGCATTATCGAGAACTTGGATGCATCGGGGTATATCTCCATATCCTTCGAAATGCAGATGAAGCGCGTGTAGTTGAACGCCGCATCCTGCACCCCCTCGGCGATGACATCGAGTCCGTAAAGCTCCGCGCACGCCCTCGATGCTATGACGGCGAGATCCCTGCGCTCCGATGCCGCGACCTCCTTCGCCGCGACCGCGGTGTTCGACGCGGGACGCTCCCTGATCTGCGGATGCTCCAGGAAGAACCGCTTGCACTGCGCAATCGCATGGGGGTGGCTCGCGACCTCGCGGACGTCCTCCAGCTTCACTCCGCGCGGCGCGAGGAGCACGTGGTCGATCTTGAGCCTCAATGCACGGGCGATGTGGAACTTGTGCTTCAGCATGAGGTCGTACACGGCGGCGACGGAACCCGCTGCTGAGTTCTCTATCGGCAGTATCCCGTACGGACAAAGCCCCTTCTCGACCGCCTCGAACACCTTCTCGAATGCATTGAAGTACATGATGGTAGGCGCCGCAAACATCTGCGCAGTCGCCTGCTGCGCGTACGACCCCTCCGCTCCGCAGCACGCCACGAAGGCGCGGGTCGGGAAGCGGCGCCCCTCGGCCGCGGCCGCCCTTACGGACTTCACCATCGGCGAATCGCCCTTTATAAGAAGCCTCTGCCTCGCCTTCGATATGGAGAAGAGCGTCGTGAAGAAAAGCCGCGCACCGTTCTCGTACTCGGGTCCGACCTCGGCGGTCACGCGCGAGATGATCTCGCGCTCGCGCGCAGGGTCCGTAATCGGCGCACCGCGTTCGCGCTTCGAGGCGGCGACCTGCGCCGTGACTTCAAGCCTCTTCAGAAAGAGCTTCACCAGCTCTTCGTCGATGGCGTCAATCTCGTTTCTTACGTTCTTTAGGTCGATCATGGTGTTTCCGGTTGTTTTTCAATATTATATCACAGCCCTGACCGCCCGTACACGGTCCATCGTCTTCGCGAACATCGCAGGCGTCTGCGATTGCGCGCCGTCGCACTTGGCGTGTGGCGGATCGTTGTGGACTTCAATGATGAGACCGTCCGCCCCTATCGCAGTCGCAGCGACCGCCACAGAGTCGACCATCCAGGAGTGTCCCGTCGCATGCGACGGATCGACGACGACCGGAAGGTGGGAAAGCCGGTGCAGCACCGTCACCACGCCCAGGTCGAGAGTGTTCCTGAGTGCCGTCTCGAAGGTGCGGATGCCGCGTTCGCACAGGATGACGTTGGGATTCCCCGACGCCATGATGTACTCTGCGCTCATGAGAAGCTCCTGCAAGGTCGCGGACATCCCGCGCTTCAGCAGTATCGGCTTCTTCGTGTACGCCCCCACCTCCCTGAGGAGGTTGAAGTTCTGCATGTTCCTCGCGCCTATCTGTATGACGTCCACATCGTTGAAAAGCTCGATGTCCTTGAAGTCCATCAGCTCCGTGACGATCGGAAGCCCCGTCTCCTTCTTCGCAAGCGAGAGGAGCCTCAGTCCCTCCGCGCCCATTCCCTGGAAGGCGTAGGGCGACGTGCGCGGCTTGAACGCGCCTCCGCGCAGCATCGTCGCCCCGGCGGCCTTCACGTCCTTCGCGACGCCGACGATCTGCTCCTCGCCTTCGACAGAGCACGGACCCGCAATGACGGCGAAATTCCCGCCTCCGACCTTCGCGCCCGCCCCGCACTCGATCACCGAGTCGTCGGGATGGAACTTCCTGTTCGCCGCCTTGAACGGCTCCTGAATGCGCTGGACGTGCTCGACGACCTCCAACGCCTCTATGAGTCCGGGGTCGAGGTGCGCGATGTCGCCGACGCATCCGATCACCGTCTCCAGCTCGCCCTTCCAGACGCGCGGCTCGATGTTCTTGGTCCTTAGAAGCGCCTTCAGGTTCTCCACCTGGGCGTCGCTCGCGCCCTTCTTGAGTGTAATGATCATAATGTGATGATGATAGTTGGTGTATGTCAGACCCTTGATGCGACGGCGACGCCGACGTCATGTGTCGCGGCCGTCCCGCCAAGGTCGGGGGTGAGGACGCCGGACTCCAGCGTCGAGGCAACTGCGCGCTCGATTGCGCCGGCCTCCGCCTCCAGTCCGAAGGAGTGGCGAAGCATCATCGCGGCCGAGAGTATCGTCGCAAGCGGGTTCGCGACACCCTTCCCCGCGATGTCCGGCGCCGACCCGTGGATAGGCTCGTACATCCCGAAACCGTCGCCCCTGAGCGACGCCGAGGGCAGCATTCCTATGGACCCCGTGACCTGCGAAGCCTCGTCTGAGAGGATGTCACCGAACATGTTCTCGGTAAGGATCACGTCGAAGTGGGAAGGCGCGCGGACCAGCTGCATCGCCGCGTTGTCCACGTACATGAAGTCGAGCGCGACGTCAGGGTATTCCGCATTGCGGATTCTCTGCACGGTTTCGCGCCACAGGCGGCTTGTCTCAAGGACGTTCGCCTTGTCAACGCTCGTGACGCGGTTGCGGCGCGTGCGCGCGGCGGCAAAGGCGACTCGCGCGATGCGCTCTATCTCGGGGACGGAGTACGGCATCTTGTCGAGCGCGCTTTGTCCGTCCGCCGAGCGCAGATGCTCGCCGAAGTAGACGCCTCCCGTAAGCTCCCTGACGACGAGGAGGTCGATTCCATCGTCGACGACCTGCGCCTTAAGCGGCGAGGCGTCGCGAAGCGTAGGCCACACCTTGGCTGGGCGGAGGTTGGCGAAAAGCCCCAGCTCCTTGCGGAGGGTGAGCAGGGCCCGCTTCTCCGGGCGCTTCGGACCCGGCAGAGCGTCCCACTTGGGCCCGCCCACGGCGCCCAGCAGTACGGCGTCCGCGCCCTTGCACGCGGCGAGCGTCTCGTCCGGCAGACAGTCGCCCGTAGCGTCGTACGCGGCGCCTCCTACGAGTCGTTCGTCAAAGGTGAAGTCGTGTCCGAACTTCGCGGCGATCTTCGCAAGGACAGCAACGGCCTCGGACACGATTTCCGGTCCGATTCCATCTCCTTTTATCACTGCGATTGTTTTTTTCATGATTATTCGATCCTAGCAAAAAGGCCCCGCTTCTCATTTCAGCGGGGCCCTTGGCTTTTCTGTGGTTCTCCTCATTTTAAGGACAAGTCATCAGACCCCGCGTCGCTTGTACGCAAGAAAGAAGCCCTTAAAAAGGAGAAACTGTGTTGTCTTTTTCATCTGACGCGCATATTTTACCAAAACCCTGTTCCGGGTGTCAATAGCGAGAAAGTCGGTTTTTCGCGCAGTCCAATTGTGCTATAATACTCCCCACATACTTCTACGCATTCATCATGACAAACAAGCAGGAACCAATCGGGAAAGCAATAGAAGTCGTCGGTGCGATCATCCGCCGCGGCGACACTTATCTTGTCGGACAACGCCCGGCACACAAGACACAAGGCGGACTATGGGAGTTCATGGGCGGAAAGATCGAGCCCGGCGAGACGCCCGCCCAGGCGCTTGAACGAGAGTGCCGTGAGGAGCTGGATCTTGAAATCGAGAACGTGCGCATCGTGGATGCCGTAGTCCACACCTATCCGGAGAAGACGATACGCCTCACCCTCCTCGCATGCGAACCGAAGGCGAACTCCGAGCCCAAGGCGCTGGAGCATCAATCGATCCGCTGGCTGACGCCCGCCGAAATGCAGGCTCTGCCCTTCTGTCCCGCCGACGCCGAACTAATCGAAAAGCTCCACCTCTTTGGGGAATAGCCGCGCCCCCAACCACGACCCTAAAAGCCCCTACTCGACCCTACACGACCCTATCCGACCCTAATCGACCCTATCCGACCCTAAAAGACCCTAAAATCACAATCAAGAAGGCCAGCGCGACGAACACCGCAACGAAAACAAGCACCGCTAGAACTGTGCCCCATATCCGCTTCTTGAGCCGCCGAGTCTTGAGGTGCTGCGCGGTTTTGGAAAAACTCCGACGGTTGATGTTCTCGCGCAGACGCTTGCGC
>CAMOCC010000118.1 GCA_946610035.1 uncultured Verrucomicrobiota bacterium
GGGTGCACCGAGCGATTTATGTAAGGAACTTGCAAATTGATGGCTTTTGCTCAGTACGCATATATTGGCGTATATGTGTGTTTTGCGCTAACGCGCGACCACGAATAGGCGGCACGGGGGCGCAGTTGTACCGGACTCATTCGACCTCGACCGGAATCCACACCCTGAAGAAGCTTTTCCCGTCGCGGGTATTGCCGGCTGACGCGAAATCGCAGAATCCGATCGGGCGCGGCATCGCCGCATAGCGCGAAAACATGCCTGTAACGGCCATGTAAACTGACGCGCAGGGCGGCTGCGTCACTACAAACCTGTCCGCATCGGGCGCGGCAAACGACTCTGAAAGATCTCCGTCGCCGAAGCGCACGTCGCGCGCAAGCAGAACCGGACCTCTCGTGAACGCCATCATTCCATCGAGTTCATGCCGCTTCACGCGGCCGTCGAAAATCATTTTCACCTGATCGCCGCTCTTCCATTCGCGCTCGAATACAACATAGCCGCCACCGCCGAGCTTCTTCTCCTCGCCCCACGACGTCTTCACCGTCGTCGCCTCGCTCCATGAAGGCATTCTGATACGAAGTGAGAATCGGCGGGGCTCGTGCATCGACAGCGTGACGGCTGACTCGAGCTTCCGCGGATAGTCGTTGAACTGGTCGACGACAACGCCAAGCTCCTTTATTCGCACAGTCCCGCAGACATGCTGATTGACTGTAACGACAGGCCCGGACGACATGACTGCCGATTCGAGGAAGGCGACGAACCCGCGTGCGCCGTTCGAATCGCAGCAGTTAGCCTCCATGCGGCACTGCCGCGGATGAAAGCGCTCGCGCGTTCCGCCGAGAACGCCGTAGGAATCGAATGACGAACCGTCTGCGGCGAGACCTCCGAGATAGGCGTTGTAGAATGTCTTCTCGATTTCGTCCGCCCACCTCGACTCGCCCGTTACCGAGAGAAGTTTTTCGCAGAGACGCATCCATGTTGTGAGAACGCACATTTCGGAAGCGACGGCGCAGTCGCGCGTCTGCCTTTCCGCGAAACCGCAGAACCTCTCGTGCTGCGTCCCGCCGCCGGAGATGTCGATCTCCTCGGCGGCGACTTGCGACGCGATTGCGACGATGGTGTCAAGAAGCCGCCTGTCGCCCGTTTCCTCGTAGTAGTCGAGGATCCCCTGACAGCAGCTCATCTTCTCGTACGCCTTAGTACCGCTCTTCGCAGACTTGCAGTCCTTGAGCGGAGTGTTCGCAGCGGCCAGACGGAAAATCTCCGGCCCTTCGGGATTGCCGTCAAGCTCCTCCGTGATCCACCGCGCAAAGTCGAGGCAGGCTCTGTCGCCTGTGCGTCGATAAAGCCATACGACAGGTTCAAGCACGGAGCAGTTCATTAGTCCGTTGAACGGCCCTTCCGCCGCAAGCGACCGCTTCCCCGGCCCAAAGATGCCGGTCAGCCAGCGAAACACGCCGCGGCAGGCGTCAAGCGCAGCCATGTCGCCCGTGGAGTCGTACCAGTGCATGAGCCCCATCATCGTGTACTTTGCGCCCCATACGTCACAGACCGCTCCGCGCACATCCTCCCTGTAGTTGCCGATATATCCGTCCTTCAGCTGCGTCGCAATCACGGCGGCAACGCTTTCGCCTATGCGCCGCTTCCATCCCTCGTCGCGGCAGTAGTCGGCGAGCGGCACTGCCGCGTGCATGTACTTGCCCCAGAACTCAGTCTGCCAGATGCCGGGCTCGACGACATCCCAGCTGCCCTGCTCGGCCTTCCACTCGTACGGCGAGGAGAGGTATGCGCAGTCCTTGCGAGACATTTGGCTGCGGATGCAGGCGTCGAGTCTCTCGCCCGCAAGAGCGAGCACCTTCATGTCCGAAAGCGGAAGCTCGCGCATCGCGGAGCGCGGCGCATCTGCCGCGATTGATTCCGCTGACATTACGGCGGCAAAGGCCGCCGCGACTAATGATGCTTTGCTCATGTCGCTATTGTATCAAACGGCGAGCGCGTGTTCCACCCCGTAAAATTAGGGGGCTACCTGGCGCAGGCCTTTATGTCGGCGATGGCCATCTCGTTTGACTCGGAATGAAAGCCGTAGCACTGCAAAAGACGGGTTTCGTCGCATTGGGCGTAGATTTGCTTCGAGGTCTCGCCCGTGAGGTAGTGCCAATAGCGCGTGATATAGCCGGCGTAGTAAAGCGCTTCGGTATTGTAGCGCGGCGGATTCTGCATCGGCTTGAGTCCGTATTCCTCCACGACATCCTCGTAGATGTATTCGTTGCCGGCCCACTGGAAATGGTCGAATGACGAATCAAGCCCGGCCGCCGCCCGCGAATTCATGAATGCCTTGATGAACACCTTGGCGTCGATGTCGCGACTGTCAAGGCTCTCGAAGAGACGTCCCTGATTGTCGCACTGCTGCATCTGAAAGACATCGAGCGTCACAGCCATTTCCTCCCCGTGGCTTTCTCGATTATCTCCGAGAAGAACATGCCGTCACGGCGATGCTCAAGCCGGATGCGGTCAACCATCTTCACCGCGGCGTTCCGCTGGCTTTCCGAGCGCGTGCGCAACGCCGCACATTCATCTGACGAAAGTGCGCGCTCGCCCGCAATCCTCACGTGTTCGCACGCCTTTGCCGTCTTTGCGCAATACTGGTCGCCGAGCCCAAGCGCCTGAAGAGCCATAAGCAGACCGACATCGGAAATAAAGTCGTTGAAAAACCAGTCCAGCACCACAACCATGCGGTCATTCGCGATCTTGCCGGCAATCACGTCGCTTGACTGCACGATCGGCAGAAACCTGTCGTCGTAGCAGGACCTGAACCGATTGGGAATCACCTTCCTGTTCCATGCGACGAACATCGCCCATTCGACATCCGGCTCAAACCGGTGGACGCGCAATCCTTCAAGGTCGAAGTCAATGTCGTAGAACTTCGGAGATTCACCATGGCAAATGAGCGTCAACGGCTGTGTGCTTTCCGTACCCATGTAGAAGCCCCGCCCGAAATCGCAAACATCACGGCTCACGGGGGCGATCGCTCCCGACAAACCCGACTTAGACCCATGGTAAAGCCGCATGACGCTTATGGCTCCTTTGGCTGTTGATCGGCCGTATGCACGGCCCCAGCGATGTAGAAGAACTTACAGACGCCGCCTATTATACCATATTTCAGCGCAACGGAATGGAAACCGCGCACACCCCGTCAAATTAGGGGGCATGGCGCACGATCATTTGCCGGCGTTCTTCATCTGGAGGTCCTGAAGACTCTTCTTGTCTTTCCAGTACCGCCAGCGCATACCGACGACTTCGTAAAGCGCCTCGCGGAGCTTGTCGTGGTTCTGGCTGAAGTTGCAGGTGTAGGCGACGACAAGTTCGTTGTCGCGGTCGACAAGCGCCTCCGAGCCGCCTGCGCCGCCGTGTCCGAACACGCGGTCCATCCTCTCTGCCTCGCCCCAGAGTCCGTAGCCCATTCCGAAGATCATGTGCCAGTCGTCCTTGAGTTCCTGCGGGGACGGCAGAGGATCGCTCTCGTGCCGACACGGCTTGAGCGCGGCGTCGAGCGTCTCGCGGCGTATGAGCGGCGATTCGCCGTCGAATCCGCACAGGCGGTTGTAGAACCGGCAGAGCGCCCGCGCACTTGACACGGCCCACGCGCTCGGCAGACACGCCTCGCGCGCCCAGTCCTCGTTCATCACTTCGCAGAAGATGCTTCTGTAGAACTTTGCGACGCGTGGATATTCCGAGCGCGGGACGACGAAGTAGAATTCGCGCTCGATTCCGGATGGAATCAGAACCTCTTCGTCGAGAACTTCCTTGAGCGGCTTGCCGCAGGCGACTTCAAGCGGATGCCCGAGCATCCACGCGTAGGCATACGGCATGTAGCGCTGGACGGTGCCGGGAGTCTTCTCCGGCTTGTCAGCGGCCGCCTCCCTGACAACAAGATCCCAGTCGACGAGGTCGTGGGTGGAAAGCCTCGTCGGACATCCCCCCGGGAGCCCCGACCTGTAGCCCAACGTCTCCCGAAGGGTCAGCTTCTCCTTGCCGTCGCCCTTCAGCTCCGGCCACCAGGTGCAGAGCGGCTTGTCGTAGTCCATAAGCCCCTTCTCGACCACTCGGTGCACGGCAGTCGCGAGAAGCGGCTTCTCGGTCGAGAAGATCGGAAAGAGGGAATCGCCCTTCACAGCCGGCGCGTCGGGGCGGGTTGAGAGCCGTCCCGCGCACACGTCGACGATCTTCTTTCCGTGGCTGTAGGCGCAGAACTGCACCCCGCACTGTTCGCCCCGCGCAACCGCGTCGTCCACAAGCTGCTGGCATTCCGCCTGCATGTCCGCAATCGAAACGAGCGCCGCCGTCGCGGCCGCAATGCATATAACCGTTTTCATGATTACCATTCTACCAAACGTCCCCTGAGTTTCCCACCCCGTCAAATTAGGGGGGTGTGCGAAGATACGGTCTATATGGTACAATAGTGGCATGTTGAAGTTGCTCTCGCTTCTTTCCATCGCCGTGTTCGCCGCGCCAATGTGCGCGGCGGATGCGCCGCGCGCCGTGTCAGCCGCAGAGTTCCTCGGCGGATCGGTCGACTCGCAGCGCGTAGAGATGGAAGCGACAGTCTCCGACGCGCTAAGCGACGAGACTGACCCTAAATTCGTATTCCTCGTCCTTGATGCGGACGGAGAGACGATCTACGCGCCGGTGAAATGCGGCAACGACAACATGTCTTCAGTCGAACAGCTTGTCGGAGCGAGAATCCGCGCGACTGGAGTCTGTGACCCATACGTACCGGAGCCGAGGCGCCAGCTTGGCCGGCAGCTTTTCATCGCAGGTCTGAACGACATCGAGGTTCTGCGGCCCGCGCCAAGCGACCCCTTCGACGTGCCGGAACTCGGCGACACGAAACTGATGACGCCGGCCGAGATATCGCGCCTCGGCCACCGCAGAATCGCCGGCAGGATCCTCGCGTCGTGGTCGGACACGGAATCGCTTCTCGAGACGCCTTCCGGGAGACTCGTGCGCGTCTCGTTCGCGAACCGCCCCGCGCCGAAGGGCGGATCGTTCGCCGAAGTCGTCGGGCGCCCGGTGTCGGACGTCTACCGCGTCAACCTCGAGCGCGCAAGGTGGCGTCCGGCAGAACCCTACGACTTTGCCGACGTGGCCGCGACCAACGTCACCGCGCGCGACATCATGCTTGGAGAAAACGGGCAGGTGCAGGTCAAGCCGCAGTTCCTCGGCAAGACAATCGTTCTGCGCGGCACGCTGAGAAACCGCAACGGCGACACGCTGAACGTCGAAGACGGCTCTTTCCTCGTGCCGGTCGTCGCACCGGAGGCGAACCCGGACATAGAACCCGGAAGCGTGGTGGAGGCAACGGGCATCTGCGTTCTCGACGTGGAGAACTGGCGTCCGAACGCCGCGTTCCCGCAGATCAGGGGATTCTTCGTGGTCTGCGGGGCAGACGGCCTGCGCATCGTCGCGCATCCCCCGTGGTGGACGAGCGGACGGCTCTTCGCCGTCATCGCGATCCTCCTCGCAGCCGTCGCCGCGGTTCTCATCTGGAACCGTTCTCTCAAAACCCTCGCCGAGAAACGCGGCCGCGCGCTTCTGCGCGCGCAGCTCGGCCAGATCAAGTCGACGTTAAAGATCAGCGAACGCACTCGACTCGCGGCGGAGCTTCACGACACGCTTGCGCAGAACCTCACCGGCGTCTCGATGGAGATAAGCGCTGCGCAGCGGCTTCTCCCCGCGAGCGCTCCATCGGCGGCCATGCAGCATCTCGAATTCGCGTCGAACGCAATCGCCTCAAGCCGCGACGAGCTGAGGAACTGCCTCTGGGACCTGCGTGGCGAAGCGCTGGACCAGCCGGACATGGAGAAGGCGGTCGAATTCTCCATTAGGCCCCACGTCGGCGACACGTCGGTCGCGATCAGGTTCCGCGTTCCGCGCGCGCGGCTTTCGGACGCCCTCGCGCACGCGACGCTCAGAATCGTCCGCGAACTCACCATCAACGCCATCCGGCACGGCGGCGCAAAGACGATCAGGATCGCGGGATGCATCGATGGAGATCTCCTCAAATTCTCCGTCTCGGACGATGGCCGCGGATTCGACCCTGAGTCCGCGCCGAGCATCGACCAGGGCCACTTCGGGCTTCAGGGAATTCGCGAACGCGTCGACACGTTCGGCGGATCGATTTCCATCGACAGCTCGCCCGGTCGCGGCACGCGCGTTGACGTGACAGTCGCAATTGACGGCGAGGAGGAGGACAAGCCAGAATGAAGAACATCAGGGTGCTCATCGCGGACGACCATGCGATAGTCCGGCACGGCCTCTGCGCCCTTCTCGGCACGGAACGCGGGATTGAGGTCGTCGGGGAGGCAAAGGACGGCAACGAGGCGGTCGCGCGCACAAAGCAGCTCGCCCCGGACGTGGTCATCATGGACATCGTAATGCCGCGCAAGGACGGCGTGGAGGCGACGGAGGAAATACGTGCCGCCGTTCCATCCGCAAAGATTGTCGTGCTGACGTCGTTCGGAACGTCCGACAAGATATCACGCGCCATTGAGGCAGGCGCGACGGGTGCACTGATGAAGACGGCCGAAGACCGCGAACTCCTTTCGGCGATACGCACGGTCGCAAGCGGCGGACGCGTTATCTCGCCCGCCGTCAGGAAGCTGATTTCGACCGACCCTCCCGCGCCGGAACTCACGCCGCGTCAGCTTGAGATTCTCCAGGCAATGGCAAGAGGGCTCACGAACAAGGATATCGCAAAAATGTTCAGCATCCGCACCGATGGCGTGAACGAGCACGTGCTTGCAATTCTCGCCAAACTCGGCGCGGCGAACCGCACCGAGGCCGTCGCCACCGCAATCAGGAAGCAGCTGATCCGACTTTAGCGGCCGGCCGCCATAAGGCGTTCGGCGGCAAGGCCGATGTCCGACGCGCGGCTGTCGCCGCCTTCGCGC